>JAGBGN010000134.1 GCA_017935945.1 Candidatus Methanomethylophilaceae archaeon | reverse complement strand
GCCAAATCCACTGCGGTCAGGGCCCTGGCATCCCTTCTACCGGAGAGGCACGTCGTCGGAGGATGCGCCTGCGGATGCCCTTGGAACGATGCATCATCCAGATGTCCCGAGTGCAGGGAACGCGAGGATCCCCAGGAATCCATCGTCCCGATGAGGGTCGTGGAGCTTCCACTGAGTTCCACGGAGGACCGTGTGGCGGGAACGTTGGACATCGAACATGCCATAAGCACAGGGAAGAAGAAGTTCGAACCCGGAGTCCTGGCCAAAGCCAACGGGAACATCCTCTACGTCGATGAGATCAACCTCTTGGATGACCACATAGTCGACCTGCTCCTGGATGCGGCGGCCATGGGTGTCAACTTCATCGAAAGAGAGGGTATCTCGTACTCCCACCCGTCGAAATTCATCCTGGTGGGTACCATGAACCCCGAGGAAGGGGACCTCAGGCCGCAGTTGTTGGACAGGTTCGGACTCATGGTGGACGTGGAAGCGGAAAGGGATGAGGAGCGCAGGATGCAGATCATCGAGAGGCGCATGGAGTTCGAGAGGGATCCGGAAGATTTCAGCTCCAGATACGAGGAACAGCAGGCGGAACTCAGGGACCGCATCCAGGAAGCACGTGAGTTGGTCGGGGATATCGTCCCCGGCAAGGATGTTGTCAGGGCAGCCGTCAGGATCCCCCTGCACCTGGATGTCGACGGTCACCGTGCGGACCTCACGTTGATCAAATCGGCTGTGGCCTATGCTGCCATGCAGGGTCGCACGGAGGTCCTCCCGACGGATGTGGCGCACGTTGCACCGTTGGTGATGGCCCATCGCATGAGACGCAACCCGTTCCAGGATTCTAGATTGGATGCTAAGGAGCTGGAATCATGGATCCAATCAAAGATGAACCAGTGATGGTGTCCTTCCCCTTCTCCGCCATAGTCGGCAACCAGCAGGCGAAGGACGGACTGGTCTGTGCCCTCTCGTCCCCCGGGATCAAGGCGGTACTGATATGCGGACCCAAGGGATCGGGGAAATCCCTGCTCGCCAGGTCCATGGAGCACATATCCGGAGGACGTTCCATCGTGGTCCTCCCCATGGGTGTGACCGAGGACCGCGTGTTCGGGGCCATGGACATCGAGGGCACGATACGCGACGGCATCGTCAGGTTGGACAGGAGCCTCGTATCACGTGCAGACGGGAACATCCTTCTGGTGGAGAATGCGAACCTGATGAATCAGGACATACTGCACCAGATCCTCAACATAGCCGAGACCCGTACAAGCACCGTGGAGAGGGACGGGACGTCTGGGACCGAGACCTGCGACACATTGGTGGTCGCCACCATGGACCCCTCGGAAGGGGATGTGTCGGAGCACATACTGGACCGTTTCGACATGTGCATCTTCACCTCCAACATGGAGGACGAGGATGAGAGGTCCGAGGTCGTCGAACGCAACCTGGAGTTCTCCTCGGACCCCATCGGATTCTGCGAGAGGTACCGTGATGAGGACCTTGGATTGGAGGAGCTCATAGCCAGGAGCCGTGATTCCGCCGTTTTCATACGCATCCCGGAAGGGTACTGCAGGGCGGTGACGCAACTGTGCCTGGAACTCGGGGTGTCGGGACACAGGGGGGACATCTCCGTGATCAACGCATCATGCGCACTGGCGGCCATGGATGGAAGGGAGACGGTGGACCGTGACGACCTGAAGACCGCTGCCGCACTCTGTCTGGAACACAGGCGCAGGAACGATTCCGATGACGAACGGGATGACGACCCTCCAGAGGGACCTCCGCCCCAGCAGGACCAGGAGGAAAGCGAGCCGGAGCAGGACCAGAACAACGAACCACAGGACGAACCGCCGGACCGCGAACCACCAGTCCCGGATATCTCCGACATGGACCAGGAATCCTCCGAGGATTCCGACACGGAGGAGGAGGTCTTCGCCATAGGTGAGACGTTCGACGTGATCGACTACATGCCACCTGCCGATGACAGGTTGAAGAGGGGACGTTCCGGACGCAGGAGCGGTTCCACGGAGGAGGACCCATCCGGAAGGTGCATAGGGTACCGCATCCCCCGTGGCAGGATCAGGGACATAGCACTGTGTGCCAGCATCAGGGCGGCCGCACCATATCAAGTCATACGCGACCACTCGGACCTGGCCATAGTCCTGGAGGGTTCCGACCTGAGGGAGAAGGTCCGTGAGCTCAGGAGGGGGAACGACATCCTGTTCCTGGTGGACGGAAGCGGATCCATCGGTGCCCAGAACAGGATGGTGGCCGTCAAGGGAGCCATCCTCTCCATGCTCAAGGATGCGTACCAGAAGAGGGACCGTGTCGGGATGGTCGTTTTCCGTACCGACCACGCTGAGGAGGTACTTCCCCTCACCAAGAGCACCCTGCGTGCATACAACGCCCTGTCCACGATACCCACCGGTGGCAGGACACCGATAACCCATGGACTACTGAAGGGACACGAGGTCCTCTCTAGAGAGAACGGCGGTGGGAACCCGGTCATGGTCATACTGTCCGACGGCAGATGCAACAAGTCACTGGAACCGGGAAGGAAACCCCTGGGCGAGATGCTGGAGACCGCGAGGGGACTCGCAGGTTCCGGGATCCGTTTCATCGTCGTCGACACCGAGGCTGGCAAGATGAACCTGGGCCTGGCCATGGACCTCTGCAGGGAACTCGACGGCACCTACCTCCGTCTGGAGGAACTGAACGCGGACAACGTCTTCAGGTCCGTCCGCAGAACAATTGACGATTTCTGAGGTGATTCTATGTTGGATGTTTTTGAGAAAGGAGACCATGATGGAGGTACCGTCAACGCCGTGTACCTCAGCGTGATGAACAGGGACAGCATATTCATGGGGAAGACCCTGGAAGGAATGGACGACCTGCCATCGGGGATCCGCCTTGTATGTTGTGACTCCGAGGTCCTGGATTCGGATGAGTCGGCATTCCTGGAGATGGTGAAGGAACTGCGCAGGACGGACATACTCCTGGTGGAGTTCCATGGTGACCAGACCCATTTCAGGAAATACGACAGGATGATGGAGGTCGTCGAGGAGGAGGGTCTGGACATGCTGTACGACAGTTCCCTCCCGGAACTCAACGAGGAGAACCGCCACAGGTTCCGCCATTCGGACAGGGACTACCTGCTGGTCAGGGGATTCGTCGGCATAGGTGGGGCTGATAACCACCGCTCCCTGATGAAATGGCTGTGCAGGGAGATCGCAGGATGCGACGTGGAGGTCCCCGAAGTCGCCCGCAACCGCACGGAGGGACTGTACCACCCCGACCTCGGGGACATGATGGAACTGGACGAGTACCTGGAGACCCTCGATGACGGGAGGATCACCATCGGCGTCATGATGCACCAGACCAGCTGGCTGAAGGACCGCAAGGGTGCGATAGACACACTCATCAGGAAACTGGAGGGAATGGATGTCAACACGATACCCGTGTTCTTCCAATCCTCCCCGGACGAGATCACCGGCAGCATCGGTGTCGAAGCCGTGATAGAGAAGTACTTCAAGAGGGACGGTCGGCCACTGATAGACACCCTGGTGATATGCACCGGTTTCTCCCAGGTGTCCATGAACAACGTCTCCGGAGAGGAGCACCCGCACAACTTCTTCCTGGACCTGGATGTCCCCGTGATACAGGCCATCAACGTCTCCCGTCCTGTGGAGAAGTGGAGGGAGGACATCATAGGACTCACATCGTCCGAACTCGGTGCCAACGTCATATGGCCCGAGTTCGACGGTCAGACCATCTCCGTGCCGGTGTCGTTCAACTCACGCGGCGACGATGGGATCTACCGCTGCGAATCGGTCCCCGACAGGATCCACAGGATCGCTGACCTCGCCGTGTCATGGGCGAAGCTCCGCAGGAAACCGGTTTCCGAAAGGAGGGTCGCATTCCTCTTCAACATGTATCCGCCCAGCAACGACCGCATCGGCGGTGCATCCGGATTGGATTCCCTGGAAAGCGTCCGCAGATGCCTGATATCCATGAAGGACGAGGGCTACGATGTCGGGGACATCCCCGAGAGCGGCAACGCCATCGTGAACAGGCTGTTGGAAGGGGTCACCAGCGACACGGAGTGGGTACCCGACGAGGAGATCCCTGAGAGGTCCGCGGACCTGATAGACATGGAGACGTACAGTAATTGGTACGCAGAGTTGACGGACAAGGCGAGGGCCGGGATCGAACAGAGCTGGGGTGAACCCCCAGGAGACATATCCACCCACATGGGGAGGTTCCTCGTACCCGGATACACCACCGGGAAGACGTTCATCGGGATCCAGCCGAACAGGGGGCAGCACTCACAGGCGGAGAGGCTCTACCACGACCCGTACGTGGTCATGCCCCACCAGTACCTGGCCTACTACAGATGGTTGAAGTACGTCTTCAAGGCCGACTGCATAATACACATGGGTACCCACGGGACCCTCGAATGGCTCCCGGGGAAGGGAAACGGATTGTCCGCGGACTGCTATCCCGATGTCGTCCTGGACACCATGCCGAACGTCTATCCTTACATCATCGACGATCCGGGTGAGGGGATCCAATGCAAACGCAGGGCCAACTCGGTGCTGATAGGACACATGTGCCCATCGATGATGCGTGGCGGGAGCTACGACGACCTGATGGACCTGGAGGGTTTCCTGCAGGAGTACCTCAACTCCCGCAGCACGATGCAGGATGACAAGCGCCAATCCCTGGATGACAGCATCCTGGAGGAGATCCGCAGACTCGACATGTTCGAGGAACTTGGACTGGATCCCGAATGCACACCCGATGACGTGGATGCGGTCGTGGACGACATATACGACTACCTGTCGGACATCAAGGACGCGATGATCAAGGACGGACTCCACATCCTGGGCGAGGTACCCGAGGGTGAACGTCTGCGCGAGATGGTCTACAGCCTCTGTCGCCTCAGGAACGGCAGCATCCCCTCACTGAGGGGTTGCGTATGCAACCTCATGGGACACGATCTGGACGACCTCCTGGACAACCCGTCGGGGATGACCTCCGATGGCGAGGTCAAGGGGATGGTCCTGGAAAGGGTGGATTCCACTTTCAACGCACTGATCGACCGGATGGACGAGGTGGAATTCGACCATGACGCATCCATCGATGCGGCACGTGGACTCCTCGGCGGATTGGATGACGACACGACAAGGTCCATCAACCATGTGACCGATGTGATCATGCCCGGGATCAGGAGGATGACCGACGAGGTCGACAACCTCGTGAAAGGATTGGACGGCAGGTTCGTGGAACCGGGACCGTCCGGATCGCCGACCAGGGGTAACTCCCACCTCCTCCCCATGGGAAGGAACTTCTACTCCATCGACCCGGATGCCATACCTTCTGAGGCCAGTTGGAAGGTCGGCAGCAAGATGGCGGAGGACATGGTGTCCCGCTACGTGGAGGACAACGGAACCTACCCGGAGAACGTGGGGATAGTGGTCTGGGCCACGGACACCATGAAGACCTACGGTGATGACGTCGCATACATACTCGCACTCATGGGTGTGAGGCCCACCTGGGGAACCATCGGTGGGAAGGTCACCGGCATGGAGGTCATCCCATTGGAGGAACTGGGCAGGCCGAGGATCGACGTCATGCCCAGGATATCGGGACTGTTCCGTGACTCGTTCCCCAACCTGACCGATTTCCTCGTGGAGGCGTTGAGGATTGTCGGTGAACTGGATGAGTCCGATGAGGAGAACTTCTACAGGAAGCACCTGATGGATGACATCAAGAAGTACATATCCGAGGGGATGGGCGCGGAGGAGGCCAGGGACCTGGCCAGCATAAGGGTCTTCGGCGACCCTCCCGGACAGCACGGCAACGGCGTCTCGGTCCTGATCGAATCATCCAAATGGGACAGCATCGAGCAGATCGCGGAGACATACGCGACCTGGGGCGGTCATGCATACGGCGGCAAGTGGAAGGGAGAGAAGGTCCCCGTGGCGTTCAAGAGACGTGTAGGTCAGCTGAACGTGACCGTCAAGAACCACAACGACCGCGAATTCGACATGCTGGACATCGATGACGACTACGATAGCCTCGGTGGCATGAACGCGGCCGTCAGGACATTCGGCGGAACAGCACCGACCTCGTACATGGGGGACAGCTCCGATGTGGACAGGATAAAGCTCCGCACATTGGAGGAGGAGACCGCGTACGTGATGCGCAGCAGGGTGCTGAATCCCAAATGGGTCGAGGGGTTGAAGCAGCACGGCTACAAGGGCGCGATGGAACTGTCCACACTGACCGAGTTCATGCTCGGTTGGAGCGCGACCTCCGACAACATCGAACCCTGGATGTTCAAATCCGTCACGGAGAAGTTCGTCCTGGATGAGGAGATGCGTGAGTGGATCAACGAGAACAACCCGTATGCCCTGAAGGAGATGGTCGAGGACCTGTTGGAGGTCATCAGACGCGGATTGTGGGATGCTCCCGACGACATCGTCCAGGAACTGACCGAGCTGTACCTGGACTGCGAAGGCAACCTCGAGGAGATCAACCACAGGGGGTGATTCGATGATCACATGGCAGGAGATAATCGAAGCCGAGGAACCCGGCGAACGCATCCACTACGGAAGCCTCTGTGCCGGTATCGAGGTCTACCGTCAATCACGTTCCCTCCTGGTGATCCCGCCCGATGACGGTTTCAGGGTCATGTGCACCGGCTACTGCAACGGGGGGTTCGTGGAATCCCCAGAAGCCGTGGTCAACACCACGGGATTCGGAGGTGACCTGGAGATGACCATGA
This sequence comes from Candidatus Methanomethylophilaceae archaeon, assembly GCA_017935945.1. GTDB lineage: Archaea > Thermoplasmatota > Thermoplasmata > Methanomassiliicoccales > Methanomethylophilaceae > Methanoprimaticola. Next base: position 47,714 of record JAGBGN010000134.1, on the reverse strand, counting down.
TGCCGGAACCCCTGGAGGTGCACAACGAATGCTCCCGCATGCACTTCTCGAAACTCGGATTGGATCCGGACAGGGTGGTGTCCCTCAGCACTGCCGCCAACATGGGCAATGCGGCACTCTACACCGCCGGATACGATGGGGGAGAGGTGTCGATAGCGATAACCGGCGGCGTCCGTGGCAACGGAGGACGTGCGGGCGATCCAGCGAAGCACGATGAGGCGGTGAAGTACCTGGAACGCAAGGGTACGATAATCACCATCCTCTGCATCGATGCCCCGCTATCGGACGGGGCCATGCTGGACGCCATGACCATCGCTGTCGAGACCAAGAGCTGTGTCCTCCAGGAGCTGATGGCCAGGAGCCTGTACAGCACCGGCATAGCCACCGGATCCGGAACCGATCAGGTGGCGATCATGTGCAGGAAGGGTGATGATCCATTGGAATCGATCGGACGCGACAGCGGGTTGGCGGAGGCGATAGCCGAATGCGTGTGGATCGGACTGTACGAGACACTGGACAGACAAACCGCCATGAACCATGTGACGCAGTTGGACTGCCTCGTATCGCTGTCACGCTTCGGGATAACCCCCAGGGGGATGAGGGAGGAGCTCCGTTTCGACTCCACGATGTCCAATCTGGACTCGGCGGAGAAGGAGGTTAGTTCCGATCCGAGGAACGCATCCGTGTTCTACGCCATGTTGGCTGTGCATGACAGAACTGAAACTGGTCTCGTCGAACCCTCCGAGGGACTGTCGTTCGTCAAGAGGATGTGTAAGAAGCTCCTCCTCGACGGTATGGATCTGAATCCTGTCATGAGACTACGTCTCGAGAGGACAGAGGACATACCGACACACCTCAGGTTGGTCCTTGCGATCATGGTGCAACAGAGAGCCACTGAACTGGGAGGTTACGACTATGTCCAGTGAGTTCTTGGATGGAATCCACCTGGATTCGAATGATGGAAACCTCTCCATAATCTTCAATGGACCGTGCGATGCACTGGTGTCCGGCTCATCGGGCGGCCTTCACGGAGGAATTCACGGGATCAACATCGGAGGACCGTCGAAGGAGGGTTTCCTGAACATCGATTGCAACTGTGATGCGTATGGTTGCACCATGGATGGTAGGAACGTCACGAACGTCCTCTCTATCGCCGTACGCTGCGGTGAACCAACCGTGTGGAGGGCGGATGGGATGACTGTTCCCGAATCCACGGGCGAGGTCCTGTTGATCCTCATCACAGATGTGGATCTGGCTGACCATACGATGGCCCGTGCCATGGTCACCATGACCGAGTCCATGACCGCCACACTCCAGGACATGGGGATCAGGACCGATGATCTCGAGGTACCATCCGGCCCCACCTCCGTCAGGACAGTGGTCGTACGCAACCCCTCTGGGAAAATACGTCTCCAGAACGCAGGCAAGCACTCTGTGTTCGGTGAACTCATAGGAAGGTCATGCAAGGAGTCCTTCAGAAAGGTCATAGGCATCCCCGTATGCACCATGAGTCCGTACGATGCAGCATCTACTTTCATCGAGGATGCGATCGAATGGGGACTTGTTCCAGAAGATATCGGGAGCGACATCCTGGAATCTATGAGAAATTAAGATGGAAACCGTTTAAGATGGGGGGTAACCCCCTATCATCACTCGTCGTCGAGGATGCTCTCAGGAGCACCCGCGAACCTGACCAGGGCGAAAGCCTCCATGAAGTGGAGGTTTCCGGGAAGGACGAGTGTCTGAAGGGGCTCTCCCAGATCCATCTCGAGGAGGTCCTTAGGGTATCCTGCGAAGATCCTCTCCTCAGGGGAACCGACCTTGGATGCCACGCAGAGGAGCGTGTCATCGGTGACGAGTCCCTCTCCCCACTTCTTCTCACCCTCCAGGAGCCACTCGATGGCCTGGTGGGCGGTCATGTACCTGAGCTCGTCCGCACGGATGTCCAGGAGGATCATGGTGTGGAGTCCGAGATCCTTGTTCTGCTTGATGTGGTCGTAAGGGGACCTAGGGTGGTAGTTGTCCTCGATGAAGGGCAGGGTGACCGTCCTTCCGAACTTGTAGTTCTGGAGTCCCAGAGATGTGGGACAACCGGAGAAGATGGTGATTCCGTGGAACAACCTGACGGGAATGCCCGCCTCTGCGGCCTGGATCCTGAGGTCCACATGGGTGGTGGCGGACATGGTGTCGCCTGCGGTGACGAAACCGACCCTCATGGTCTTGGCGTCCTCGATGATGTCATCGCACTCCTCGACCTGTGCCCTGTACAGGACCTTGATCTTCTTGCCGATGACCGCCTCCAGGTCCTCGACCTTTGTGCCTATGAGTGTGGATGTGTAGAATTCCGCGTAGATCTTGTCGCATTCCTTCAGGGCGTTGAGGGCCTTGACGGTCATACCGTCGGTTCCGCTGAGCCCAAGTCCAACGAAGATGAGTTCGGATGTCATTGAACGACGATTGGATGGGGTGTATATAAGGAGGGGCCCTCCGAGGCGAATCGGACATCCCGACAGGGTTGTCCTTACAACCATCTGCAGATGCAACTGATGATAGTACAGCACCAAACCACTGTTCATACCCATTTGCATTCATCTGACCTGTCCGGTTCGCCCCATCATCTTCCGTTGGTCCATGGTAGAACATGTTTGGACTCGTTTTCATGATTTAATCGACCACGTCACCTCTATTGTTGAACCGATGTTGCATAAACCGTTCACACCACGGCAGTTCCGATGGAAATATCAATCTGACTAGTCCGTGGAATTCAAGTTGATGTGAATAATACGGCCGTGGAATTCAGGTCTATATAAATTATATAAAATAGAATGAAACACTCCATGAACCATGGAGCGTAAGATTGCCAACGACCTATTGTCTTGGAAGAACGACAAAAAGGGTAAATGTCTCACCATCCAAGGTCAAAGACAAGTTGGCAAGACATACATCATAAAACAGTTCGCAAACGAAAATTACGAACATGTTGTGTACATCGATTTTTCAAAGATGCAAAGGATGAAGGAAGCCTTCAACGGTGACCTTACTGTCGACACCATCATAAGAAATCTGTCATTGATGATGGAGAATACAGAAATAGTGGCCAATTCCACCCTGATATTCCTAGATGAGATACAGGATTGTCCCCGTGCACGCACATCATTGAAAAGTTTTGCAGAAGATGGCCGTTACGACGTGATTGCATCGGATTCATTGATAAGCGCCTCCAATCAAATCACAAGAAGAAGTAACAAAGAATCCACGGACTTGCCCCCGTTGACCCCGATGGGATATGAAAGGGTCCTCACGATGAGATCCATGGACTTCGAGGAATATCTATGGGCTATCGGATTCCCGAAGAACATCCTTGAAGAAATCAAATTAAAGATATCATCGAGAACACCGTTGGAACAGGTGGAATTAGATGTTATGCACAAACACTTCCGCGATTTCATGATCGTGGGTGGCATGCCAGAATCGGTGAAAAGATTCATTGAGGAAGGGAAATACAGCTCATCAAGAGATGTTCTGGACATTATCATCGGAGATATCGTCAATGACATAAACCGTTACAATGACCCTGTGAATGCCCGTAAAACCTGCAGATGTTTCGAATCCATACCGGAACAACTGTCATCGAACAACAAGAAATTCCAATACTCACTCCTCGACAGGGGAACAGGTTCACGTGCATCCTCCGCAAAATACTTCGAGAATCTGCTATGGATCGAGGGTGCGGGATACGGGAACTTCTGCTATGCCATTGAATCCCCTGAACTCCCGTTCAAACGTATAGATAATTCATTCAAGGTGTACATGTCGGACACTGGCATATTGACAAGGATGATGGGGAACAGCGCCGCCATGGCGATCTTCAACGATGACATGAGATTCAACATGGGTGCACTGATGGAGAATGCAGTTGCAGAGTGCATAACCAAATGCGGATACAAACCACGTTTCTATCGTAAATCCAGTGGACCGAACCAGATGGAGTTGGACTTCGTATTGGATATGAAGGGAGAATCCGCAGTAGTTGAGGTGAAATCCGGCAAGACACGTTCATCCCCTTCGATCTCCAAGGTCAACAAAATGTTCCATGTCGACCGCAGGATCATGTTCGAAAACGGCAACATACACATGGATGATGATGAAGTGGAACACTACCCACTATTCGTGGCCGCATTCATCGACCTGTTGGAAAACGAGAGGGACGGGCCGGAATTCTGACGGACCTGCCTACACAAACGTCCACTTCCACAGTGCTCCCGGCCATGTCATCGTGGATGATGTCTACGGCGATCTCCAATTCCACAAACACTTGGTCCTCGGACACCGAAGGTTGAATACGGTCTCGAAATCGTCCTGTTGGTAGATGCCAGCACCCATATCGACTTGACCATTGCAACGGCCACTCCGACTATAATTCGAATCCGTGAAAAACTGTAAGAGAGTATTGTGGAGGGGTTGCCCCCTCCATTGAAGTTTAGGTTCACTCCTTGACGAGTGTACAGAGAGCGTCGACAGCCCAGCATCCCTTGCCCTTGAGGCCAACGATGACGGGGTTGATCTCGAGCTCGTGGATCTCGGGGTTCTCGACGGCGACCATGATGATCCTCTTGATGGTGTCCTTCATGGCGTCGACATCTGCCTCGGGAAGTCCCCTTGCACCGGACATGAGCTTGTATGCCTTGGTGCTGGTGATCATCTCGTCGAGCTGCTGCTCGGACATGGGGACGTGAGCCTGGGAGATCTCCCTGAGGATCTCGACGTAGATTCCTCCGAGTCCGAAGGAGACGACGGGTCCGAACTGAACATCGCGGATCATGGACAGGATGACCTCCTGACCGGAGACCATCTGCTGGATGGAGACTCCGTCGATCCTTGCGTCGGGGCATGCCTTGGTACAGGAATCCATGATCTTGTTGTAAGCTGCCCTTGCTGCCTCGGCATCCTTGACACCGACGACGACTCCGCCCACATCGGTCTTGTGCTTGATGTCGGGGGAGATGATCTTCATGACCACGGGGTATCCGATCCTGTCGCACTCCTTGACGGCGTCGTCTGCGCTGGTGACGGATGCCTCACCGGGGGTGGGGATTCCGTATGCTGCGAAGATCTCCTTACCCTCTGCCTCGGTCAGGGAGTCCCTTCCCTCGGACTTGGCCTTCTGGATGACCTTCTCGGAGACGGACCTTCCTGCGGAGACTGCGGGGAATGCCATGGCATCCTGGGGCTTGGCACCGTTGACGGTGTACTTCCTCAGGATGGACAGTGCACGGACGGCCCTGTCGGGTGTGGGGTAGCAGGGGATGTTTCCTGCCTTGAGGATCTGGTTGGCGCGCTCGCACTTGTGACCGCCTGCGAAACAGACGACCATGGGCACGGGGAGGCTGTCCTTGATCTCGACGAGACTCTCGGCGACTGCCTCGAGGTCTGCGGTGTCGAGGGGAGATCCCATGACGACGAGTCCACCCACGTTGGGGTCCTTGACGACGGTGTCGATGGTCTCCTTGAAGTACTCGGGCTTGGCGTCTCCACGGACATCGATGGGGTTGGTGAGTCCTGCGACTGTGGGGACCCTCCTCTTGATCTCATCGAGGGTCTCCTGGGAGAACTTGACCGCTCCGATTCCGGGTGCGTCGAATGCCGCATCTGCGGACATGACTCCGAGTCCACCTGCATTGGTGATGATTGCGATTCCGTCCTTCTCCATGGGCTTGCAGGAGGAGAAGACACTCAGTGCGTCGAACATCTCATCGAGGTCGAGTGCCCTGTGGATGTTGAGCTTCTTGAAGATGACGTTGTTGACGGCATCGGATCCAGCTAGGGAACCGGTGTGGGAGGATGCAGCTGCGGATCCTGCCTGGGTCCTTCCGGACTTGAAGACCACGATGGGCTTCTTGATAGGCATCTCCTCGACTGCCTTCACGAAGGCCTTTCCATCGGTGATACCCTCGAGGTACATTCCGACGACCTTGGTGTTCTCATCCTCGGAGACATCGTGGAGGAGCTGTGCCTCATCGACGCATGCCTTGTTTCCGAATGTGATGAAGTTGGCGATTCCGATTCCGTTGTGGTATGCCCAGTCGATGATGGAGGAACCGACGGCTCCGGACTGGGAGAAGATGGTGATGTTTCCTGCCTTGGGGAGGAGGTGTGCGAAGGTAGCGTTGACTCCGATTCCGGGATTCATGTTACCGAAGCAGTTGGGTCCGAGGAACTGGACGTCGTTCTCCTTTGCGGCTGCGACGAGCTGCTTCTCGAGCTCTGCTCCCTCGGGGCTGTCCTCCTTGAATCCTGCGGTGAGAATGGATGCGTACTTGATTCCGGCTGCCTTGAGGTTCGCCATCTCGGAGATGACGAGAGGTGCCTTGACTGCGATGACTGCGAGGTCCACAGGTGCACCGATCTCGGTGACAGACTTGTATGCCTTCAGTCCCTGGATCTCATCTGCCTTGGGGTTGATGGGGTAGATGGGTCCTTTGAATCCAGCGTTGATCATGTTCTTGACGAGCATTCCGCCCAGTTTTGTCTCATCATTGGATGCACCGATGATGGCGACGGAAGTAGGGTTCAAGAGTCCTTTCATAGCCGGCGGTAACTGTTCACATTTGATAAAGCTTGTGCTGATTTCGTAGCGATTTTCTGAATGTCAATAACAATTCTACGAATTTCGTAGAATTTGCCTTGAAAAAATTACTGAATCAGTAAAATTACGTTAATCAACGTAGTTTTTGTCGTACATAATCTCCATACCCCTGTTTAATCCGTCAGATGACGTATCGGATGAACGCGACTGCCGACAACATCCAATGGTCACCGAATGGATTACCGAAGGGAGGACCTTCATTGCCATCATGTCCTGTCTTTACACATGTTGTCTGAAAAAGGACATGTAAAAAATCGGATTTTTTTACATAACAATGTTAATATGTAAAAAATTTTGAATAATTTTACATAACAATTGCTAACAACTTACTCTTCAAACGAAGATAACAACCCGTCATTGACGTACAAGTGCTTTCTACCGGTCTTACGCGAAGATATGATACTGTTCATGTATTGATATCCGGTAAACCCGAACCTGGAACCCATGTGGCCAACAATTATTAGACACATCTGCAATCGTCACCTGACCGAGCCGGCGAAGGGGCGCGATTCATGAACGCCATGTGCACGGAGCGGTCTACAGTGGCCCATTTCCCATTCATTTGGGGCCCCTGCGGGAGCTTCCGACGTGTCGTCGTGGCTGTGACCGGAGGACAACGTTGGGTCCGACACATACCCCCGGCGTAAGTCAGTGTCCCGAGATCCGCGTCATCGTGGTTACCATGAAAGGACGTGTTAGCGCCTGGGGGACAACTTCTCCACCCAGGCGCTTGGATCCCCTCAGCCCACACTCAGACAGAGCCTCATCAGTTCCTCCTCCATCGCATCGCGGTTAGGATGCATGTTCAACGCCGCATCGTACTCCGCGTTCCTCTGCTTCCCTGTACGGTTGAACCCCATACCCACATGGCAAAGCTGGGAGAACAGACAGTAGTCCATCAGGTCATCCGATATCGAGGATGCGTCCAGGTTGTCGTATATCGACACGACCTTCATCAGCACGCTGGAGTGACCGACGCTCCTGCTCCTGCAGGAGGGCAACCAACCCAGGCGTATCATGGGATCCTCCTCCACCAATCCCTGGTCGACCAACCTGGCATAGGATTCGGACAGGTCGTGGTTCCTCCCCTTGGGTGAGAGGCTGAACCCCCTGCAGCGACGGACGTACTTGTCCTGGTTCATCTCCACGAACCCATCCGATGTCAGCCAGTCGCAGACCTCCTTGGAGTAGTAACTCCCATCCAGGTTGCGGATCTTCCTATAGAGGGTGTCCGCAACGGATGACAGTATCCTCTCGTCCGCCTCCATCATGTAGTCGCTCACATCGAAGTTGATCCACTTGTAGGACCTCATCCATTTGACCTTGAAGTCCCTGAAGGGGGTGAAGTCGGCCTTCACATCATCGTACCCGTGCACAGCCCCCGCCTCGGAGAATATGCGTGTCAAGTTCTCGTTCCTGTTCATTCAGATCATTCCCGCGTTCAACGCTGGAAACGACCACGACGACAGGTGGTGATAAGCGGGGCAGAGTGCGGTAACTGTTACCCGTTTTCTACCTGGACTCCTATACAGTCCCATGGAAGAGAAACCCGAACAGAGGGAGATAACGGACAAGATACTTGCAGCCATCAAGAGGGAGTATGGGTTCATACCGGTCGTGAACCAGGTGCTGAGCACCCGCCCCGACATGTTCATCCCCGCATCGAACATGGGGAAGGCCGTCCTCGAGGGTGACGGTGACCTGGACAAGAAGACCCGCTACCTGTGCGCCATCTCGGCGGCTTCCGCTGCCGGAGGGGAGTACTGCATCAACGTGCAGATGAGGCATGCCGTCGATGCGGGTGCGACTAAGGACGAGATTCTGGAGGCAATCATGATAGGGTGCTACATGAGCATGACACGTGCGCAGTCGTATGCGTTCAGGAAGTACGCGGAGATGTTCGACGTGGGATTGGAGCAGTGAAAACGGTCACACAGACATCATGCATGTGTTAACGGAACTGCAGTCCATGGGGACGACCTAACGATATTTAAATATGGATTCATGGATTTCGAGGCGATTACAATGGTACAGATCACACCTGATGCAGAGAAGTTCATCAACGACCTCCTCGAGAAGAACCAGAAGGTCGGTTTCGGAATCAAGATCTACCTCTCCGGATTCGCATGCTCCGGACCCCAGTTCGGAATGTCCTTCCAGGAGAAGGGAGCCGAGGGAGAAATCGTCGACACCACCGCCAACGGATTCGAGATGTACTACGACGACGAGACCAAGGAGGCCCTCGACGAGTGCGTCATCGAGTTCATCGATGACCCCAACTTCGGTACCGGACTCACCATCCGCAACCCCAACTTCGACGGCTGCTCCTCCTGCGGCGGCGGTTGCCACTAAACACCTGATCAACGGGGGCTTTGCCCCCGAAACCTCATTCCCCTTTCTCCAGATACAGCTTCACCCTCTCGGATGTCAGCGCCTTGCACACCTTCCATGCGGCCTCGTTGCACTCCTCCTTGGTGGATATGCAGCATCCCTTCGCAAGATACGGACTCAGACCATGGTCGAACGATGCGAAGTACGTCGACATGACGCAGTACTGTGTGACCGTTCCCGCCAGGAGAATGCAGTCACAACCGCGGTCGTGGAGGACCTCCGCGAGGAGGGTGTCACGGTACCCGTTCATGTATCCCTTGTCGACGATGATGTCCGTGTCCCTGACATCCAGACCTTCCATGAAATCCTCCCCGTTACCCTCACCGGTGTACGGGTGGCATTCCTCCCCACCTATGAAGCGTACGAAGACGACAGGACGGCCATGGTCCCTGAAATCGGAGGCCAGTGCGTTTATCCTGCCGATGTAGCAATCCATCTGGTCCTGTGTGACCGAATCGATCCTGTAACGCTTCTGCATGTCGATGACCACCAGGGCCATCTCCCTACCGGTCAGATTGTACTCCACCATATGCATATGTCATGATTAGTTGGATTATATAACCAACACATTGTGGATGGCACCCACTTTCACCCACCCCGTTGGGAGCATTATATACACTCCATGCATGGAAACAATTCATGATGCAGGGCCGTAGGACCTCCCGTATCGGATTCTCGGGGGGCCCAGGGGGAACATGGAATCCACAACCGTTATCTAAAAAACGGGCAATCGAGGACCGATGAACTACATCGTCCATCCCCGCATCGTCCCCGGAAAGGTGGAGGAACGCATGTACCAGGTCTCCATGGCCCGCGGTTGCGTCACCTCCAACACCCTTCTCATCCTACCGACCGGACTGGGGAAGACGATCGTTGCTGTCAACGTTACAGCCGATTTCCTATCCAAGGGCAGGATACTCCTCATGGCTCCGACCAAACCCCTGGTGGAACAGCACTTCGAGGAGTTCTCCAACCTCCTGGTGGATGCCGACATCGGCGTGATGACCGGTAACATGAAGCCGGAACGCAGGGCGGAACTGATGTCCACCTGCGATGTGGTCATATCCACACCCCAGTCCGTGGCCAACGACCTGGAAGCCGGCAGGTACGACCTGAGCGGATTCTCGCTGATCATCTACGATGAGGCCCATAGGGGAACGGGGAACTACGCTTACGTCCGTGTCGCACGCTTCAAGGAGAAGAACACCCGCTCCGTCGGTATGACCGCATCCCCCGGAAGCGATGCGGGGAAGATAGAGGAGGTGTGCATGAACCTCGGTTTCAGGCGCATAGACATCCGTTCGGATTACGACCCGGATGTGTCACCCTATGTCCATGACACCTTCGTGAACAGGGTCGAGGTCAACATGCCACAGGACCTCTCGGACACGATAGCGTTGCTGAGATCCATGCTGGACCATTACATCTCGGAGATGGTGAGCCTGCACCTGATGAACGGCAACTGGCCGGCATCCACCAAGCACCTGCTGGTGGTCGGTGAGAACCTCCAGAGGAGACTGGCCCGCGGGGAGAAGACCGCCATCGTGTTCAGGGGACTCACACTCCAATCCATGTGCATCAAGCTGCTCCATGCGATCAACCTGGCAGAAACACAGGGGATGAGCGCCCTGAGGAACTACCTCTCCAAACTGGAGACAGAGGCATCGGCGGAGAAGGGTGGAAAGGGTGCCAAGGAGCTGACCAACCGTGACGAGTACTCCGGGATCAGGGGAATCGTCGACAGGACCAACGTCGAGCATCCGAAGATCTCCCGTGTGATGTCCCTGGTGAGCAGGACGGTGAACAACCGCCCGGGATCGAAGGTCATCGTGTTCACGCAGTACAGGGACACCTGCGAGCTCCTGACGGAGAAGCTGTCCACCATCCCCGGTGCAGTGGTGGGGAAGCTCATAGGTCAGTCCAACGGTGGACTGAAGCAGAAGGAGCAGATCGGACTTCTCGAACGGTTCCGCAACGGGGATGTCAACGTGGTCGTCTCCACATCCGTCGGGGAGGAGGGACTGGATGTCTCCAGCACCGATGCCGTGATCTTCTACGAACCGGTCCCGTCCGAGATACGCACCATCCAGAGACGCGGCCGTACCGGCAGGAAGAACGATGGAGAGGTGTACGTCCTGATCGCCAAGGGGACCGTGGACGAGATCTTCGAGAGGACCAGCAAGCAGAAGGAGGAGGCCATGAGGGCCCGTCTCGAGAAACTCAACGACGACCTCAGCCGCGGATCGTCCACCTTGAACAGGCGCGACCAGACGAATCTCGACGCCTTCTAACCAGCTTTATAGGTAATGCGCATACGGAGTCCCATGCTCTACTCCGACCTCGCGGACACGTTCGACAGACTGGAATCGACCAGCAGCCGCCTCGAGATGACCACCATCCTGGCTGATTTCTTCAGGGATGTGGACAAGGACGAGCTGAGGGACATCGTGTACCTGTGCCAGGGCAAACTTCATCCGGACTTCCACCCGCAGGTCCTGGGCATGTCGGACAAGCTGGTCCTGAAGGCAATAGCCAAGGCATCTGGATACTCCGAGTCGGAAGCGGAGGAGCAGTGGCTCAAGACCGGTGATCCCGGTGCGGTGGCCGAGATGTTCATCGGCGGGAAGCCCTCGGACACCGGAGCGAAGAAGGTCAAACAGGCGAGCCTGTTCTCGTTCGGCGATGATGCCGATGATGAGAAGCAACTCACGGTCGGGGATGTCGTCGCGGGGCTCGTGAGCATCGAGAACACTGATGGGAAGAAGTCCCAGACCGGCAAGATCGATGACCTGGTCTCCCTCCTCAGGGACTCGTCCCCTGTAGGTGCCAGATACCTCTGCAGGATAGTCACCGGCAGAATGAGGGTCGGTGCGGGGGACATGACAATACTGGATGCACTGGCCGAGGCTTTCGCCACCAAGGAGGACCGTCCCGTGGTGGAGAGGGCGTTCAACGTCACATGCGACATCGGACTCGTGGCCGAGACCATCGCCACAGGGGGGATGGATGCGGTGGCGGGAATCGGCGTCCAGGTCGGGAACCCCGTCAAGGTCATGCTCGGGGAGAGGCTGCCGTCCATAGGCGAGGTGGTGGAGAAGCTGGGCGGGACCTGTGCGATGGAGTACAAGTACGACGGCATCAGGCTCCAGGCCCACATCAAGGGCGACAAGGTCACCCTGTACTCCCGCAGATTGGAGGACCTCACATCCAACTTCCCGGACGTCGCCTACGCACTGGCATCCAAATGCAAATTCGAGGAGGCCATCGTCGAAGGCGAATGCGTGGCTGTGGAACCGGAAACCGGTTTCATGCTCCCGTTCCAAGTGGTCACCCACAGGAGGAAGAAGCACGGGATGGAACAGGCGGTCAAATCGATCCCGGTCAGGATGTTCATGTTCGACATACTCTACCGCGATGGCGAGGACATGACCGCCAGGCCCTACCTCGAACGCAGAGCAGAACTCGAATCGACGTTCGCGCTCGGGGAGATGCTGCAGATGACCACGATGAAGGTCGTGGAGAGCACCGAGGAAGGTGAGGAGTTCTTCTCCAACGCCCTGGCCGCGAGATGCGAGGGAATAATGGCCAAGTCCGTGGCCCAGGAATCCGTATACCGCGCTGGATCCAGAGGTTTCCTGTGGATCAAGTACAAGAAGGACTACCAGCAGGCGCTCACGGACTCCTTCGACCTGGCAGTGGTCGGTGCGTTCTACGGCATGGGCAAGAGGGCGGGGAAGTACGGTGCGCTACTCATGGCCGCGTTCGACCAGGAGACCGGCATGTTCCAGACCGTGTGCAAGCTCGGTACCGGGTTCGACGATGCCTTCCTGGACTCCATGCCCGAACTGCTCAACGGCACACTGACCTCGACCAAACCCCGCTCCGTGGAGACCGGCATGGAACCGGACGTGTGGTTCGACCCGGAGGTCGTGCTGGAGGTCGTGGCCGCGGAGATCACCCAGAGCCCCACCCACACCGTGGCCAGGGACGTGCTCGAGGAGGGTACCGGGCTGGGCCTCAGGTTCCCCAGGTTCACCGGAAGGGTCAGGGACGACAAGACCCCTGAGCAGTGCACCACATCCAACGAGATACTGGACATGTACAACATGCAGGTCCATGATTCCGACGGCATATCCGACGAGTGATCCCCGTCCCGCGTGCGCCCCAATCGCACCCGCGAAACCTTTATTATAAAGACACCATAGGCCGAACCATGCAGACCTATCTTCTCGAGAAGACCGATAACTCCGTCACAATCGGGTTCAAAGACGCAAACCTGACTCTCATCACCCCCCTCATGAGGGCTCTCAACGATGATGACAACGTCGAACTCGTCAGGTACGTCGACAAGCACCCCGAACTCATGGACAAGACCCTCTACATACAGGTCAAAAGCGGGGATGCGGTCGCTGCACTGCAGAAGGCGTCCGAGACAGTTGCGGATTACTTCTCCGGAATCAAAGCGTGAATCCCTTGTACAGGAAATGCACGACCGCCGAAGCCGGCATCGGCATGCGCAACTACCTTTGCGACACCGACGGCACCGGAGGTCACCTCAAGACAATCCCCGAGGACTTCGTGGTCAGGGAGATATCCGACCCTCCGAGGGAGAAGGCCAACGGCGATTACACGATCGCGACCATCACCAGTCGCAACTGGGAGACCAACAGGCTCGTCAGGCTCATGTCACGCAGCATGGGCGTGTCCAGGGACAGGATCGGCTTCGCCGGTACCAAGGACAAGCGTGCGGTGACCACGCAGCTGATGTCGTTCTACGGTCCACCGGAACAGCTCCAGAAGATAGACCTCAAGGATGTCGAGATCACCAACCCCTACAGGGGCAGCAGGGCGATCCAGATAGGAGACCTCATAGGGAACTCGTTCGAGGTCACCGTCAGGGACATGCCCGCGCCGATGTCCGAGGTCAAGGACATCGTGGCCGAGAACCAGTCGATCATCAGGAAGGCTGGGGGATTCCCCAACTACTTCGGCGTGCAGAGGTTCGGAGTCGTCAGACCCGTGACCCACCTCGTCGGTGAGAGGCTGGTCCGCGGGGACATCGAAGGGGCGGTCAGGACGTACATATCGTTCACCACACCCGAGGAGGACACCGAACTCAGCTCCAAGAGGAAGGAGCTCGAGGGATGCACGGACTGGGCACCCGTGATGAACGGGATTCCCGAGAACATGTCATTCGAGAAGATGATGGCAGGAGTGCTGGCAGACAACCCCGACGATTGGGTGGGTGCCATCGCGATCCTCCCCAACAACCTGCAGATGATGTTCGTCCACGCCTACCAGTCGTACCTCTTCAACGAGATGCTCAGCAGGAGGATGGATGCGGGACTCCCGCTCAACATGCCTGTGGAGGGAGACATAGTCATCCCCCTCGATGCCAACAGGATACCCCAGCACGAGAACCCCATAAAGACCACCGCCCAGAACATAGACCTCGTCACAAGGCAGGTCCGTGCGGGCAGGGCGTTCGTCACGATCGCGCTCTACGGTTCCGACGGTGAACTCGCAGACGGGGAGATGGGTGAGATCGAGAGGAAGGTCGTGGAGGAACAGGCTATAGAACAGCAGGACTTCGTCATTCCCGAACTCCCGAGGTGCAGTTCCAAGGGAGGCAGGAGGGAGATCCTCTGTCCCGTCAAGGACCTCAAATGCGACATCGCCGATGACCTGTACACCCTCAGATTCTCACTCCCCAAGGGCAACTACGCGACATGCCTCCTAAGGGAGTTCATGAAGTCCGAGATGCGCGACTACTGATTTCTCAAACTATCTGTGCGGCGATCACGCGGGCCTCGTAGACCCCGACGCCGCACTCTTCCATTATCTCGTAGACGGTCATGCCCTTCGGCAAGCGCATGGACATCTGGGTGAGTTTCGGATCGGACCTGCGACCCACATCCATGTGCATCACCTTGAATACGTATGCGACCAGCATGCGGGCATCCTCCACATCGCTGAAACCGCCTGTGACAAAGACCTTGTCCAGGGGGATGCGCGATTCGTTCTCCAGGTCGGTCCACCTGCACTTCATGATCACATCGCGGGATTTGACCTCCATGTACTCGAACTCGTCGCTTCCCGGGGATATGCGACCGTAATCGGGGTACGTGCCGATGTAATCCGACACCTTGCGTACCATGACATGATCCATACCCAATGCAGACAGCATGTCTGGATCGCAAGGATCGGTCCTAGTGGCGAACGCCCTGCGCAGGGCCCTCTCAGCATAACGCCTGATGGTCTTCTCATCCGGACCGCTACCGTGACGGTTGCCCATCAGCTCCCTGGCCTCCTCCTCGTGACCCATGGATTCCAGCATCTTGACCATGCGGACTGTGTTGTCGGCACCGGGGTTGGGGCATTCCTTGAAAAGTTCCAATGATGCAAGGACTCCTTCCGGATCCCCCTTGGATTCGAATAACTCGGCTCTGAGTACGATGGCGGACACACGGTAGGGATCCTCGGCCAGCACCCTGGAGATATAGGCCTCAGCAGAGACCGTGTTGCCACTGGAGAGCAACATGCGGGCGAGTTTCTCCATGAGGTCCACCCTGCCGGGATCCTTCGCGACGGCTATCTCATAGTCGCCGATGGCACGGTCCAGGTTACCCAACCTCTCATGGACGTCACCCCTCTCGGAGTACACATCGGAACCGTCTACACCGTGATTGATGGCACTATCCAGTTCGGACAATGCCCCACCGTAGTCCCCTGCGGAGACCCTGAGGGAACCGAGCAGATGATGGAGGTCCGCATGGTCCGGATGATCGGTGAGCCCCTCGATGACTATCATGGTGGCACCCTCGCGGTCACCGGTCGCCAGGACGGCACGTGCCTTGACGCACATGTAATCGGGATTACCTGGATCGTATGACAGTGCACGTTCCGCCATCCTCATCGCACCCCTCACATCCCCTGCGGACAGGAGTGACACGGACATCTCGAACAGGGAATCCGGATCCTCCTCGGGAACAGCTTCCGCAGCGGTGTCTTGATCGGGGACCTGCTCATCGATACCCATGGCATCCGATACATCGAACCCAGGTGATGAGACGATGTCCTCCAGCGAACCCTCGGAACGGACAACGGCCTCCGCACGGAGGGTGTTTATGGCATCCGAATCCGGGTCGGACACCAATGCACGGTCGAGGGTTATGACGGCTGACCTCGGATCGTTCAGGACATCCATCTGGAACGTGGCGATCATTATGGACACCTCCGTATCAGGTCCCTTCTCCAACACGGAGAGTCCATATGAAACCGCATCGGTATGGCGTCCCATGTCCGCCAGGATACTCATCTTCATGATGTCCAGATCACGTGAACGGGACCGGGATATGGCCTGGTCCACACAACGGAGTGCATCCTGACCGTGTCCCCTGTCACGGAAGATGCCGGCCATGTGGATCAACGGGTAGATCGACGTGGGATCGAGTTCGTATGAACGCCTGAATGATTGCAGAGCACCCACCTGGTCCCCGCGTGATTCCTGTGCACTTCCCTTGGAATCCCAGAAACGAGGATTGTAGGGATCCAATGAAACCGAACGTTCGAATGATGCTTCGGCGGAATCCATATCCCCACGGGCCTCATCCGCCATACCCTTGGAATGCCAGGTCCACGGGTCCGCGGGATTGATCCTCAGTGATTCGGAATATGCTACCGATGCCTTCAGGAACTCTCCACGATGGTACTCTGCATTACCCCTGAGACGTCTGAGCTTGGATGAATTCGGTTGTTTCTGCTCCAGCTTGATACAGGATGCGATGGCATCCCCGTATCTTCCGTAGTCGACCATCAGTCCGACGACCTCCTCCGCCTCCCTGGGATCGAGTTCGACTCCCGTCAATGCGACCAACGTGTCCATGGCATCATCCACATCACCCAAGGACCCCTTGGCACGTGCGAAAGCCACCCTCGTCACGGTGTCACCGGGATCGTTAGAGAGGATCCTCTCGCAGACGGAAACTGCATCAGACCATCTGGCGGAGGACAGGGAGATGTCCCTTGACAGAACGAGGGCGCCCATGTGGTTTGGGTCCCTGGAGAGTATGGCGATGCATTCCTTCCGTGCATAGTCGACCTCCCCCGTCCTGTGGAGCATACGGGCCCTCTGGGTACGGGCATCCAGATTGTTCTGGTCCCTACGGACCGCCTCCTTGGCGGATGACAGCGCCTGACGGTCGTTCCCGGTCCTCATGGATAGTATGGAAGACCTGACCAGAACCTCTGGATGATGGATGGAGTCCTGGTCCATCATCTCCAGGACCGAACCGGCCTCGGCGTACATCCCGCGGTCGATGAGGAAGTCCATCACCAGCAGGTAGTTCCCCAGAACGGATGATTCCGAACCGAGACGGACGCGTATGGAGTCCATCATGTCCGAGACATCACCCTTGTCCGCCTGTATGCGGATGTACAGGTCCATGACCCTCGGGGAACTCCGATCCGCACGGACCAGGAGATCCAATGCACCGTTGTGGTCGCCACCTGCGGCATATGCCTCGACCGCTTCGCAGATGAGATGTGATGGGGCATCATCGGAGAGGAGCTTGTCGTACATCATACGGGCGGAGCGCCAATCGCCCTCGTCCATGGACATCCTGGCGGATGCCAGCATGAAGTCGGGGTCCCCATCGATGTAGTACGGGGAACGGACCAGACTGTCCGTGGCTGAATCCTTGTTCCCCCTAAACCATTCATAGTAGATGGTGTAGAGGTCCTGCAGACGACCGGGATCGTGGTCGAATGTAGGCTCCCTCCCTTCGAAAACCGCGTATATGTCACGCCTCAGACCCCAGTCGCCCTCCGGATCGAGCTCCATGAGAATCCTGTAGGCCCTGTCACAGGATGGATCGGTCCCCACAACATCTTGAGCGGAAACGAACGCGTTGCCGTTGTCCCCCTCGGCCAGGTATATCTCGGCCGCCATGAGCATGCGGGTACGGACCTCCTGGGAACGTGATGACAGGGACAGCAGTTCGGCGGCGGACGTCGTGTCTCCTGCATCCAGCATCATGCGGGATGCGTGTACGGAAGGCATGCAATCCAGTATGCGAGACCTCTGCGCGAGTTTCGCCAGTGTCTCCTTGAGGGGCTTGCCCTCCATGTAGCGTACACGGTCCATGAGCGCGGTGAGTATCGCGGGATGCAGCCCGCCATCTCCAGATAGGATCTCTTCCAGGATGGCCTCGTCTCCTCCACGCAGAGACAATAGGGTACCCATGAGTCCCTTCCTGTTGATACGCTTCCACAGGCGGAGCTCCCCGGGGTTCTGGAAAACCGGCTCATCGAACACCATGATGAGGTATCGGCGGTTGTGTAGTTAACCTGTATGATTGGATGAGATGTCGATCCATCACGGAATCGTGCATAAAATGCCTGGATCGGCAAATAAGGAATTTTAATTAATAGAAACAATTAAATAATAGTGAAGGATAAGGGGTTTTAGGCAGCTGTGATCTAGTTGGTTAGGATCTGAGCCTTCCAAGCTCATTGCCCGGGTTCGAATCCCGGCGGCTGCACTCATCTCTTCTCCTATCCAATTTCCGAATTTTGTGATTCTTCGGCAGTTTCGTTTCTCATAATTCAATTATTCAGAATTCCTTGCATTCTACAGGGCGTCGCCATAAACTCGGACGCGACTACATACCGAACTGCATCACAGGAATGCCCTTTGCGCCCCATCCTTCGATTCATCACTGAACGAAACGATATCCATCTGATCGATGAACATCCACTGCAAGAATCGTTCGGATACGGTTTCTTCGAACATATTCCCACGATTGCTCTGTAATCAGGGATTCCAGCACGAATGCACACCCCTCTTCTGTAGGATACAACGCCCTTAAGCGTCCATATCATGTCGAACATAATGATTAAATAAATGCTTAATTGTTCAATTGAACAACAGGTGAATCCTATGAAGAAGACCTACAAGATCGAAGTCGACTGTGCGAACTGCGCTGCGAAGATGGAGGAAGCCACAAAGAAGACGGATGGCGTTAGAGATGCATCCGTGAACTACGTACTCCAGAAGATGACCGTCGAATTCGATGACGGCGCAGATGTCGACGAGGTCATGAAGCAGGTCCTCAAGAACTGCAGGAAGATCGAAAGCGATTGTGAGATCGAATTCTGAAAGAAACGTTTCCGGCGGGATTAGACGTGGTCCAACTCAGGAAGAAGCAGAAGAGGATGCTGAAAAAGATCGTCATAGCATCCATCCTGACGATATTTCTCGCAATATGTTCGGCATTCGATCTCCTGCCGGTCGATGGATCCATCGAGAAGTACGTCCTGTTCGTCTGCTACCTGGTCCCCTATCTGATAATCGGATACGATGTCCTGAGAAAGGCTGCCAAGGGCATAGCCAATGGACAGGCGCTTGACGAGAATTTCCTGATGGCGATCGCCACCATAGGGGCCATGGCGCTCGGTGTCACGTACACAGGAGATTACGACGAAGCGGTTGCCGTCATGATATTCTATCAGGTCGGGGAGCTCTTCCAGTCCATCGCCGTCGACAGCAGCAGAACGAGCATATCCAAGCTGCTGGAGATCCGCCCCGATACAGCCTACATCGAGGAGGACGGAGAACTGGTCGAGGTCGATCCGGATGAGGTCGGAATCGGCAGCATCATAATCGTCAGACCCGGCGACAGGATCCCCATCGATGGGACCGTAATCGAAGGATCGTCCTCTCTCAACACATCCGCACTCACTGGCGAGAGCATCCCCCGCGACGTCATAGCCGGAGACGAGGTCCTCAGCGGTTGCGTCAACCTTTCCGGGGTTCTCAAGATAAGGACCAGCAAGGCCTTCGGGGAATCCACGGTCTCCAAGATCCTCGACATGGTCGAGAACGCAAGCAGCAGGAAATCCGAATCCGAGGCGTTCATAACCAGGTTCGCCAAGGTGTACACCCCCTTCGTGGTGGTATGCGCACTGCTGCTGTCCGCGGTGCCCACCATGTTGTACTTCTTGACAGACATCCAGATCCTGGGGACCACATACGAGGAGTGGATATACCGCGCCCTGACGTTCCTGGTCATCAGCTGCCCTGTGCACTCGTGTTGAGCATCCCGCTCGGTTTCTTTGCCGGACTAGGTGGTGCCAGCAGGGAAGGTGTCCTCATCAAGGGATCGAACTACCTCGAGATGCTATCGGATGTGGAGACGGTGGTGTTCGACAAGACCGGCACCTTGACCCAGGGGGTGTTCGAGGTCACCGATGTCATCACCGACGATGTTCCCCGCGAGAAGCTCATCGAGATGGCCACCATTGCGGAATCATCATCACCCCACCCGATAGCAGCAAGCCTGGTCCATGCCCATAGAGCCGATATCGACCGTTCAAGGGTCACCGACATCGAGGACATCGCAGGCAGAGGCGTAATGGCGAAGGTGGACGGCACACCCGTCGCGGTGGGGAACAGGAGACTCATGGAGATGCTCGGACTTCAGTTCGAGGAGGGGCCTTCCACAGGGACCACCGTCCATGTGGCCATCGACCACAGGTACGCAGGATGCATCACCATCTCGGATGTCGTCAAGGACCAATCCGCTCAGGCCATAAGGGACCTGAAGGCGGCAGGGATTAAGAGGACCGTCATGCTGACCGGGGATTCCGAAGCAGTGGCCCGTAAGGTCGCAGGGGAGATCGGCCTGGACGAGGTCCACAGCCAGCTCCTGCCGGGAGATAAGCTCGAGCACCTCGAGAGGATACTCGAAGAGACCGATGGCAAGGTGGCGTTCGTCGGGGACGGTATCAACGACGCCCCATCCCTCGTCAGATCCGATATAGGAATAACCATGGGGGCAATCGGTTCCGATGTAGCAATAGAGGCTTCGGACATCGTCATCATGGACGATGACCCCACCAAGGTCGCAACCGCCATGGGCATCTCCCGCAAGACCATGGGGATCATCCGCGAGAACATCATCGGGACCCTTCTGGTCAAGTTCCTGTTCCTCGGACTATCGGCGGTCGGTTTCGTGAACATGTGGCTTGCCATCATCGCCGATGTGGGCGTGATGATAGTCGCCGTGCTGAACTCCACACGTGCCCTGAGATACCGCAGGTGAACGGACCCCTCCCCGACCCACAGAAAGTTTCCCCATGACATGACCGATGCACCTGACTCGTGCATCTGCCACGGGGGAACTCATAAAGCTCAAGAGGATGGTCGAGGATGACGCATCAGAGCAGCCCGCTTGGTGGAGGGTATAATGGCCAACAGCACGATTCCGCACGATCACGGGGACATAAACGACATCGAATCATTCAAGAAGCTCCTATCTGAGACCGATGGCTTCGACAACGTCTCCAGGATCCTGTCCCAGATGGTGGACGGGACCAGGATGAGGATATTCTGGTTGCTCTGCCATTATGAGGGATGCGTCACCAACATATCCGCGATCATGGGGATGTCGTCCCCTGCGGTGTCCCACCATCTCCGCTCCATGAAGACGAACGGCCTGATCCAGAGCAGACGCGTGGGCAAGGAGGTCTACTACAAGGCCGTCGATTCGTTGGAGGCCAAGTACTTGCACCATATGATCGAGGACCTGATGGAACTCTCCTGTCCGGATTATGAGGAATGATGGACATATACATGGGGGCCGCCATGTCTAACCCCCTCCACTGATGACATCTTGTCCGAGTATATCGAGGCATTCATGAAAAAGAACCCATTATTGGATTATATATCCAATCATTATTAAGTACCCACATCAAACACTGAAACGATAGTTTGACGAGACAGCATCTGGAACCGACGGTCGAGCAAGCAACGAAAATCTGGATGGAAGGCAAGGATGACAGCGGAGTCGTTAAGACGTACAGACGCTCGTCATACCACAAGGTTGCATTCATAGTATCGTGTGCCATGTTGATGGTCGTTTCCATCGTGGCTGCCATTGGTCTCGGACCTGTGAAGATCGGTTTCATCGAATCGATCCAAACACTCATATCGCATATGGTCGGAGAGATTTCAGATCCTCTGAACGACTACTTCATCTGAGAAGGTCGCCTTCCCAGAGCACTGATGGGCGTGTTGACCGAGGCGGGATTGGCCATCGGCGGATGTATCCGTCCCACCCCCCTCATCGTCCACTTCGAAATACACTGTCCCATGATTGTGTCTGTTAACATGGCAGATAGCGATCTTATCCCCCTGTCCAATTGAGATATGCTCTCCTTGAACTCCGTTACTTCATCTTCTCTGCCTAGATTAATTATAACAATATCCTCTGAACTGAATGTTAACCACTATATTGAATGGTTCGGAACTAGTTCGGAACCAATCGATTCCGGGAGAACGATGTAGAAATCGTAGGAAAGAGCCTCCCCGGGATCTGGAAATCCTGTTTTCATCTGTGGCACCTGATTGCTTGTTTCTTCGTTTCTACGTTTACCATCGTTTCCATCCAATCGTTTCATTATGATAGTAAGGAAGGATATACACTGAAAACAAAATGGAAAGGGTTTATGAGGATTAGTTCACGACCCCTCATTAATCTAGATCGATCATAGGTTCTACTACCCTGCCATCTGGGGCAGTATCATCCCCTGCATACCGACTTCATACATCTGCTGACATGTCCCCATCGATCGGAAGAGGATATTCTGCATCGAAACATGCACTGCAGTACTCATCACAGCCCACCAACGTGGACAGTTTCTCCAAAGGAAGGTATCCAATGGAGTCTGCATCGAGTATCCGTGTTATCTCCGGGATACTGTAATCACAGGCGATGAGTCCTTTACGCGAACCGACATCCGTACCATAATAACACGGATTCGTGAACGGTGGCGCAGAAATACGTATGTGGATCTCCTTCGCCCCAGCTTCACGTAGGAGCTTGACTATTCTACGCATGGTGGTCCCACGGACTATGCTATCATCGACCAGGACGACACGTTTTCCAGAAACGGTCTCCTTTATCACGGACAGTTTCAACCAAACACCACGAACACGTTCATCCTGACCCGGTGAAATGAAGGTCCTACCCACATACCTGCTCTTCAGGAGACCTATCCCGAAAGGTATACCGGATTCCCTGCTGTAACCCAACGCAGCATCCGTACCTGCATCGGGAACACCTATCACCACATCCGCCTCCACTGGGGAGGAACGGGCAAGTTCGATTCCCGAACGGATACGTGCCGCATGGACGGACACCCCATCTATGACAGAATCTGTACGTGCGAAGTAGATGTACTCGAACACACAGGACCTACGGGGACGGGTTCCACAATGCTCCCTCCTGGACACGATACCATCGGGACCGATGGTGAGGATCTCGCCGGGATCCAGATCCCTTACAGGTTCCGCACCGACGGTTGTCAGAGCACAACTCTCCGAGGCAACGACCACAGTCCCATCCGACATCTTCCCATAGATCAATGGACGGAAACCATGCGGATCCCTTACGCATATGATCCTATCCTCAGTCATAATCAGGAGGGAATATGCACCTTTGATGGATTCCATGGCCCTACTCACCGCATCTTCCATGGAATCCGCAGTCAATGCCTCCCGGATGATGGCATATGCTATCACCTCCGTGTCACTCGTAGTATGTAGGATCGAACCGGTCTTCTCGAGGGATTTCCTCATCCCGCAAGTGTTCGTGAGGTTCCCATTATGGACTATCGAAAAATTCCCGCGCTCGTGACGTATCTCCAACGGTTGGCAGTTGATGATGTTCGAACCACCTGTGGTTCCATACCTCACATGACCGACAGATATGCGACCCTTGGGTGCCAAATCCAGAACCTCGCGTGTGAACACTTCTCCGATCAACCCCATCCCCTTGTGGGACCAGGTTCCATCTACACTATCCACCACGATACCACAACTCTCCTGCCCCCTGTGTTGCAGTGAGTGGAGTCCGTAATAGGTCAATCTGGCCACATCACAGGATTCAGGTGTCATGACTCCGAACACACCGCATTCCTCGTGGACCTCATCCGTCATTAGGCCCCTCCTCTCCATTGTAATCGCTGATTATGTACGATCTCTCCACCGGCAACACGAATATGCGTCCATCACCATGGTGCCCCGTGTAGGCTGAGCGGATGATGACCTGTATAGTGTCATCCAAGACCGATTCATCTTCCAACACGATCTCGATCTTCGTCTTATCGATCTCATCGACTATGAATTCCCCAACACGGTTTGTGAATCTGAGCCCCGCTTGTTTCCCATGTCCGGTCACGTGGGTTATGGTCATCCCGCCGATACCTGCATCGCGGAGTGCATCCTTCACCTCGCGACATTTCTCAGGCCTCACTATTGCTACAATCATCTTCATGACATCACATCAGATACGATTCTTCTCCATGTTCGATTATGTCTTGTCCGATCATCTCCTCATCTTCGTTCACACGGACACGCATGAACTTCGATAGGATCAGTATTATTCCGTATGAAACCACGAAACAGTACACCAGTGTGAAAACAGATGCCACGATCTGTCCCACGAGCAGATCGATGCTACCGCCGAAGAACACGCTTTCAATCCCACCAGAGTAATAGGGATTGGCGAATAGACCAACTGCAATCGAACCCCATAATCCCCCTATTCCATGGACACCGAAGACATCCAGGGCATCATCCAACTTACAGCGGTTACGGATCACCCTGACTGAGAAGAAACATAGGACGCCCGCGACCAATCCGATCACTATGGATGATGGAATTCCGACATATCCTGCAGCAGGTGTGATGGCGACCAATCCGGAAACAGCACCGGCTATGAGTCCCAATACACCGACCCTGCCCACAACAAGGTACTGTGCTATACCCCAACTGGCCATTGCGAACACCGCGGCCACCTGTGATACGAACATCACCCTTACCGCCTGTCCATCGGCCAACAGGCCGGAACCTCCATTGAACCCGAACCAACCGAACCACAGAAGAGCTGCTCCTAGGAATGTCAAAGGAACATTATGCGCTCTGCTTTCACGATTACTAGCTCTTCTGGGACCAGCGAACAACACTAGAGCCAATCCCGTAATTCCCGCACAGATGTGGATTACAAGACCTCCAGCGAAATCGAGTACCACCAGATACTGATCGAACCATCCGCCACCCCATACCCAATGGGCCATGGGTGCATAGATCACTATAGACCATATCGCAAGGAACCAAACAATCGCTGTGTACCGTATCCTCTCGGCAGCCGCCCCAAGCACAAGAGCACCCGCAACCATTGAAAACATCATCTGGAACAGAGCAAACTCCATATCGGATATCGCCCCACCTGTGGCATCCTCTACCACACCATTCATCAGAAGATGACCCAATCCCCCGATGACAGGATTGCTTCCATCGAAGGTCAATGTGTAACCTACGAGTATCCAACTGATGCTCATAACTCCCATCGCGATGAGAGTCTGGGCCATTATGGAACCCATGCTCTGCTTACGGAGCATTCCCCCATAGAAGAAGGCGACTCCAGGCGACATGATGAACACGAGGAGGGAACAAACCAGTATCCAGGAGATGTGTCCCGGATCAGTGGTATCCCCTGATGTCGCTGACGACGATGGCATCACGAGCACTGATAGACAAAGGCACGCCAGTACAGCCAAGACCACCAACAGGATCTTCGATGATCTCCTCACCATATGCACCCACCTGTGATGGGTGAGGACATCCCATGACCGTGTTGAACCAGGGATCCCTCATGTATCAAAGCATCATCTCCTGATATGCATATCTCAGAGGTCATCTGATTGAAACCATCTGAAAAAACAACTACATTGCTAACTATCGTTGCACTCACACATCCTGAAAACGATTTCGAACGTGCCGTATCCAGTAGATTGGCACTCATGGGGAGCGAGAACCGTATGTGAACATGTCGTCGATATTGCGTGGATGTGTGGAGCCGCCTGTTGGCATCCCCACACAGCGATCAATTCGGAGAACCCCCTTGGGGACCGTTGCATTCTCCGATTGTAGAAAAGGTCACGACATGATGCGACACGATTGCCAACACAACCGTCCCGTTTTCAGATCTCGAACCCATGTTCCTCACCATTTAGTGATTGGAACCAGATTTTCGACCATTGTATATAAAACTACCCTAATGGTGGAAACAAACGAAAAACATAATGTTCCTGATGAAACAAAACAGATTTCTGCCTACATCATAGACATTGCAAAACACAATCATTCCATCAGATTGTTCATGTTATCCCCTCTGAACAGCAACCATGGACAGGATTGCATCCCCTCTGTCTGAATGGATTCAAACATATGGTCCATCGTATGCGGAGATTAGATTGAAAAAGTTGGAAAGGGCCTCCCCGAGATCGGGGAGGTCTTGTTTTCATCTGCGGCCCCTGTAGCCGCCATCTTTCTTGAATCCACCCTTCTTCTTGAAGCCGCCCTTACCGGCATGTTTGGGCTTGTATCCATCGTCGATGAATATGGACTCATACGTGGCCAGGTCCCCCTTGGCCTCGAACTGTTCCCTGACATACTCCTTGGCCTCCTCGTCCTCGCAGACCTTGGCGAGCCATTTGACAGCAGGGAGCTTCGGATCGTCACCCATGGCGAAATACAGTTTCGCCGCATCGAGATCGGCACCCACATCATGGAGTGCGTAGACCAACTGCTTGCCGTGACGGGTCTCATCGGATGCTATAGCCACAAGCATGTCCCTGCATTCCATGACACCGTCACGGTACGCCCTCTTGAGCCATTCGATCTCCTTGAAACCGCCGAGGTGCCTTCCGACCTCTGCGATCCTGTCGGGATCCCCTGCACAGTACTTATCGAGGTATGTGGTGTCCTCCCCATCGTATGCACGGATCAGACCCTCAACATCACCTTTGTCGAGACAGATAGCTGCGAGGGCCCTCTTGACATCCTTCCTGCTCTGGACGGGACGGAGTTCCATGAACGCCTCTTCGGAACCGGCCCTGAACGCATCGATCATACGGGGTATCCACTCCTCCTCGCTCATCTGCAGCCTCTTCGCAGAGAGGAACTTGCCAAACGCTGTATCGCCTATACAGAACTCCGATGCCATGGACAGGACTATGTCGCGGTGGGCATCCATCCCGTCCCTGAGGTACTGCTCGGAATCGCCCTCCGTGTAGGCATCCACATATCCCCTGAGGAACCCTGCCTCGGGGAACGTCCCGGACAGTTCCTCCAGTCTCCTGATGGATATTTTATCACCCTTCATGGACCTGGAGAACGTTCCACGGATCGACTGCCTGAGCTTCTTCCTCTCCTCATTGGCCTCCAGGTACCTGGCAGCCTTCTCGGAATCCTTCTTCCTGACAAGGAGTTTCAAGGCCTCGACGACCCTGTCCTCGTTCTCCACGACACCCTTGGCGAAGACATCCACCAGTTCGTCCTCACCCTCGACCTCCTCGAGGCGGATCAGACAGTATATCGCCAGGTTGTCGCCATCCTCTGCTGCGGCACGGAGGGCGGACCTGTCGTACCCCTTGCTGATGTTCATGCAGAGGAAATCGTAGTAGGTCATCGCATCCTGGGAGCACAGTTTGACCAGCCTCCCCCTCATGTCATCGAAACCGGACGGTCCCATGTCACGGAGCATGCGGAGCGCATTGCTCTCGCAACCACCGCTCATCTGGACCGCACCGTGGAGGTACAGTGCCATGGCGAAATCGGTCTTGCCGTTGACCTCGCAGTCCACGCCCTTGAAGAGTATCCTCTGTGGGGTCGACGGAACGGAGAACCTCGGTTCCTCGGGAACCGCCTGAGGTGCTTCCTCACGGGATTCCCTCGGACGGTCGCCATCACGGGGTTTGAATTCCTTCCTGTCACCATAGGGCCTGCGGCCCCCGGACCTGTTGTCACGTCCCCTTCCGCCATCCCTGCGATCGTTGGACCTGTATCCCCCGTCACGTGACCTGCGGTCACCGTCGCGGGGTTTGAAATCCCTCTTCTCGCCGTAGGGTCTACGTCCCCCATCATCTCTGTCGCGGGGTTTGAAGTCACTTCCATCGCCATCATGTGGCCTGTATCCACCTTCGCGGGACTCCCTCGGACGGTCGCCATCACGGGGTTTGAAACCTTTCTTACCACCGTATCCGCGGTTGGACCCGTCCCTGTCGCGGGGTTTGTAGCCACCTTTGCCACCATATGATCCATGTCCGCCGCCGTTGTGACCACGGTCGCCGTTGCCTTTGCCGTATGATTTCCTGTACGGCTTGCGGTCACCGCTACCGTTTCCACCTTCGCTCTTCCTGTCACGTTCGTCCATAGTCATGGGGCTCGGACAACCCAGTACGAACCAGCATATTAGCGTATGGGAAACTGAGCGGGAATGCAAACTGCGGATGGACCATCCCATGACCGAGATGGAAACACGAATTGGATGGGTTCGGGACAATCTTTCATATTAGAACCAAGAATGTTTAAACATGAGTTCAGCATCGCATCCGAGTCCATGATCCACCCATGTGTGGGCATCCGCCCGCGATCCGGCCTGGTTGGATCCACTGGACACAGGATACATCGTTCTCCGGACCCGATCGGATCCCCCGTCCGATAAGGCAAATACCATCACGCACAATGACGATGCGGTGCACACATGAAGGACAAGAGGGACTGGAGCGAGCTCTTCGCCGACATTGAAAGATTCTCCGGGGAGATGGGGGCCCCATGCACATACGTACCCAGCGAGAGCAGGTCACCAGACTACGTGTACCTGGACCATGTCCAACGCGGATACTACTTCCACTGGAGATCCAGACTCTCGGAGGGGGAGCTCCTGAAGGGCGACGATGGATACGCCTGGCTCAGGATGACGGAGATCGTGAACTCCGACATGGATCCCGTTGCGGCCATGAGGGAACTCGACCTCATGAGGGGGTGCGTCATCAACAACAAGCACGTCCTGAACAAGGTCATGGTGGATGTTGCACTC
This sequence comes from Candidatus Methanomethylophilaceae archaeon, assembly GCA_017935945.1. Classification (GTDB taxonomy): domain Archaea; phylum Thermoplasmatota; class Thermoplasmata; order Methanomassiliicoccales; family Methanomethylophilaceae; genus Methanoprimaticola. The sequence goes on along the minus strand of JAGBGN010000134.1, from coordinate 18,731 downwards.
CTCAACGGACTGCCCATACCCTCTCTGTCCCTCCTACCATGGGAATCCAGGCACTGGATGGCCGCATGCCATCGCTTCTCATCACCTCCAGATCAGATAACCGATTTCGAAGCGGGACGTCTCATCGGACACTTCATCCCCTCCTACACCCGCAAGGACGACAGGCTCGAGAGGTTCGAGAGGCTCCTGAACCTGGTACTGCTCAGAGTCGACAGGAACCTAAAGATGACCACGGGCAACGGCATCGTGGAGACCTTCGGTGACCGTGTGTGCGAACCGGTCGACCTGTTCGAGGGGATACCCTACAGCAAGGACAGGAGATGCGATGTGACATACATCAGCCTGGACAACACCCGCTTCAGGAAGTTCCTCCAAGGTGCGGTCAGGTACTGCGAGAGACTCCAATCAGGGGACGGTTCCATACGCTCCACCTCTGAATTCGATAAGAACATGCGCAAGATAGCGGATGATGCGTACGAGGACATGCAGAAGGGACGCGGAGATGATGTCCGCGGACCGAAGGAACAGGAAAACGTCAAGATCGTAAGGGTCTCCGACAGGGAACGCATGCTCCAGGAGATGGGGGAGTCCCTTTCCACGACCCCCCTGTCCGAGGGCGTCATCGTCACCGACTACCGCAGCATGTCCAACATCCCGCCCAACTCCCTCAGGGATGAGGTGGAACGCTACTGGGATGTGGGGTCCAGAGGTGAGCGCAGGTACATACCGTCCGGCATGATGCGCCCAAGCTACACCCTCATGGACACGGAGCAGCTAGAGTACTACCTGCATTGGAGGGACATGGCCCGCAACGGCGTGTACCTGGACACCGACCGCGGTTACCTTTGGCTGTTCCTCACCGAGACCATCAACATGTCCAGGGACCACGACCAGACCGTGTTCCTCCTGGGTGACATGGTCTCGCACTACGAACGTGGCGTGTACCCGATAAGCCCGTTGTGCGTGACGTATCAGGATTACATACTCGTCAATGACGTGACCGTGTATGATTCGGACAGGGTCCACTCTGGAATCCTGGACGGCATGCTGTTCCAGAGCATGCTGAGGGGGGATGTCGGTACGATCACGAACCCGCGCATGTTCCTCGAGGCATCCTCCATGAGCAGGGACAGTCTGAGAGCGGATTTCGATTCGGACTGCGCCGCCATCACCAGTTTGGTCCTCCGTGCCGTGGACGAATCCATTTCCGAGGGGATAGTGAGAGGATTCGGACTCATCATGGAACACGAGTACGAGGCATACAAAGACCTCTCGTACTGGGGAGACCGCCGCACCAGCATGAAGGTCTCATTCCCGGACCTGCAGAGGAACAGGTACTTCCGCACGGACCTGACCGATCTGCTGAAGGACGTGGTGCGTGCAGTCAGGAAGCACAAGGGCAAGAAGAACAACAGGATCATGCACGAGAACCTGTTCGGCATGCCGATCAAGGGCATCATAGAGCAGGCCGTCGAAGGATGGTTCTCCTCCGGGCAGAAGGCATCGGTCCCCAAGGAGAGGATCAAGGTCATCCTGGACAGGGAGGCCGTGAAGGATGCGGAATCCGCATTGGATGAGGTCACCGAGATGATGCGCATCGACGATGACGATGCTGAGCCAGCCGGCGGCATGGAAGTGGACGACCTCGCCTCCTCTGGACCTGGGTTCACGGTCCTGCAGAAGGAGTACATACGCCTGCTTATGGACGGAGCCGACACACGTGCGTTCCTGGAACGCAACAGGACCACTGCGGGACTCATGGAGGAGTCGGTCAACACCATGGCCATGGACGTGCTCGGCGATACCGTCATAGATGATGGGGAGATTGTGGAGGACTACATCGAAGAACTGAGGAGGATGCTCGAATGACGCCACAGATACCAAAGAGGACACTCACGACTCTCATGAACGCACTTTCCTCAGGTGTTGTACCCCGTAGGGGATTGGAATACATCGCTGTCGGCAGGAAGAAGGAGACACAGACATTCGTAGATGACCTGGAGGACACCGCCGAAGGTGGTGGTGCGTTCAGGTTCATCTCGGGACGCTTCGGTAACGGTAAGAGCTTCATGACCCAGATGGTCCGCAACTACGCCATGGACCGCGGGTTCGCCGTCATGGATGCCGACCTGGCTATCAACAGGAGGCTCACGGGATCCAAGAAGGAGGGCCTCAACACATACAGGGAACTGGTCAGGAACATGGCCGTGAAGAGCCGTCCCGACGGAGGTGCAACCGAACCGCTCCTCCAGAACTGGATATCCCAGGTGCGTATAGCCATGGCCGATGAATCGGGCATGGAGCCTGGGGACATCGGATCAAGGGAACTGGACAGGAGACTTCGCGACATCACATCGGACATGTCCGGCATGGTTCACTACCAGGATTTCGTGTCGGTAGTCTCACGCTACATGTCCGACCACATCTCATCGGTGGACGACAGCCCCGCACTGAGATGGATGAAGGGTGAGGTCGAACTGAAGACCGATGCACGCAGGACACTCGGCATAAACACTGTCATCGACGATTCTAACTGGTACGATTTCATCAAACTCTGGGCGGAACTCGTGGTACGCATGGGATACAGGGGACTTGTCGTGTTCATAGACGAAGGTGTCATCCTGTACAAACTGCAGAACCGCGCATCCAGGTCCAACAACTACGAACGCCTCCTCACCATGTTTAACGACATCATGCAGGGGAAATCCTCCCATCTGTCCATGTACGTATGCGGAACCCCCGAGTTCATCGAGGATCCGAACAGGGGGCTCTACAGCTACGAGGCACTCAGGTCCAGGCTGGTCTCCGGACGCTACGAGAACGGATACGACAACTACCTCGGTCCGGTCATAAACCTCAGACCGCTCACCAACGAGGAGGTGTACGTCCTCCTGAAGACGCTCAGGGACCTTCACGAGCAGAGGTACTCCTACGAATCCGGAATCAACGACGACATGCTGGAGGACTACCTCAACGAGGTGATGAACAGCGTCATCTCCACATCCATGATCACACCCAGGGAGATCACCAGGGACCTGATCAGCCTACTCGACACCCTCCGCCAGAACCCCGGCACCACTTTCCACGACATGGTCCGCGGACGCAGACTCGATGCGGATGAGAACCCCGATGACGATATCATCGAGGACCTGGAGATATGACCGACCACTTCTCATCCCTGCCATGGTTCCTCAGGGAATACGTCCACAGCAGGCGCTGGGGAAGCTTCAGGGCGATACAGGAGGCCACATTCGACTACTTCCGCAGAGGGGATGACCACATACTCATCTCAGCGGGAACCTCCAGCGGTAAGACCGAGGCTGCCATGTTCCCGGTCATAACATCCCTGTACAACAACCCCTCCGATACCGTGGGTGCACTGTACATAGGTCCACTGAAGGCACTCATCGATGACCAGTTCGACAGGATGGACGGGATACTGAGGGAATCTGGCATCCCCGTCACCGGATGGCACGGGGATGTGGACCGCAACAGGAAGGCGAGGTTCCTGGATGCCCCCTCGGGCATACTCCAGATCACACCGGAATCCCTTCAGAACATAGTGTCCGGCGACCCGGACATCATCCGCGACCTGTTCTCCGGCCTCCGGTTCGTGATAATAGACGAGGTCCATACGTTCGTGGACTCGGACAGGGGAGCACAGCTCCAATGCTGCCTGCACAGGATGGAGGTCGTGGCCGGATGTGACCCACGCAGGATCGGCCTCTCCGCCACACTCTCCGACACGGCGCTCGCAGCCAACTGGCTATCCTCCGATACGGGCAGGCGCACATCCGTCATCAGGGACCCATCGGCATCGGACAGGAGCGTGTGCGTGCGCTACCGCGGGTTCCCCGTCCCCGATGAGGACGGTGACGACACCGAGAGGAAACGCGCTATAACGGGATTCTACAGAAACCTCCTCGAGGAGGTACGTGGTGGCAAATGCATCGTCTTCGTCAACAGCAGGTACGACGCAGAGGTCATAGGCAGGTCCCTGAGGAAGGTTGCTGAGAGGACCATGGGCAACGGGGACTGGATACACGTCCACCACGGCAGTGTGTCCCATGAGTTCCGCAGAAGGGCGGAGGAGGACCTGAAGGACCCTTCCAAACAGGTGACCGTGGTCTCAACCGTCACCCTGGAACTCGGCATAGACATAGGTGAACTGGATCGCATCGTGCAGGTCGACGCACCGTTCACATGCACGGGCATGGTCCAGAGGATGGGCAGGTCCGGTCGCAGGGGCGGAGGTCAGAGGATGGTCGTGTTCTGCAGGGAGGACTCGTCCGAACCATGGTCATCCGTGGATGGCGTCAGCATGGACCTCGTGAAGGCAATCGCCATGACCGAGCTGATAATGAATGAGGGGTGGACCGAACCACCCGTCGACAGGAGGTACCCGTTCGGTTTGCTGTACCACCAGACCATGGAGTTCCTCAAAGAGAGCACAGGGGCGAGGTTCGGGACCCTGTCATCGGAGGTCCTGTCCATGAAACCGTTCTCGGAGATAGACAAGGATGCCTACAAGAAGCTCCTGAGACACATGGTCTCATCCGGACAACTTGTCAGGATGGAGGATGGGACCCTCCTCATCGGACCCAAGGGGGAGAAGGTCGCATTCGGCCACGATTTCTGCTCCGTTTTCAAGGTGAAGAAGGAGATAGATGTCATCTCCCCCGATGGCAGGGTTGGATCCATTCAGGGGGTCCCCGACGAAGGGGAGCTCATCCAACTGGCCGGGAGGATATGGCAGGTCATCGAGGTCAGATCGGAGGATGCGACGGTACTCGTGGAAGAGACCGATGGTTCGGCGGAGACACCGTGGAAATCCGGTACCCCGGACGTCCACCCCCGTGTTATGTCCAAGATGAGGGATGTGCTGGGATCCGATACCGAGTACCCCTATCTGGATCCCGCGGCATCCAACAGGCTGGCCCTGTGCAGGACGTTCGCCAGGAACAACGGGATGTTGTCTACATTTTCCGAGATAGAAGGTGGTATCAGACTGTTCCCCTGGGTCGGTACAATCCAGTTCGACACCTTGGTCAGGGCACTCAGGATGGTCAACAGCGTGGACAGGGTGTACGGGTTCAGACCATACTACATCGATGTTCTCACCAGGCTCCCATGGGACGATGTCCTGGAACGTGTCAACACCATCCTGTCCCACGGCCCGTCCGCCCTCGTATCCCCCGACGACATCGTACGTATCGGCAAGTACGACCAGCACGTGCCCAAGGATTTGCTCGAACTCATGTTCGCAGACGAAAGGCTAGATACAAAATTCAGGCTGGAGTAATCAGCATATATCTGTTGGATAATACATCCTACTTATGAACGAGTACGTCGAGTTCCCGAAGAGAAAACTGGCATTGGTGCTTGTGGACATCCAGAAGAAGTTCATCGAGACGACCGATGGCCTCAAGGTCTCAATGATGGGGAAGGTGGACACCGTCAATCAGGCGATAGACCTGTTCAGGTCCACAGGGAATCCGGTGATCTACATAATGTTCGACGGACTCGGATCGTGCATCAGGGAAGTGGAGGATGGCGATGAACTTGTCCCGGGCCTGAGAGAACCCAGGGATGGTGAACCTGTCCTACACAAGACGGCCATGAATGCCTTCAACGGTACGGGACTAGAATCCATATTGAAGGACATGGGATGCGACGGTATCGTGCTGGCAGGACTCGTCGCCCACATGTGTGTCGCGGCCAGCTACTACGGGGCACACGATGTGGACATCATGGCCTCGATGCTGGACGGGGGGATCGCCGCCACCGACGAGGAGAACGTCGAGCATGTCCTCTCCATCTGCAACAAGGTGACCCTGGACGATATCAGGGGGAACGTCCACTTCATCTGAGCCGGGATCACTCACCGTGGAAGAGGCACTTGGTCTGGTGCTCCGGCTCACTGGATGCATACATCCCGAGCTTCTTGTACAGACCCTCGTCGACCTGCGATATGACGACGGATGAATGTACATCGCATCCCCTCAGCTGAGGAAGCTTCGACAGTGCCTTCTCGACCTGCGAATCCGTGTTGGCCGCGATGGATAGTGCCACCAACATCTCATCGATATGAAGACGGGGGTTCCTATTACCGAGGTAGTCCACCTTCAACCTCTGCATGGACTTTATGACCTCCGGCGAAATGAGCAGGACATCGTCATCGATCTGGGCAAGAACCTTCAACGCGTTGAGGATCATGGCAGACGATGCGGTCAGCAGCGGGGACGCCCTACCGGTGACTATCCTGCCGCACGGCATCTCGGCAGCGACCACGGGCCTGTCGGTGAGCTTCATCTGGTCCCTGACGACGGTGACCACCTTCCTGTAGTCCGGGGAGATCCCGGCACGTTTCATCAGCAGGTCGGTCTTCAGGACGGCCTCTTGGTCGGCCTTCCCCTCCCTGCGGTCCCTTATGACGGAGAAGTGACGGCGGATGATCTCGTTGTTTGCGGCTCTGCGCACGGCCTCGTCATCGACGATGCAGTTGCCGGCCATGTTGACTCCCATGTCGGTGGGAGACTTGTACGGGGAGGTGCCGAAGATACCCTCCAACATGGCATTGAGGACGGGGAAGATCTCGACATCCCTGTTGTAATTGACGGTTGTGGTCCCGTATGCCTCCAGATGGAACGGATCGATCATGTTGCTGTCGCTGAGGTCAGCGGTCGCCGCCTCGTAGGCTATGTTGACGGGATGGTTCAGAGGAAGGTTCCAAACCGGGAACGTCTCGAACTTCGCATATCCGGCGGACACCCCGCGGACATGCTCGTGGTACAATTGGGAAAGGCACACGGCCATCTTGCCGCTTCCAGGACCGGGTGCGGTGACCACGACAAGGGGCTTTGTCGTCTCGACGTAGTCGTTCTTCCCGAAACCGTCATCGCTGGTGATGTAAGGGATGTCCGTAGGATATCCCTCGATGTAGTAGTGCCTGTATATGCGGAGGCCCAGTGCCTCAACCTTCTTCTGGAACTGGTCCACAGCGGATTGACCGGAATAATGTGTTATGACCAGACCGCAGACATCTATGCCCCTGTCCGTGAACGAATCCACCAGACGGAGGACCTCCATGTCGTATCCGATACCGATGTCCTTACGGACCTTGTTCCTGACTATGTCCTCGGCATTGATCACCACGATGGCCTCGGCCTGCTTCCCGAACTCCGAGAGCATGGATATCTTGGAATCCGGCTTGAAACCGGGAAGAACACGGGATGCATGGTAATCATCGAAGAGTTTGCCACCAAACTCGAGATAGAGCTTACCACCGGAGCTCTTTATGCGTTCTCTGATATGCTCGGACTGGGTCCTCAGATACATGTCGTTATCGAATCCGCTGGACATAGCATGAAACGATACTCGACACTCGTAGAAAAAACAATCGAAGGGTCACCGAACCCTTCGTTGGACTCACTTCCTGAGCCTGAGATACTTCTTGACGTACTTCTTTGCCACCCTGCGGCACGCCTCACGGGTCCTCTTGCCGTCCATGTACTCGAGCTCATAGTCGAGGAACTCCATCATGTCCTCCTGGAGACCGGAACCGTCACGGTTCCTCCAGTACTTGACCAAGGCAGCGTAGTCAACGTCGCGACCCTCGGTGTTGGCATCGATCTCCTCCATGAGGATCCTGCAGAAGTCCACGCGGAGGTCCATGTACTCGCAAACCTCGGCAACGGTCCTGCCGGCGAAGCAGGCAGGAACGTCCCCGGTACCCCTGACGGTCTCCAGGAACATGTACGATGTCTGAGACAGGCGCTCGCATGCAAGCCTGACCTCGCGGATGTCCGTTTCCATGAGGATCGTGTAGTACACCGTCGCGGAGAGTCCACTGACCACGGCGACGTTACGGTCCACGTCCAGACCCATCTCCGTGGATGCGAGGGCATCGCTCATCTTCGACAGAACGCATGAGTCGGGCAGGTCGAGGGAACGGGACATGTTGAGGGACAGACCCTTGATGGCAGTGAGCTCGGATGGTTCCACGGACTGCTCCAGGATATGTGCGGTGAGGGACCTCACGACAGCGGACATGAACCATTCCAGATCCCCCTCATCCTCCATGAGCTCGGATGCCTGGGACCAGACTGCTATGGCGGACGACGGCATCCCGTCGCCGAGCATGAAGAGCCCCCTGAGGAACCAACCCATCCAGGATTCACGGTCCAACTCGAACAGCTTGTCCGAGATGGCACGACACAGGACGGGGTCCCATCTGACCATCTGCGACTTGGCCATCGCCTCCAATTCTGAAATGTCATCGGGGAGCGATGTTGTTGCGTCGACGGACACGCAGGACTCTTTCTCTTCTACCATATGTACACGTAGAACGCAAGGGTTGATAAAAGCTGGCAAAGAAGACTTCGACGACCGACGTATGGAATTGTAAAGGGTGACGGTGCCGGAGACACCGTATCACCCGGTTTCATTCTCACTCGGAAGCGACGGTCTCGGGGATCTCGTACCTGTCCTTGAAGATGAAATGACAGATCACGAGAACCACTGCGGATATGGGGAGACCGATGACGAGGGGGTCCACGTAGTTGACGAGTCCCTCGATGAGGTACGGCTCACCGAACAGTGCCTGGCAGAGACCGATCTTGGTGGATGTACCCTGCTCGATGAAGAACGCCCAGAACGCCCAGGACACTGCACCGCATGCGATACTGATCTTGGCTGCGGTCGGACTGACGGACTTGCAGAAGATACCGTATGCGAATGTCGGGAGGATGGCTGCCGCGGTGAGTCCCATGAAGATCGTGGTTGCCTTCGCGATGATGTTTCCGGGCATGACGTATGCCAGGATGACCACGATGACCATCATGATGAGTGTGCAGACACGGCTTGCCTTCAGGGATTTGACCTGGTCCCTGGTGATGTCGAGCTTCTGCCCCCTGCGCTCCTTGATCTGGCCCCAGAGGTCGTATCCTGCGGATGCACCCATGGTGTGGAGGAGTGCGGCCATCGTGGAGATGGTTGCACAGACCAGGGCGAGGATGAAGATCGAGATGAACAGGTCACCGAAGGTGAGTTCGGCGAAGAGCTCGTTGACGAACGTGGGTATGATCAGATCGGAGTTGGAAAGGTACTCGGTCGAGGTCATACCGTGGAGGTCGTAGAAGAACACGTTGCTCAGGGGACCGATGGTGAATGCAGTTCCGAGGACGAGGAAGACGAACACGGCACCGATGGCCATGGACTTGTTCAACGTCTTGTCATCCTTGGCACTCATGAAACGGACTGCGAGCTGGGGCTGTGCGATGGATCCGATTCCCACACCCAGGAGGAGTGTGGTGACGACGGTGAGCCAGATGGGCGTTCCGAACGTGGGCATGTCGGTCCAGCCGTTCATACCGCTGCTGATCAGACCTGCGTAATCGGGATCGGTCACCTTGATATCCCAAAGTGCGGAGAGACTCTCGAAGGCCTCCGTGACTCCCCCGAGCTGCCAGAATGTGAATACGAGGATGAACATCATTCCCACGAACATGATTCCGGCCTGGAGTGCATCGTTGTACATGACCGCGATGACTCCACCGATGGTGACATAGAGTGCGACTATCAGGGACAGTGCAAGGAGTGCGACATCCTCTTCGATTCCGACTGTGACGGAGACGAAGTTGACACCTCCGATGAGAACAGCTGCGGTGTAGATGGGCATTCCGATGATGACGATCAGAGAGACGACCGTCCTGATGGAAGGGGAGTTGAACCTCTTACCGAGAAGGTCTGCAAGGGTGAAGGCACCGAGTTTGTTACCGATCCTACGGGTCCCCTTACCGAAGAACATGAACGCCACTATTGTTCCGACCAGGATGCACAATGTGGCCAACCACACGATCGACAGACCATACTTGGCGGCCATCCCTCCGAACCCTACGATCGCCGACGTGCTCAGGAACGTGGCCCCATAGGACAGTGCAATCAACACCGGGTTCGCCTTGTTCTTGCCCAGGAGGAACTGGGCGTTGTCCTTCGTACTCTTGTATCCATACCATCCGAGGTATATCGTGGCTGCAATGAAGACCGCCGCCACTGTTCCGAGTATGGCGACACTCACCATCACTCCTCACCCCGGTCACGATTAACCCATCCGTAAACGACACAGAACACCACGCCTGCCAGACCGACGACGTAGGAGCTCCATATCCACGGATCATCTATACCAAACATCTAGTTCACTACCCAATAACTGTTGATTTGTATAATCAACTCATACTTACGCGGTCAATAAATTGAAAAATCGTATATATAGCTATACATAACAATAATTATCCATAACATCGCCAGACAAATGTCTAAAAAAATCGTAAATTAGTTGAAAATACATCAATCAGAAGACAATCAACGTAGTAATCGGTGATTTGATGGATGTCATGGACGGCGGCAGTCGTACATTACTTAAACTTAATTATCGTTACACCATATGCAACCTGATGGTAGGGATAGTATGAAGAAAGTGATTACAGTACTGATGGCCTTCGTGATGGCCATCTCCTGTGCAACTGTGATCTCCGACTCATCATCAGATGTCGATGCACAATCGGTTGAGATGGATGTCGGGGATGCATGGGGAATGGGCGGCACAATCAACGTGCAGACCCTGATCGACATGATGAACGAAAGTGGCGACCTCGCCATGGAGGATGGCGAACAGATCACCGTAGAAACACTCTACATGATGCTGGAAATGGTTGCAGGATTTGCTGGCATCGACCTCACCATCGACGACCTGGATGTGTCCGCTGAGATATGGACCATCGCAGAGGTTACCGAGAAGAACGATAACGGTTACGTCATAGACATGGAGGCGGTCCTCAGCCTCAAACTGGAAGCCAGTCTCGTTGCGAACACCAACATGGAGATGATTATCGATGGCATCCTGGACGGCCTTCTGGATGATGATCTGAAAGACCTGGTGGGGATCGATGACGATTCCTACATGGAGGATGAACCCGTCACCATCATCCTCGATGGACTCGTGGCCAACATGTACATGAACATGGATGGAACGTTCCACGTCGACAAGTCCTTCGGTCTCGGATCAGCCGAACTCGGCATCGGCATGGGAGGTATCGTGAAGGGCAGCAGCAACATCATGATGACCGAATCCGGCATCGAATTCGCTGAGACCGCATCCAAGATGGATGACATCATCATGGATGTCGAGATGGACATGTCCATGACCGCGATAGACGAACCCATCTACCTCCTCCCTCCTGGAAACGATGATGAATGGGAAGGGGAACCGAAGTACCATGTCCTCATCACCGGTTCCATGTACACGAACCTCGTCGACAGCACCGACAACAGAGTCGTGTCCATGGAAATGAATGTGGATGTCCCCTATGAGGCACAGTCCTACATCGGACCCGATGGAACCCAGACGGTCAACATCGACATGGATGATTCAGAGGATATCGTGTTCAACTACCCGTTCGATAACAACGAGGTCCCCGAGTTCCTGCTCATCGGCGACAGCCTGAAGCTGGATGCCTCGGAGGTCAAGACCGTCAAGAACGCGATCTCCGTCTCCAAGAACCCCGTCAAGGAAGTGATGGATGACGTCACACTCAAGGTCACCCTCCTGGATGACGATTGGGAAGAGTGGAAGGTGTTCGATGTCAAGTACGGTTCCACGAAGGAACTCCCGGACTACACCGAGGTCGGCGAGGGCTACACTTTCGTCGGATGGAGCGGTATCGGATTCGGAACCATGTGGAACGACAACACCCCCATAACCGGACATGTGGAGCTGTACCCCGTCATCTCCAAGGTGAAGGACACGATGCCCACGAACGACGACTTCCTCCAGACCGGATCCGTCACCTGGAACATCACTGAGGGCTCCACCGATCTCGACAAGACGATTCCCCAGTCCGTCCTGAACAGCGGAACCCTGTACGTGAACGTCACGGACAGCAAGGGAAACATGCTCTACAGCTGGGAACTCTTCACCGGATATGACGACAACCTTGCCGGAAGCCAGGTCAAGGTCGGCATCACCGAGATGGACCTTCCCAACACGAACTACATCAAGAACTGTGTCGGAGACGACACCGCGTTGTACCTCAAGTTCGCCGCGAGCGGCATCATGCCCACGACAACCCATGTTTCATACTATGTGGGCGATGTCTTCGCCGATGGAAGCACCGTCGAGATGTACTATGACGATGCAACCGGATCCAAGACCGTTTACCAGGCTAGCCTCACGGTTCAGGACGGAACCATCACCATGCCACTCACCCACTGCTCCTCCTACATCCTCGTCGGCGATGGAACCAGTGGCGACGATGAGGGCGGCATCGACATGATGACCATAGCCATCATCGCAGTCGTGATTCTGGCGGTGGCAGTGTTGGCGTTCGTCATCATCAAGAAGAAGAACGGTACAATCTGAAACCCATGAAGGGTGGGGACATCCCACCCCTCAAACCCCTTCCACCGAAATCCGCTACCTCACCTTATTATCATAGTTGTGTTCTCTTAGTGATGATGAACAGAAGCCTCAGGGACATTATCGTCGGTGCACTGATCGGTGCCGTATCCATGCTGCCTGGTGCCAGCGGTGGGATCATCGCAGTCATCTTCGGCGTCTACGAGAGGCTGGTAGCCGATCTGGCGGACATCCGTAGAAAACTCCTGAAGGACCTCAGGTTCCTCGTCCCATTGGGCATCGGAGTCGTCCTGGGGCTGTTGGTCTGCGCCGTCATCCTGGACTCACTGATAGAGAAGTGGGAGGTCCTGATGATGTTCGCCTTCACGACGCTCATCCTCACCCAGATACCCGACATCTACCGCCTGGGCGATGATGGCCAACCGATCGATTGGAGGAACATGTTGGCATTCGCAGTGGGATTCCTGTTCATGATGTCGTTCCTGTTCGTGGGCGATGTTGATGGGGATGCTACTGGGGACAACACCGAGGTTTTCACGATGGTGCTGGCAGGAATGGTGGTCGCCCTGTCGAAGATCGCTCCCGGGATCAGTGGTGGGTCGATACTGTTGGCCATGGGCCTGTATACCCCGTTGATGCATGCGTTCACTGAGATGGACATGGGCATGCTGATACCCGCAGGCGTGGGACTCGTCCTGGGTGTTCTGATATTCTCCAAGATCATAGACTGGTGCATCAGGAACCACAGGAAGGGATCGTACATCACGATCCTGGGCCTTAGTGTCGGATCGGTCCTGACTGTCTGCGTGGATGCCATCGGACTCGTATCCGGAACATCGGGGATCGTCGAGGGCGTAGCCGGTGCCATCGCAGGACTGCTCATCGGATTGCTCCTGAGGAAGGTGTCTGTCAGATACGCTGAGGACATGGTCCAGAAGGGATGAACCGACGGCGGACCGGATGGATGGGATGGATGAAAATCGTCCGCCGTCCGAAGGCCGATCATGGGGATGCACTCGCGCCTTCACTATCATCATTGGCGGATGCATATAAAAGCGGAAGTAGGGGAGGTGACCGAAAGTGGTTGTGTCCCTGTGGACATCTGGCCACCACTTTCGGTCGATGAAAAAGTATGTTTCTGACTCACTTGGTCTTATGACGTACCTTGACGGCGATTCCCCTCTTCAGGTCCGTCATCTCACGTCCACACATCATCGCCACTCCGACTCCGCGCACCTCGCCGTTGCAGACGATGATTGCCTCATCGCCCACATGGATGCGGGGGTCTGCGGACAGGACACCGACGGCGAACAGGTTGCCCTTGAGCTCGAAATCCATGATCTCCACGGTGAGGTAACCTGCTTCGGCAAGTATCCTCGCACCGTCGAGGGTCAGGGATACCATTCCCCTCTCGGGGGTCATCATACCGAGTTGGACCTTGTCCTTCCTGTTCTCTGGGTTCTCCCTTATGACCTTCCAGTAGGGGAACTTGCCGATTGCGTATGTGTTCTCATCGAACAGGAGTTCAGTGACCTCCCTGCCGAACTGGAACTCCAGGACGTTGCGCATGAGGTTGTTGCGGTCCACCAGGTAATCCACCGGCTCCATGCCCTTGGTAGCCTCCCTGAGTGCCTTGTCGAGGTTCTCCAGGGATGCGGGTGATGTCGAATCGCCAACGACGGTGCATTCCATCTCGGCCAATCCCTCGACCAGCTCGTAATCGTCGCCGAGGTGGCAGATGACATTGTCGTATCCCTGTGCGATGATGTCCCCGACCATCTTGCGGATCATCGCCTTCTCCTCGCACTTCCATTCACCGGTCACGGGTATGTCATAGGAGTTCGCGGGATACATCGCATCGATCTCCCTGGGAACGACCCCGAGAGGGGATGTCACTATGACCTCATGGACGAGGGTGTCGTGTGATGCCGTGTGGATCGCGGAAGAGAACGCCTTGTGACTCTTGGATATGTGATACGGCTTCTTGGCCGAGCAGGGGAGCAGGAGGAGGACCCTCTTGTGCTCCGGTTTCCTGTAGTTGGCGATGCGCGCCTTGTAGGACTTTATGTCGGGCCTGCGGAGGGACTGGGTGGTGTTGCAGCTGAACCTGCATCCGACTGTGGAGCAGGTCTCCTCTGCATACTCGTAGGCCATCTCGTCGTACAATCTGAGCAGTGCCACCGAGGAGGGCGTCGCAGGTGCCCTCTGGTCCACAAGCTCCCTGAGACGGTCGCAACCGATGAAGATGCGGACCTTCTCCAATTCCTGCTCCATGGCGACCACGTTGCGATCGGATTCATCGGAACCGGTGACCACATCCGCCTCGGCCATGAGCCTCACGCCGCTGATACCCACGGAACGCGGGAGGGAATCATCGAAGAGATCCACCCCCATGTACGACAGCAGGGACACTGTGGACGGCTCCCCCAGACCGAGCATGCAGACGACACGGTTGAATCCGGCAGCCTCCCTGATCCTCACGACGTTCTCCACGATGCGACGGGGGTCCCTGCGGAGCTCATAGGCATTGGGCACGACGACGACCTCCACGGAATCATCGAATGCGAGGTCGTCCTGCAAGGGCAACCTCACGACGGCCACGCCGTCGGTGACGACCATGTCGGTACCCTTACCGGATGACGATGTAGTCCTGAGACCGTTGTCCAGTGACACGTCGGTACCCATCAGGTGCAGGGTCCTGCCCTCCGGTGTGACCTCCACCCACGCGGGTGAACCCTCGGACGAACCCAGAATACCGGGTGTGGTTATTTTCTCGCCGTTCCTGCTGTACTCGCAGACCCTTCCCCTCTGCGACCTGGAGATGATGTCCAACATGGACTACCGGACAGTCTCCATCTAAATAATATCACGCTCTCGCGCGACAGGCAACCTGTCGGCACATGCGGTACCAAAGGTTAAGAACGCGTATCTGAATGACCGTAAACATGGACTTATTCGACAAAGATGTTGTGTCTATCAGGGATTTTACCAAAGATCAGATCGAGGGCATCCTCGACCTGTCCGAGAAAATGGTCCCATACGCCATGGGCGAGAAGACCAACCGTATCCTCGACGGCAGGATCCTCGGGAACCTGTTCTTCGAGCCATCCACCCGTACCAAACTCTCGTTCGAGAGTGCCGCATACAGACTTGGGTGCGATGTCATAGACGTGTCGGAGATGTCCATGACGTCGATATCCAAGGGAGAGACGCTTGCCGACACCATCAAGATGGTCGACGCGTACTGCGACGCCATCGTCCTGAGGCACCCCTACGAGGGAGCGGCCAGGCTCGCCGCCAAGTTCTCGATCAACCCCGTCATCAACGCAGGGGACGGAGCCGGATCCCACCCTACGCAGACCCTCCTGGACCTCTTCACCATGAGGGAGGCGAAAGGTACCCTGGACGGTCTCAACATCGTCCTCGTCGGTGACCTGAAGTACGGAAGGACGGTCCACTCGCTCGCGGATGCACTGACCATGTTCGGTGCCAAGCTCACCCTCGTCGCACCCGAGTCCCTCCAGATGCCCGACGACACCGTCAGCCACCTCGAGGAGAGGGGATGCCACCCCACGAAGACCGCCAACCTCGACGACGTCATCGACCAGGCCGACATCCTCTACGTCACCAGGATCCAGAGGGAGAGGTTCCCCGACCCCGCCGAGTACAACAAGGTCGCAGGCACCTACAGGATCGACAACGCCATCCTCAGGGAGGCCAAGAGCGACATGATCGTCATGCATCCCCTGCCCAGGGTCGATGAGATCGCACCCGAGGTCGACAACACCGCACACGCCCGCTACTTCCAGCAGGCATTCAACGGAGTGCCCGTCAGGATGGCACTCCTCTGCGCCATTCTCGGAGGTGAACTCTGATGGAGAACAACATGCCCATCAAGGAGGTCAAACTGGCCCCCATCAGGAACGGAACCGTCATCGACCACATCACGAGCGGACAGGCTCTGAACGTGATGAAGATCCTCGGAGTGAACGAGAACAACATAGACTCGTCCATCAGCATCGGCATGCACGTTGCGTCTGGAAAGCACATGGAATGGAAGGACATCGTCAAGATCGAGGACAGGGAGCTCGACTCCAAGACCGTCGACAAGATCGCTTTAATCGCACCCGAAGCGACGATCTCCATCATCCGCGACTTCTACGTCGCCGAGAAGTACAACGTCAAACTCGACGACCACGTCATCGGACTCGCCAGGTGCAGCAACCCCAACTGCATCACCAACAAGGGCGAACCCGTATCGCCGGAGTTCGAGGTCATATGCAGGAACCCGCCCCAGCTCAGGTGCTGTTACTGCGACAGAATGCTCACGAACATCTCCGACAACCTGCTGTGATCCGATGAGGATCATCCTGGTAGCGGGCATGCCCGGTGCGGGCAAGGAGGAACTGCTCAACGTCGCACGTTCCATGGGACTCCCCTTCCTCAGGATGGGGGACATCGTCAGGGAGTTCCATGCATCCTCCGGTGCTGAGGCCGCCGGCCTGTCGGTCGGACAGGTCGCCAATCGGGAGAGGGAGGTCAACGGCAAGGACATATGGGCCAGACGTGCGATCGAACGCATGTACGGAGATGTGTTCCTCGTCGATGGCTGCAGGAGCAGGGATGAGGTGAACTCATACCTGTCCCTGGGCGATGATGTCGTCATCGTGAGCGTGCACGCACCCCGCATGACCCGCTACAGGAGATTGGTTGAAAGGGGCAGGGATGACGCCCCTGCCGACATCGAGGAGTTCGACCAGAGGGACGAACGCGAGATGGGATGGGGGCTTGCAGAGGTCATCGCCCTGTCCGACGTCATGATAGTGAACGACACCGACCTGGAGACGTTCCGTGAGAACGCACGCCGTGCCCTGGAGGGATTGAGATGAAGTTCACCACTGCCCGCCTGTGCGGTGGCAAGGCCCTGATGGCCGTATCCGCCGATGTCATGGACATAGATATGGACAAAGCCGAGGCATATGTCAAGGGACTCGGTTGCAGGGTATCGTCGAAGGATGACATGATGATGATCTTCGACTGGAACGGGATGGAGGTCACCTGGTATTCCCAAGGGAAGGTTATGTTCTTCCCCTTGGAAGATAAAAGCCTCTGCATCAAGTACGCCACCGAGTTCCTCGAAGCTGTCTGATACATGGCCCTTTATATAATATACTTATATCGACCCCCATGGAACCATGGGTGTTGACCATATTAACGGTCATCCTGGCAACGGTAATGGCGGTTGAGTCCTACAAACTGAACTGCCTCACGAAGAGCGGTGCGGTTGCATCGTTCATCGTCGGTACGTGCGTCGGGGTGTTCGGGTCGTTCAATGCATTCTTCCTATTGACCGCGTTCACTATAGCGGGGTTCATTGCCACGCTGAGGGACTTCGACAGGAAGAAGGCCATGGGACTCCAGGAAGGGGAACTCGGCGAACGTACAGCGGCCAATGTCTTCGGTGTCGGCCTACCACCGTGTCTGGTGGTCCTCATCAATTTCATCCATCCTCTGGATCCGTACCTATTCGACATCCTGTTCATCTCGACGATCACGGTGGCAGGTGCCGACACGATAGCCAGTGAGATGGGTGTCAAGGCCAAGAAGACCTACATGATCACCACGTTCAAGGAAGTGCCTGCGGGAGTGAACGGAGGGGTATCGGTAAGGGGCACCCTGGTCTCGACCATCGTGGCACTGCTCATAGCCATGCTCGGATGGTTCGTGCTCACGGGAACCCTCGACGTACTGTTGTTGATCCCGTTCGCAGCAGGGGTACTGGGCAACATCCTGGACAGCGTCTTCGGAGCGGTATTGGAGAATCCGGGTTACATATCCAAGTACACCAACAACTGCTCCACCGCCATCATAGGTTCTATTGTCGGTGGTATCGCGTACCTGACCATCTGATACCGACCTTTCGTGAAGAGGGTCGGCAAACAGACGTAAATATTAGCGGAACCATCACGCCCACATGCAGAAAAGAAACATCATACTCGCAGGTATTGCAACAGTCGCAATCGCTGCTTGCCTCGTCTTCAGCTATGCATACATCTGAAGCTTGTTTGATGACAAACCAAACCACTTTCCCCTTTTTTGAACAATCATCATTGGTCCCGATTTGATGGATTATCAAGTTCCAAAATGGATTGTAACAGGATCCGGAATGATGGATGCGTGAAAGATGAACCAGATGAAGAATTGAAGAAGTGGTTGACAGCGTACCTGTGTTCCCGTACGCTTGCGCAATACAGTACAGACAGATACGCGGGCGGACTTTACTGCCGGGTTCGGAATGGGACCGGGTGTGACCCCG
>JAGBGN010000133.1 GCA_017935945.1 Candidatus Methanomethylophilaceae archaeon | reverse complement strand
GGTCCTGCAGTTGAACCTGGCCTTCCTGGCATAGCAGAACTCCCTGCACTTGCCTGCGTTCGGGCAGGACCATGCGCAGGCCTGTATTCCGAATGCCACGCACAGGTTGTCCTCGTCCGAGGACTTGACCATCTTCTCCTGCTTGTACACTGTATATCTGGTGTCTCTAACCATTTCTTTACCTCCATGGTATCGGAATAAGTTTATTGTAACCTGTATTTGGTTACTTATTTAAAAGGTTTCGGGTGAGCGATTGCTCACTCACCCTCATGCATCTCCTCGATGGCTTCCATGAGGCCCTCCTTGGACTTCGCCTCGTATGCCTTGCATTCCTGGAGATATTGGATCATCCAGACCTCGGAGACCTTGTCTCCGATATTCTCCCTCACCCACTCGGGGATGGTGAATATGGTGTGGTTGAAGAAGGCCGAATGGGTGAGCTCCTCGTAGGGGTGGGTGCTGTTGTATACCCTGTATAAGTCGAAGAATATCCAGTTCTTCGTTTCCAGCTTCATGCCCTCGCTATCGGCGCATATCTCGAAGACCAGGCCCTCCGATTCGAAGCGATCTCCGATGATGTCACATGGATCGCGGACATCCTTCGCGAACTGCCAGATGAGGTCCTCATCGGTCACCCTGCCCGTGTCGAGGATGGCGTCGATGATCGCGTCCCTGTCTCCGGCTCCGATCGTGAAGTGGTTGTATACGGCATCGTGGATCTCCGATTCGAGATCTCCCTTCCATGCATCCACGACATCATCCAGATCCAACCCGAGGTACCTGCCCTCGAAGTAGAATCCTGTATGGCGGAACATCTTGAGTGTGAGATCATCGGACAGCTTCATCGAACCGTTCTCGATCGATTCCTTGACCTGCTTCGTCATGGCTTCGATGATGAGGTCGTCGAAGGCATCCATCCCATTGTCCCTGATGAACTCGACTGCGTTGTAGATCTCGGGCATCCAGAACTGGGATTCTATAACCTTGGCTACGAGATCCCTCATCATGAAACGGATGTCGTAGTCCTCATAGGCCTTGGTGATGAGGTCCTCGAGGGTTTCGGTGGTCATGAGCTGCGCGTTGTTGTTGTCGAATATTCCGAACATTTCTATCAATCCTATATTGATTCTGGAAATGGTTTGGTTTGAGGTTTTGAGTGTCATTCATCCCCGAATGTGTCGTTCCAGCAATCGGGGCACATCTGGGATATGAACAGCTCCCTGATCCCGGCGTCGTGGTCGGGCAGGATGTCCTGGACAGGGGGCCTTAGAGGGCGGGGGAGCAATAGCAAATCCGCCTGCTCCTCGGTGACCTCGACATCCTTGTAGCACTTGCAGAAGATGCACATGGGACGGATGATCATTCACTGCACCTCCCCATGGAGAAGCTGGAGCATGTGCCTCGCCGACTCCTCGGAGTAGTTTCCAGTGAGGAGATCGATGATGATGAGAACTCCCACGTAGATGGGGTCGTCCTCATCGAATTCCCAATCAGAATCATCGGTGGGATCCTCGGGGAACTCGAACCTGGAGTGCTCGTTTCCGAATGGCCTCATCACGGCGTGGTAATTCTCCTCCACGAATCCCGCGATGTCGCATGTGACGGTTGAATAGCCATCGTGGTAGGTCTTGGTGCGGACCACCATGAGGCGGTCCATGAGTTCGCTACACATCTCATCGTAGACGTCATCGGGTTCTCCGATGTCGCATACTCCGACCATGACATCGTAGACGGTGTCGCACATGTCATAGTCCTTGTTTGGATTCACTGCCAGGAACTGGCGGAGTGTCTGGGGTGTCGTTGTCGTGTTCATTCCCTCACCTCCTTGGATGCATCCTGGGAAAACCTGATGGCTCCCAGGGTGAGAAGTCCGAGATCCATGAGGGGGCCTTCGGAGAAGGGTAGCTCCTTCAGGTCCCCGATGATGAGCTCCGAGACCTCATCGTATCCGAGGACCCCATTGAACTCGGACAGGCAGGCCAACAATAGGTTGTAGTCCCTGGCCTTGTAATCCAGGAAACTGAATGCGTCCTCACCCCATGCTGCGGTCGTGTATGCATCCGTGAGCTTGATGGCCCTGATGACCTCGGGACCGAATGAAAGCGTGTAAGGGATACGACCCTCCTCGGCTGCGTTTCCGAAGGCCCTGAGCATGGGGCCCTTGCTGTATGCTGCGGTTACCTGCTGAGCGTTACTGAAAACAGAAAAATCCATCATTTTCATTTCTCCTATGAATTGATTAAAGGGTTTGTTTGTGGTTTGTGGTCAATGCCTTTCAAGAAGGGAGTAGTCGAACCTATCCAGGGCATCCAACAGGTCTATTCCTGTATCCCTCTTGAAGGCCTTCTGGTCGATGTATCCTTCGGGGTCGGGGAGACCGTTGTTGTAGAGCCACTGAGAGAACAGGACCCCATCCGCCCACCTGAAACAGGCGGATTCCATTTCGAAGATGTCCTTTAATCCATGGTCTACGAGGACCACGATATAGTTGATGCTGTAGACATCATCGGGGTCATCGGTCCATGGCTCATCCTCTTCAATCACCTGGGTGACGAGGAGACGGTTGTGGTCGAATCCTGGCAGTAACCAGATTCCGAATCCGACCTCATCGTCATCGAGGTTGAGGACGAGGTGCTCGTATACAAGCTTGTTCCATTCTGCCTGTGTATATGCCATATTCATGCCTCCTTAGAGTTCGGTGACCTCGAAGTACACCCTGTATCCGAGATAGGATGATAGCATTTCATCCACCATTTCGTAGGCCCTATGTAACAGGGTGTCAGAGTCCCTGCGGTATTCCGGATCCTCACCATATTCCCAGTCCACGCTATCGGACAGGTTGACCTCCATGGTTCTGTCCCAGTACATAGCGACAGTTCCATCATCATGAAATGCAATCTCGGGGTATGCCTGCGGGATGAAGTCGGAGTCATCCATGAAGAATCCCATAACCTTGCCTACGTCCTCCCTGCGGACGTCCTGGACGCCCACGAGGTAAGAGCCATCTCCCAGTATCTTGCTGTAGTTACCTAGGAAACTGTCGTACCTGTTCTGACTGTTCATGTGCTGGCTCAGATAGTAATCATTTGCATCCATCATTTCAATCACCTATTGAATTGTAAATGGTTTTGGAAATGGGTTTAAACGGGTGAGCGATTGCTCACTCATCCTCCATGGTCTTGGAAATTTCGCGAACCACGACCTTGGTTTCGATGTGGTTCGTGACCCTGGCGTCGAACTCACTCAACCATGCCTTGGCTGCTTCCAGCTCCCTGGCATAGGCTTCCTTGCTCTTGCCTGCCTTCTTAACCTTGGTCTTGACCTTGATTAGGGCGTTGACCATGGTCTGGGTGATGGGTTCGGTCTGAATCTTCTCGATTGCAAGCTCCTTTATCTCGGGGTATTCGGCTTCAGCCTCTTCGAGGTCGTGTTTGAGTGTTTCGTTAAGTGTGACGGAGTATTTCATTCCGTCATGGCTTTCAACCTGGAAACAGTCGGTCCCGAGGTCCTGGAAGATTCCACAGGCGAGGTCGTCCTTAAGCTCCTTCATGTCCTTGAGTTCGGCTTCAAGCTTCCTTATGCGGGATTCGAGGGTTGCGAACTCCTCGATACGTGCGTCCGTGTTCATTGCCTGAGCCCTGTTGAAACAGTTGTTACCTGTCATTTCAATCACTTCTATAATGATTTTTCAAATGGTTTTGAAAATGGGTTTTGGCGGGTGAGTGACTGCGCTCACTCCTCCCAATAAATGCCGTACTGCTCGCCGTACTCGGGGTTGTTGATTATCTCGCGAACGATATAATCGACCTCATCCTGGCGTGCGAATTCAAACGCGATCGGATCCATCTTCTCCAGCACATCGCCGGCGTAGAATGTGAGCGTGCCGATGCGGATGGGTTCGAAGAGCTCATCCAAATACTCGTTGAAATGTGCTTCATCCATTTCGACCTCATCGATGAAGTCGTAAATCTCATCCTCTTCAATCTTCTTATCCATGTAAAACCAAGTCATCTTTTACACCTCTATAGTTGTCTAAGTCGTTTTCAGAATGTGTTTAGTGTGCGTGCCTGAATCTGCCGACCAGCGCGTACTCATCCCCATCTAGGAATATTTCCTCATCGGGCCTGCACTCCACCAGCTACCAAGCGCATGCCATGAATTCATCCAAGGTCTATCCACATGTGCGGATATCCAAGTAGATAACATCGGGTTCCATTGGTTCACCTCCGAGATTATACGCCATGAACGGGGTTCGTGCATGGCTATGCACATTTCGGAGTATGTCCGACCGTTGTTCGTAGTCAACCGTTTCCAGCCGACCGCTCCCAACATGACCCATTAGGAAATGTTTTGTATATAAAACTATCGGAACGAGGCAATAAAACCCCGCCATAGGTTAGCATAAAACCGTATGAAATTGGGTAGAATTGAGTGAAAACAGGGCATAATCATGGGTAGAAAGGGTAGCCGGGACGGCGGGATAAAGTCCGCCGAACAACGGGACGGATGATAGGGGTTCGATTCAATTCATACTATTGATACGATTCGCGCGCGTATCCTATAAAGGGTCATAGATTCCCGTGATAGTAGCACGCATCTATCAAGTCGTGTTACCATCCCATCGTGGCGTGCCATGCCATAGCGTGACACGGCACCCCATCGCTACACGGGTCGGGAGGGCATGGGATCGAGGG
>JAGBGN010000132.1 GCA_017935945.1 Candidatus Methanomethylophilaceae archaeon | reverse complement strand
GGTGACACCTGGCCAGTTACCGACACGCTGGTTGGAACCGGTCAGTTTGTTGAACATCATGGTCTTACCACAATTGGGGTTTCCGACCAATGCTATTGTAAAAGTCATGTCTCTCTCCTCTTGGTCCATAGCTCACGCTGATACGTGGATGGACTGATGTTGAGGGATGTTGACAGAGGTCACTGGACCTCTATCATCTCCGCATCGCCTTTCCTGAGACTGAGCTCGTATCCCCTCACTGTGATCTCTATGGGATCTCCGAGAGGAGCTACCTTACGGACATAGATCTCACAACCCTTGGTTATGCCCATGTCCATGATGTGTCTCTTGAGGGCGCCTTCACCATGCAGCTTCACCACCTTGGTGGTCTCACCGCATTTGACATCTCTCAATGTTCTCATTCTATCAACTCTCCGGGCAGAACATTATCTTCGAGGCCATCTGGCAATCGATGGCGATTCTGGAACCTTTGATTTCCAGGATCACACTGCCACCTGCCGTGCTGACCGCGGAGACCTTCGTACCCGCTACAAAACCGAGTCTGTTCAGGGACTTCCTCACATCATCCTTACCGGAGATCCTTACTATGGTCCCCCTCTCCCCCACCTTGGCCATGGATATGGGGATCGTCGGGGCATATCTGCTGGCACGTTCGAAACAGCTCTCGCCATCCGAGTGATAAACCGCATCAAGCCCAACATCCAGACTCATGGTGCTTAGGAATCCCTAAAAGATATTTAAATTTAGCTCTACCTAAAAATGTTTAGAACACTCTAAAAATCTATGAATGAGGGTGCCGTCCAATGGAAGTATATAAGTGTATCAGAACGAGAGATAATCGATTCCACAAATAAACTGGAGTGAAAGAGAAAACGACCTGGAAAAATCAAGACGTCTGTTCCTCGTGTTTCGCTAAGCTAAGCTCAATCACATATTAACAGTTTCCCAAGTGACGATAGTTACCTATTTTAAACAGAACCTGACTCGAAACAATCATGCTTACTGATATCGAGATAGCAGAATCAGCGAAAGTGAAACCCATCACCGAGGTTGCGGCCTCGATTGGACTCACCGACGATGACATCAGCCCGTACGGCAAGTACATCGCAAAGATCCCCCTGTCCAAACTGGACCAGTACAAGGACAAGGAAGATGGTAAACTCGTCATGGTTACTGCAATCACACCCACCCCTGCCGGAGAGGGTAAGACCGTTACCACGATCGGACTCATCCAGGGACTCGGACGCCTCGGAAAGAACGTCGTCGGTGCACTCAGAGAGCCTTCCATCGGACCCACCTTCGGAATCAAAGGCGGTGCGACCGGCGGAGGATACTCCCAGGTTTACCCCATGTGGGATATCGACCTCCACTTCACCGGAGACATCCATGCAGTCACCGCTGCACACAACCTCCTGTCTGCGATCATCGATAACGAGCTCGTCAGAGACAACGTGCACAACATCGACCCCACCCGTGTCGTTCTGAAGAAGGCCATGGACATCAACGCCCGTGAGCTCAGGAACATCGTCACCGGTCTCGGCCGTGACAGGATCCTCGGTGGAGTCCCCCATGAGCACGGATTCCTCATCACATCCGCTTCCGAGATCTCCGCGATCCTCGCACTCTCCAAGGACCGTGACGACCTCCGTGCCAGGCTCGAGCGCATGGTCGTCGCCTACACATACGACAACGAACCCGTCACCGTCGGAACACTCGGTTGCGTCGGAAGCATGATGGTCCTCCTCAAGGACGCCATCAACCCCAATCTGGTCCAGACCCTCGAGGGACAGCCCGTCCTCGTCCACGGATTCCCCTTCGCCAACATCGCACACGGTACGAACAGCATCATTGCCACCAAGACCGCGCTGAAACTCGGCGATTACGTCATCACCGAGGCTGGTTTCGCCTCCGATCTCGGAGGAGAGAAGTTCATGGACATCGTTTGCAGGCAGTCCGGAATGAGGCCCGACTGTGTCGTCATCGTCGCATCGATCAGAGCACTCATGACCCATGGAGGCGGAGTCCTCGACCAGCCCGAGACACTCGGACTCGAGACACTCACCAAGGGACTCTGCAACCTCGACAAGCACATCGAGAACATGTCCTCCTACGGTGTCCCCATCGTCGTCTCGATCAACCACTTCGCACACGACACCGACGAGGAGATCGCCCTCATCAGGAAACACTGCGAGGAGATCGGGGTCAGGGTCGCATTCTCCGATGCCTTCATTAAGGGCGGAGAGGGAGCCGTCGAGCTCGCAGAGACCGTCATCGATGCACTCGAGAACGAGAAGCCCGACTTCAAGTTCCTCTACGACCTCGAGTCCCCCATCAAGGACAAGATCAAGGCAGTGGCAACCAAGATCTACGGTGCAGACGATGTCGTCTACTCCGCGGCGGCAGATAAGGCGATTGCCGGAATGGAGGCAGACGGTTTCGGAAACCTCCCCGTGTGCATCGCCAAGACCCAGGCATCCCTGTCCGATGACTCCAAGAAGAAGGGAGCACCCAAGGGATGGGTCCTCAACGTCAGAGAGGTTCAGCTCTCCGCAGGTGCGGGATTCGTCGTCCCCGTCTGTGGAACCCTGACCCTCATGCCCGGACTCCCCAAGGTGCCTGCAGCCATGAGGATGGATCTGCTCCCCGACGGAAGGATCGTTGGACTCAAGTGATTTCAAAAACAGCGGGCCATCGGCCCGCCCCTTCAACATCCATCATAATTTTTCATCGATTCACGGTCTGAAAAGACGGACGAAGACTCCTTCGGCGAGTAACACGTCCGAGTGGTTCACGCATGATCCCGACATCAGTGGGTGTCGACCTGCGCCATGTCGTACCAACGGTCCGCCTCAGTGGAATCCGCAGGCACCCCATCTCCGCTACGGTACATGTTGCCCAGGAGTATCTGGGCACCCCTGTGCTTGCTGATGGCCGCGGATACGAGCCAATCGACGGATTTGGACATGTCGACCTCCACACCACAGCCTGTCTTGTAGTACTGGCCCAGAACGAACTGGGCTTCCATATGGCCGCCATTCGCTGAACGTTCCATCCACTTGAAAGACTCGTTCAGATCGCGACCTATCGTGTCACCCATGAAGTAGATGAGTCCCAGCTCGTACTCCGCACGGGGGTCGTTGGAATCCGCAGCCTTGCGGAACAACATCTCCGCACGTACGACATCCTTGGACACTCCGAGTCCGGCCAGGTAGATCTTACCAAGATAGTATGCCGAACCGGAATGACCGTGCAGATACGCCTTCTCGAACCAGGAACGTGCGGCCTTGTAATCCTTGGTGACACCCTGACCGCGAGCATAGACCAGACCGAGGTAGTACTCTGCATCATGGTTGCCCGCACGCGCCTCCCTGATGAGGATGGAGTAGGCTTCGGGGTATCCCCTCTCGTTACGATTCCGTAGAACGTACTTGGCCCATTCCATGGGCTCCATGGACGCGGAATCGCTGGTCATGGTATCAGGTTATGAAAACACCGATTATAAGGATTACCGAATGAAAAGCCGATATTGCACGATTATCGTCAGATGTCACACCTAATGTTCGACGAACAATCTGCCACTATTTTTATATTTAATAATATTGAAGAGGAAGCATGTCCGACAGGTCGACGGTTGATTATGGGGCATACATGCCCGCACGCAGGTACATGGATTGCACTTCGCAGGAGTATGATCTGAAATCCGCAGCTTTCGAAGCGGAGAAGGGTTCCGCTGAAAGCGACCCTGATGCACAGTACCTCCTGGCATTGTTCCTGCTCACCGGATCTGGTGGATGCGAAGTCGATGAGAAGACGGCGATGGACCTGCTCGAGATGGCATCAGCTGCCGGTTCCAAACAGGCGGCCATTCTCAAGGCCGAAATCTCCGACAACGACCCCGAGGACCAGAAGGACATGATCAGACTCAGATTCCTGGGAGAGCAGAGGGACACCGATGCGTGCTCCGAACTATTCTCCCTTTACGACGTCGGAAAGAGGGGACTCGTCAGGAAGGATCATGCCGAGGCCATCAGGTTCTACACGAACTGTGCCGAGATGGACGATGTGCATGCACAGGATGTCATCGGATTCATGTATCTCATGGGCAAAGGTGTCCGCAAGGACCTGGACAATGCCATGTACTGGCTCAGGAAAGCGGCGGACAACGGCAGTTCCTCCGCCATGTATCATCTCGGACAGATGTACGACCAGGGACTGTGCGACACAGAACCCGACATCAAGAACGCTGTCGAATGGTACAGGAAAGCATCCGATGCAGGAAACATGGATGCACAGTTCGCACTCGCCTGCATATGCTCCATGCCCCGCACGAAATACAGCGACCAAAGGATGGCTGCCACCCTCTTCGAGAAGGCCGCACAGCAGGGACACCCCGAGGCCCAGTACCAGCTCGGCATGATGTGTGCCTATGGCCAGGGCGTCAAGAGGGACCCCTCCCTGGCATGCAAATGGCTGGAGGAGTCCTGTCAGAACGGATTCCAGCAGGCCATGGTCGACTTCGCCAACATGAGTTTCGAGGGACAGGTGATTCCCAAGAACCTGGAGAAGGCTGCTGAATGGTTCACCACAGCTGCGAACCGTTGCAACGGATATGCACAGTATGCATTGGCATGTATGTACGGCAACGGATTCTACTTCGAGCAGTCCGATGAGGAGGCCCTCAAATGGTTCAGGGAGGCGGCCGAGATGGGCGAGGTCAATTCACAGTACTGCCTCGGTTGCTTCTACTACGAGGGACGTGGAACTGAAAAGAACAACACCGAGGCCGCTGTCTGGTTCGAC
This sequence comes from Candidatus Methanomethylophilaceae archaeon, assembly GCA_017935945.1. Lineage (GTDB taxonomy): Archaea > Thermoplasmatota > Thermoplasmata > Methanomassiliicoccales > Methanomethylophilaceae > Methanoprimaticola. The sequence goes on along the minus strand of JAGBGN010000132.1, from coordinate 1,311 downwards.
CAGGCGGCCGACCAGGGCCATCCTGCCGCCAAAGCGTTTCTCGGCATGCTGAAAATCACCGGTTCCGGCATCTCGCAGGACATCGATGAGGGTCTGGACCTCCTCAACGAATCAGCTGAGCAGGGTTATTTCGAAGCCCAGTACTACCTCGGCAAACTCTACTACGATGGGGAATACGTACCCAGGAACATACCCCGTGCCAAGAAGTTCCTCAACCAGGCATCCAAACAGGGTGACAGGGATGCCATGGCTTTACTCAACAAAATAAAGATGGAGAAGGCAAGGTAAATGGATAAAATTCTCCGCGATGCGCAATCTGGCGACCCTTATGCATGCCTCGGTGTGGCCTACTACTACCACACCGGAAAGGACCTGGATCAGGACAATGAGCTTGCGGTCCGCTGGTACAGACGTGCAGCTACACTCGGGTGCCCCCGCGCCCACTGGGAGATGGCGATGATCTACAGGGACGGCGATATCGTCATGAGGGACCTGATAAAGTACATCGACCATCTGAAGAAGGCAGCCGAACTGGGAAACACGTATGCACAGATGGAGCTTGCAAACGAGTACAGACTCGGTTACATCCTGGAAGAGGACCTTGAACTATCGTACTACTGGTACAGGATGGCCGCCGAGAACGGTGAGCCCCGTGCCAAGTTCTTCACCGGATACTACTCGGCACATGGGATAGGTGTCCCCAGGTCGAGGACCGAGGCGGAAGCATGGTATTCATCCGTCTCTCTTTCCGCTGACAGCGAACTGTTCCTCCAGTTCGGCATGAACTACGAATACGGACTGAACGGCATAGTCCACAACGAGGTGGAGGCTGCCAGATGGTACAAGTACGGAGCCGAGAGGGGCCATGACAAATGCATCCTCTGCCTGGAATCGATCAATGTCGGACTCAAGGGTGGCACCAAGGAGTCGTATGAAGTCCGCATGCACAGGCTCAACACATCCGAATCGAGCAAGGAGATGAGGATGTGCAACGATGCCCTCGAGATCGCCGACTCGTGCTTCGACGCCGGCGATGAAGCCAAGGCATTCACATATTACGAAAGAGCCGCCAGTCTCGGAAATCCCCGTGCCATGTTCACCATAGCGATGATGTACCATCTGGGGATCTACGTCAGGCGCAACGACAAGAAAGCCCTCGACATACTCAGGAGGGCAGCGGCCGCGGGATCCGAAGACGCCCACTTCTACCTTGGACGCATGTACGAGGATGGAAAACTACCCAAGGACACGGAACAGGCCATCAACCACTTCACACATGCGGCCATCAACGGATTCCTGCCCGCACTGTAT
>JAGBGN010000131.1 GCA_017935945.1 Candidatus Methanomethylophilaceae archaeon | reverse complement strand
GGTACTCGAGTCCAAAAGAAAAACGGAAGAGCACAGGGTCTCTCCGATGGAGTACTGTAGGACAGTAATGATGCATCCCATGGATTTTGAGGAGTTCTGCTGGGAGATGGGTATCAACAGGGATCTCCTTTCAACAGTTTCTGAATGCATACGCTCCCGTTCCGAAGTGGACACGTACTACAACAAAATATTGAACAACCTTTTCAGAAGACGTGTTTTCGATACCCCCTAGCTAAATTATGAGCAAATCCTTTGATAATCCGTTAGAAAGCTTGTTTTCTATTTGTGACCAAGGATTCAGATATGAAACGAATCCATGTTATCATCAATCTACCCCGTATCACTGGTCATAGATGGTTCTACGATTATCAATGGATATAGCAATCACAATCAGTTTATCATCTTGTATCGAACAGATTATACGGTGATCTCCGACCCTGTAACGCCAATAGTTTGAAAGATTGCCCTGCAATGCTTTTCCGTGGACACGAGGATCGGAAGATCCATCTACATTCTTCTTCAACCACTTCAAAATCATTCTGGCGATGGGTGGATCCAACTTATGAAGTTGCTTCTCAGCCCTTTCACTTAACTCCACTTTATAGACCATAGTCATTCATCACTTCATCCAAAGTTCTGGTCTTAGGATTTCCAAGAAATATGGAGTATGCCTCGTCAGCGGTCTTGATATCGAACTCATCTTCTAATTTCTCAAAAAATGATTCTCTTAAAACCTCACTGATACTCTTGTTGACCGCTCTCGCATATTCCTCCAGAATCGCTTTGTCCCTATCAGTCATCCGTATTGAGCAGAATGCCATAGTATCATGTAACACGTATGTGTAACATGATATAAATACCTGCATAAGAAACGCAATTAAGGGTTACGTTCACCTAGGAACATACATTTTCGCCTGAAAATCATGAAATCCATAGCCGATATACAAGAATTGGATTAAGATGAAGATGGGAATCGGAACCATCAATTGGTTCCGATTCCTTGATTCAAAGGTTTTTCTCGAGGACCGATGTGAAGCGGTCCTTTTGCTCATCGTTGATGATGAGCGGAGGTATCAGACGTACGACGTTTCCATGGCACACGTTGACCAGGATGCCGTCCTCACGACAGGCCTTCTGGATTCCTACCGCGGTCTCGTTGGACTCCATCTCGATACCGATGATCAATCCGTATCCACGGACCTCCTTGATCTTGTCGGACTCCAGAGAGCGGATGTCCGCCATCCAGCGTGCACCGACCTCGCGGGAGTGCTCCACCAGGTTCTCGGACTTCATGACGTCGAACACGGCATTACCGGATGCACATACCAGAGGATTTCCACCGAATGTGGTACCATGAGTACCGGGGACCATGACCGCTGAGATCTCATCGGTGGTTGTGACCGCACCTATAGGTGCACCTCCGCCGAGTCCCTTGGCCATGGTGATTATGTCGGGGACGACATCGAAGTTCTGGATCCCGTACCACTGGCCGGTACGTCCGATTCCGGTCTGGACCTCGTCGACGACCATCAGTGCACCGTAGTCGTCACAGAGGTCGCGGACCCCCTTGAAGAACTCCTTCGATGCTGTGCGGACACCTCCCTCACCCTGGATGGTTTCGACCATGACCGCTGCAACATCCTTGGACATCTTGGCCTTGACAGACTCGAGGTCGCCGAAGTCGAAGTAGTCGAATGCACCGCTGATCAGTGCCTGGAACGTATCCTGGTACTTCGGCTGGCCGGTCGCACCCAGTGCCGCGGCCGTTCTGCCGTGGAAGCTGTTCAGTGCGGAGAGCACCTTGTCGCGTCCGGTGTAGCGGACAGCGACCTTCAGGGCACCCTCGTTGGCCTCTGCACCGCTGTTGACGAACAGCGTGCGGTCGAGGTTGCCGGGAGTGACCCCTGCGATGTTCTCTGCGAGGTTCGCCTGCTCCTCGATATGGAACAGGTTGGACACATGTGCCATGCGGGATACCTGGGCCTGCATGGCCTCGACCCATTTGGGATGGGCGTATCCGACGGCGTTGACGGCTATTCCTGCGATCAGGTCGAGGTACTCCTTGCCCTCGGTATCGTAGAGGTAGCATCCTT
>JAGBGN010000130.1 GCA_017935945.1 Candidatus Methanomethylophilaceae archaeon | reverse complement strand
GGACGCCCGTGAGGGCGTCCCAAACACCTTCTTCCCAATTATCTGAATATCAATATCATTCTGTCATCTGGAAGGTCGATGACATCCTGGGACGGACCATTCTGTCATTTCGGCGGAGGATGATGAAAGCATTCCCCACCGAGGTCGCAGGTCATCCTTTCAACCGATATCGGATGCAGTCAAGCTTAAGCTTAACAAGTTCAAGTTTAAGTCGAAGTATAAGCTCAAGTTTAAGTTCAGGTATAAGTGCATTCAGCATCCGATGGAGTAACCCTATGACTTTGCCCGTAGGCATAGGTTCATTGCTCGATAGATGCAATTTCGACGCATCTCGTCTTAAGAGCAGGCACTTCGGAGTTCATACCCTCCCATAAAAGCTGCTGGACCATATGTTGGTACCTGTGGGCAACGAAGTCGCGCATTTTGGCAATTTCATGCCAATCTACATCGTTGAACTCTTCAGTGAGGTCAGGTGACAGACGTTTCACCAGTTTTCCAATCTGCTCTATTGAGAATGTCGTGGACCTCTGATACGCCTTGTCATCGAGGAAGTCCTCGATGTCCGTTCCGAAGCGCTGGATATCGTTAGCTATTTCATCGCAGAATTCCACGATGAGTCTCAGGGTATCGATGTCACGCTTCATAGAGGAGTCTCATGTCCTTGGATATGGACTCGCTGAAATCGTCACGGAGGGATCCTTCGCACACGATGTCGATCCCTGTTCCGAGGGCTTCCTCCAGCTTGCCATAGAATCCGCCCATCTTGAACAATCCCATGCACTTCGGAGTCTTGACATAGAAATCGTAGTCACTGTCGGGGCGGTTGTCACCACGGGCCCTGGAGCCGAAGAGGTACACTCTAAGTATCCCGTACTCGGCGGCGATGGCCCCGACCACCTGGCAGAGCTCCTCGAACGTGTACTCCTCCACTTCGTCCATGGTTACGGGATGGTGTTTACGCTATATAGACAAGGATCGGGACCGGTTCAGAGTCCCTACCTCTCACACGGCGGATGTCCTAGCTGACTGCGGGAAGGAATCAAGGTCCATGTTCGCACCTCTGAGGAACGATTCCGAGTTCTACTCCCAGCAGATCTTCTGTGCCTTGAAGAGGCCGGTGGAGGAGCAGATCGGTATGAGGTTTCAATTGTGTTCCGGACGCAGGGCATATGGGCAGAGGTTGATTGATAGCGGGAACAACCTGAAGGATGTCTCTGTGGTGATGTGACATGCATCCATGAAGAAACGGTTAAATCCATCGCAATAGATTGATTAATGTGACAAAATCGAAGATCTATCTCGACTGCTGTTGCTTCAATCGTCCTTATGATAAGCAGAATCAGTTACGTATATCTCTGGAGACCCAAGCAAAGGTCGATATCCAGCATCGTATAGCCATTGATGAGTTCGAATTGGTCGTATCCACGATGCTATTCCATGAGAACAGTCTAAATAGGAATCAGGAAGCCAGATCGTATATTGAGCACTTCATGCTCGATTACGGATCCACTCTTGTCGTATGTAGTTCTCGTGAAGTGGTGGATCTCAGGGATGAAATAGCATCTACAGGCATTAAGAATGCTGATGCCACCCATATCGCAAGTGCTATTCTCTCGCACTGCGATTACTTTATTACTACTGATGACCGTATACTCAGATACGTGACGGATAGGATAAAAATACTCAATCCGGCCCAGTTTATAACGGAGGAGATGAGATGACATATACGGATTCCGAGAATGCAACCATCTGTATGGGTGCTTTGGTCAAAGCAGTCGGCATAGTCAACGCAGAGCGTTTCATCGCCTACATGAACAGGGAATCTGGCGATTACACGCTTGCCAGACGTAAGGTGTTCGATGATATGACCGCTGAGGAACTGGATGATGGCATCAGGGAATATGAAGAATCCAATCCTCAACTGTTCGAGACATTCAAGGGTAGGACCTTGGAGTGACGTGCCGGGTGTCACTGTCTACCCATATCCAAGGATGGATCAGATATCATTGGTTAGATGTTTCTGGAACTCCTTAAGAACCCTGTATGTACCTGTATCCGGTTCGTCAAGGCGGGATATGCATTATGGTCGTTGTTTCCGGTCGGTAGCGATGGTGTGTACCCCCATATCGGTGGATTTCCAGTTTGGTAATATCTTATCGACCACCTGATCGTGAGCATGTTGCGGACTGTTCTCGAACAACTTCATAATCCTCGACTTCGTGTTCATGACCCCGTTCGCAGTCTCGACCCTCGAGATCGGGCACTTGGACAACGACGACCTAATCATGGACGGTCCCTTCGACGAACCGGACGAGAAATATATCAGAAGGCAGAGGATCGCGTATGGATCTTCTGGAATTCCAGTTTTGTTACGACTTTGAGTTCTAGTTCATATCTCAGAGATAGAGACAGAGATAGAGACAGGGACAGAGAGTGCATTGTCAACGCCCTGGCACACAACGACTACTCGTTGTTCAATCCGGTACAGATACGCATGTGGTCCGATAGGATGATGGTCTTCGATTCGGGAGGCCTTCCG
>JAGBGN010000129.1 GCA_017935945.1 Candidatus Methanomethylophilaceae archaeon | reverse complement strand
TTTTAAGGGCAAATGTACCCTGTTGCTGGCTGGAAAACGATTCGAACATCCTTCATCGATGCTTCAGTATCATCGTTTCAGAGGGTTTCATGTCGTCGATTTGGGATGGACTCCCTTTTATAAATATGTATATTGAGATTAGGTGGTATGTTCAGATACGATCTGGTCGATGAGACGATTGACCTCATAGTTTCCAGATTTCATCCGGAAAGGATCATAATCTTCGGTTCCGTCGCGCGTGGTTCAGCCACGGACAAGAGCGATTTGGATATTCTTGTGGTTATGGATTCGGATCTGAAACCGACCAGACGTGCCAGGGAGATATATTCCGCTACTTCGGACATAGATCTTCCGATGGACATCATCGTCCTGACTCCGAAAGAGTTCATGGAGAATAAGGACGACCCGTATTCCTTTGCGAGTGAGATCGTCAGGACCGGAGCGATCGCCTATGAAGCCTGATTGCCATGGATCCCGGATGGTCGAGTACATCGATGCGGCCGAGGAGGATATCAGGTCGGCACACGTACTTCTGACGATGAACATCGGTGCCCATCATAATGTGTGCATGCTTTCCGCAAGGGCTTCCGAGAAGATTCTGAAAGCCAGATTGATTTTCGAGGGTAAGGACGTGGAATGGGTCCATGACCAACGTAAACTCATACGTGAACTCGGGGATTTCGAAGGTCGTGAGAGGGCCATGAAAATCGCCAATGTACTGTCCCCGTATGTGGTTCAGGCCAACTACCCCTCTGTCATCAGATTGGGTCTGGATGAGGATGATGCTCTGGAAGCTTATGAGGTGGCTTCCGAGATGATATCGATCATGCATCCGTTGGGTGGTTACCTATCGATCGTCACCGATGCGGGGGATGATGACATGTTGATCCCAAGAGATAATTGACTCGGTCGGTTGTATTCTCTCACCATCTTGTGGACAAGGTGTTCGTGGTCCCCTCCTGGTAACTGGTTTATCAATACTCATGGGGGATATGATTGTCGCACGAGATAGCAGCACTCAAGGTGCTGTTCGAGTACATCGGATCGACAGCCATGTCCCAGGCGATAGCGACGTACCCCTACCTGACTCCCAAGGGCAGGGCTGACAAGCTACCGTCCATGGATGAATCACTGGTCCAGACTATATTCGAACATGCGATGTTGGTGGACGATGGGGACTGGAGGATGATGAAGGCATACGGGGTCGTCGTCTGGGCCCTTGCGACCGGTATGAGGTCCAAGGAACTCAGGCTCTGTGACATTGACGACCTCCGTTTCGCCGGAGGGGAATGGACTGCCCTGGTCAAGCACCCGAAGGGTGAGGGGACCTATGGCAAGCCCAGGACCGTCTACGTCGACCCACAGGCCCAGCCGTTCATGCGCAGGTACCTTGATGCGAGGCAGAGGTACGTGGAGGACCACTGCCCCCATGTGAGGGCCCTCTTCCCCGGAGGGACCTCGGAAGGGGGCTACATGGCCTCCAACACCGCCAGGTGCCTCAAGCACGATGTGGAGAAGGACATCGGAATGGAGTTCGACCTGCGTGGTTGCAGGAGGACCTACGGCCAGAGGTTGATCGACAGGGGAGTGGACATAGAGTCCGTCAGCAAGATCATGGGACACAAGAACACCATGACCACCGAGGACGCATACTGCTCCCTGGGAGAGGACAAGGCGCTCGACAGGATCTCCAGGGCCTACCGCGAGTCGGACCCCTGGCGTTGCGGCGCCAACGGGGTCGGAAACGCCACCCCATGGAGGTGAATCGAGGTTGGAACAACCATCCAACTCTGGAACATGATTCCACGAAAACAGAAGGAACACTACGGATTTCGTAAAAACGATTTTTCGGTTGCGCCATGGTGGCGAAACCCTCGTGGTTGCGTCATTTCAATGTCTGGGTAAGAAACAATGGCGCGGAGAGGGAACCGCACCAATGCTCTAGCCAGCATGTCGAACCGCTTCGCTTATCCTGAATTGAGATTTCCGTATAAAATCCACTGCGATTCACTTCCGTTTTATAATTTTCATTCCAATTTTCTGTATTACGATTCTCGTAGCCGTTTTTTACGTCATGCATCCAACCGTTTGTTGAATGGTTCATCAAACTTCTTTGAAACTACTTAGAAAATAGGGTCGGGGACCCTGTCAAGGAGTGAATGAAAATGGCTACATTCGAAAGGAACAGTGATAACAACAACATAGCGAGAGCTTTCGCTGATGCACCGAACATGCAGGATCTCAATCCAAACCCTCCGATGAAACAGAACGTCATGATATTCAGAAAGAACAGGG
>JAGBGN010000128.1 GCA_017935945.1 Candidatus Methanomethylophilaceae archaeon | reverse complement strand
CATGAAGGGGGACAGGCTGGTGATATCCATGCTGGCGGTGTACGAACCGTCCTCAGCCTTGGTGACCGTGCCGTTTTCGAATGAACCAGGGATCTTGTGGACGAACACAAGCCTGCCTGCATCTTCGATGACACCGAGGTCAATGGTGACCTTTCCTGTCAGGGTACCGGTGATTCCATCCACCGACAGGGTCTTCGAGTAATGCTGATAGATGTTGAGGACATCGCCGTCATCCTCCGTGATTATACCGATGTGCCTATCGGATTCACTGAGGAACGCCGGGGACTTGGAAGGGTTGAAGACGAATGTGTCCTCAGAATCCATGTCATAGGGGGTCTTTCCCTTGAACACACAGTAACCTGCGGCTTCCCCGGACTCGGTGTAGAAGAAACTCGTGTAATTCCTATCGGAAAGAAGGGAAGAACCGGAGTCGACCATGTAGTATCCAACGATGTATGTCACTCCGCCGATGTTCACACGGGTCTTGTCGGCTTCCTCTGTGAGGTCCCCGACATATGTCCCGATCTTCTCCCCAGTCTCGAGGTCGTACTTATCCCACTTCTCGGATCCGACCTCATGGATGGCATACTCATGATCGGACACCATGAGGATGCAGATGTCGCCGTCGACCTTCAGGACGCTTCCGGTGTAGTACACATCGCCGGTCTTTGCGTCGGTGACACCGGTGATCAGTATGTTGAGGACACCAGGGTCGAGGTTCAGGGTGGTCTTGATGTCGCTGTCGGAGAAAATCGACTCGAGATCCGCTTTGGTGACGTAGTAGTTTCCGACGGTGAGCTTCGAATCATCGGGGAGTGTGGCCGTGAGTGTTGCCTCACCGTTCTTGATGGCGTGGTATGTGTTGGGTGTAATGGTGCACACGAGATTCGCCTGGAACTCTGTGCCGCCCTTGGTAACGGAAAACTTCAATGATCCGGAAGTACCGTCGTTGTCCTCTGAACTTCCCGCCTCAGCGGGAGTGAAATCCCCTACCACGATGGCCAGTGTGTCATCCTGGATCCACTCGGACTCCAACCATGCCTTGACATCGTCCTTGGTGTTGGCCACGGACATGGGGACCTTGCACGGGATACTCGAAAGATCGAATTTCACAGGGGTTATGGTACAGACAATCTCGTTGGTCGTCTTCTTCTCGGTCTCATCGACGAGTTTGAACTTGATCTCACCGCCCACACCGGAAACGTCATCCACGGTTCCGTTGACAGCCGGCTTGTAAGAAGCGCTGGTGTACTGGACTGTCAGTCCGTTCGTATAATCGGTCTCACCGCCTGTTATGGTCCCCCAGTCCAAACCGGTCATCCATGTCTCTTCAATCCATTTCTTCACAGATGCCTCATCGAAAGCGATGTCGGCACCCACAGTGCACGAAGGCATAGTCCAATCGAAGAACGTGAAAGACTCCTCGCCCTCTTGCTCGGTGGACTGCTGGTCGACACTTCCAGAACCGGCACTGTCGCCAGAACCTGCCTCGTCCGTTGCATCAGAATAATCAGCGATGCTGAGCGGTGCCACGATCAAGGCTAACGCTAAGACTATCGCTCCTATGATTCCCATCCTTTTCATTTTCATCTCTCCGTCCCATTCGGTGAGATTGTCGCCGGTACCGTCATACGGTCCCGTTCGAAACGAGATTTGTTATCGGGTTCTCTTATATTAACGATTATTTTGACCTTAAATCCGCATCCATCTGTAGTGGTGTTTGATAAACCGTCGATGCATAGTGGAACCTGATGAACGATTCGATTGTCCTCAAGGTCGCCATGATGCAACGTCAGTCCGAGGCAGGATACGGACGCGCCCGCATGGATACGGAATCCCGTCGCAAACTGGGTCTCGACCTGGGGGATGTTGTGGAGATAGTCGGCAAGAGGACCGTCGTGGCCAAGGTGTTCAAATGCTCTCCAGACGAGGAGGGTCGCGGCCTGATATGCATAGACGGTCTGACCCGTACAAGCGCCGGAGTCACCGTGGATGAGAACGTCACCGTCAGGAAATGCGAACCGGCCTTCGCACAGAAGGTTGTGCTGGCACCCAACATCCCGGAGGGGAAGAAGATCCGCTTCGAAGACGGGATCGAGAACATCTTTCTCAACGGACTCCTGGGCAGACCCCTGATAGCAGAAACGGACATCATCGTACCGAACATAGCCCTCATGGGCAACAGATCCACATTCACCGTCGAATCGACCGTTCCCCCCGGACCGGTCATCGTCGCCGGATCCACAACGATCGTCATCAAGGACACGACGCCGGTCAAGAAGGAGAAGATCGGGAAGACGATCAGCTCCAAGGTAAACTACGACAACATCGGAGGATTGGACGACGAACTGAAGAGGATCAGGGAGATGATCGAACTGCCCCTCAAACACCCGGAACTTTTCGACAGGCTCGGTATAGGGGCTCCGAAGGGCGTCCTCCTATACGGCCCACCGGGTACGGGGAAGACCCTGATCGCCGAAGCGGTCGCCAACGAAACGGGTGCCACCTTGTTCTCCGTCAGGGGTCCCGAGATCATAGGACAGTACTATGGTCAGAGCGAGGAACGCCTGAGGGACATATTCAAGGAGGCCGCTGAACACGCGCCCAGCATAGTGTTCCTGGATGAGATCGACTCCATAGCACCCAACCGCGACTCCGTATCCGGAGAGGTGGAGAGGAGGGTGGTGGCGCAGCTCCTGACACTGATGGATGGTCTCCAGGACAGGGGCAATGTCATCGTGATCGGGGCAACGAACCGCGAGGATTCCGTGGATCCGGCCCTGAGACGCCCCGGCAGGTTCGACAGGGAGATCGAGATCGGAATCCCCGGACTCACGGACCGCAGGGACATTCTGGAGGTGCACCTCAGGGACATGCCGTTGACCTCCGATGTCGACATAGACGCTCTGGCCGGGATGACACAGGGATTCGTCGGCGCGGATCTCGCTGCATTATGCAGGGAAGCTGCCATGAAGTGCCTGAGGGCGAACATGTCCTCATTCGACATGGACCGTCCGATTCCCATGAAGGTCATCGAGGGAATGCGTGTCTCGATGTCCGATTTCAGGGAAGCACTCACAGACGTGGAACCCAGCGGAATGAGGGAGGTCCTGGTCGAGATACCCAAGGTCAGCTGGGACGACGTGGGAGGTCTCGAAGATGTGAGATCGCAGATCCACGAGGTGTTCATACCGGAGGAAGGCAACAAATCCTATGAGAGGCTCGGAATAGACCCTGGAAAGGGCATCCTGCTCTACGGACCCCCTGGAACCGGTAAGACCCTGATCGCCAAAGCCGTGGCCAACGAGTCCGGTACGAACTTCATCGCGGTCAACGGACCCGAGATGGCCAGTAAATGGATGGGTGAAAGCGAGAAGGCCATCCGTCAGATATTCAAGAGGGGGAAGCAGATGGCCCCCTGCATCATATTCTTCGATGAGATCGACTCCATAGCACCGATAAGGGGGAGTTCGGACAGCTCTGCATGGGAAAGGGTGGTGGCACAGCTCCTGACATCGATGGACGGTGTCGAAAGCATGCGCAACGTGACGGTGATGGCGGCGACCAACCGCCCGGACATGATAGACCCAGCACTACTGAGGCCTGGAAGATTCGACAGGATGATCCTCGTCGGAAAACCGGACCAGACATCCCGCGAGAAGATCCTGAAGGTGCACACATCCAAGATGCCGTTGAAGGGTGTCGACCTGGTTACCATCGCATCCATGACCGATGGTTTCGTCGGTGCCGACCTGGCGGCATTGTGCAGGGAGGCAGGACTCACGGCATACAGGGAGAATCCGGATGCGGAGTTCGTCACGATGGATCATTTCGAATCCGCAATGAAAAGGGTGGCCCCATCCGTCGAGCCGTCGGTCTTCGAAAGCTATGAGAGGCTAGGGAAGGACATCAACAAGCGTCGTAGCGGATGGGACAATGTTCCGTTCTACGGCTGATCAGTGCTTTCCGCAGGAACACTGGTGGTCCGCACCGTGATGGTCACAGGTGGCCTGGTCGCAGGAACCTATGTCCCCCCTGAGGAATGCGGCGACCACATCGTCGGCCGGCCCCACGTTTCCGGAACATACCCTTATGCCGGATCTCATCAGACCGTCCCTCGCGCCTCCGCCGATACCTCCGCAGAGGAGGACGGATACACCGAAATTCATCAGGACTCCGATGAGTTCTCCATGCCCCCTGCCCATCGTACCCATGACCTGGGATGATACGATCTGATCGCCCTCGACGTCGTACACCTTGAATTCGGAGGTCCTACCGAAATGCTGGAAGACCTGTCCATCCTCATAAGTTACAGCAATCTTCATCAGAAATCACCTTTCCGGCACTTCCCACATGACACACACCTGAGACAACCACCTGTGCACGGGATTGTATCCTTCCTGCACGACGGGCAACGTCCCGTGCGGTCACACCCCTCCTCCGCAGGATCGCAGGGGAGACGTTCCACTTCGCACATCTGCACCAGTTCCCTCGCAAGGGATATCAGAACGGACCTGTCCACAGAATGATGGGCGAAACGACCACGCTTCTCGGTCGTGACCAGACCTGCGTCACGGAGGACCTTGATGTGCTGGGATACCGCAGCCTCGGAGATCCCCAGTCTGCGTGCCACCGCACCCGCGCACAGGTCGTGTGACAGCAGGATGCGTACCAGTTCCAGACGCGTCTCGTCCGAAAGGACCGCTAGTAACGACATGGTCTTGTCCATGGGAGTACCTTCAGTTAAGTGGTTGCTTAAATGAAATAACCGGTATATAACGATGCACGACAACCGGACAGGATATCAGAAACGTTTGGTCATGTACGGGAGATCCTTGGAGAAACCGTTGGATGCATAGTACCTCCTGACACCCACACCACTGGTCACCCTCACGCCGACCTTCCCGGCCTCATGGGCCACCCTCTCGGCCTCCGCTATGAGTCCGCGTCCGTAACCACGGTGCTGCCATTCCTCTCCATCGTCACCGATGGACACGATCCTGCCGAAGACCTTCAGCTCACGGATGGTGGCCAACTCGCATGAGTCCAACCTCACACGGACGTATCCGACTATGGAGTCCTCATACTCGTAGGAGATGAAATGCTCGACACCGCCACAGGAATCGTAGACGATCTCCTTCAATACGACCTTGTCCGGATCGTCCAGATCTATGCCCCTGTGGCCGACCTCCCTGCAACGTATGCACCTGCACCCGATGCCGCGGGAGGCCATGTCATCCGCCACCAGCTGACGGATGTTGCTCTTGAGGATCCCTGCCGCGATCTGGGGAACGGGTATGTCACGCTGTCTGCGCTGGATACGGACGTATTCCGGAACCTTGAGCTTCATCTCACGGAGCAAGTCAACTGCGGTATCGACATCGTAGGGTGTGAATGTACCTTCCACCCACATGTCATGGAGACGTGTTCCCTCGATGACCAGAGTGGGGTAGAACTTGAGCATGTCCGGACGGAACGAAGGGTCGTCGAACACGGTCTCGAAGCACCTCATGTCGTTCTCCGGATCCGAACCCGGGAGTCCGGGCATCATGTGGTAGCACACCTTCAGTCCATGGTCCCTGCACGCCTTTGTGCATCTGCGGACCTCCTCGATGCCATGACCACGTTCGACACCTCTGAGGACGTCGTCATCCAGTATCTGGACCCCGAGTTCCACACGCGTAGCCCCCAGGGACATCGCGTGCTCGATCTGCTCGTCATTGAACACATCGGGACGGGTCTCAACTGTCAGCCCCACGCACCTGTGCTCAGCCGTCTCGTTCAACTCATGGGCTGTGCGTAAATCCGGGGAATCCGTACCGTTCATCGCATCGAAGCATCTGCGGACGAACCATTCCTGATACTCGGGATCCCTGCTGGTGAACGTGCCACCCATGATGATGAGGTCTATCTTGTCCGTCTTGTGACCGATCTCGGTCAACTGCACGATCCTGTCCATGACCTGACTGTACGGATCGAAGTTGTTGCGTCCCGCACGACGTGCAGCAGGCTCCTTACCTGTATAAGATTGTGGAGAACCATTTTGCACCCCTCCCGGACAATATGCGCATTTACCGTGTGGACAATCAAACGGGGATGTCATGACCGCCACCACTGCGACACCACTGGCGGTACGCATCGGCTTCTTCACGAGGAAGGGTGTGAGCAATTTCACATCCTCGGGCGCCACATTGGCCAGAACATCCGAGTTGGGAGGGACGGTGACGAGACCGTACTTCTTACAGAGCTTCAGCTTGAGGTTCTGGAGCTGATCGCGATCCTTGACACGGCCGGATTTCACCGCATCGATGAGATCCAATGAAAGGGAGCGTGTAGCCTCTTCAGCCATAGTACACACTGTCCGATTCCATGGAACCTGCGGGTTCGACCTGCTCGGACTCCTCCAGAAGGTCCATGGATACGATGTGTGCGGAATTGATGAACCTCAGGACGCCTGCATCCGTTTCGAAAACCAAGGCCGTGTCCCCACCCATGACGGACAGTCCCTTGAAAACCCCGATCGTGGGCTCATCGTTCCCGTGGTCGATGCTGAATTTGGAACCGGGCGAAATCCTGTACTTACTGTTCATTGTTGTTCCTCTCCTCCATCAGAGCCTGGAAGTGCGCTACGGTCTTGCGGTAATTCTCGATGGCCATGGAGATGTTCGTCTCGGTGAAACTCCATGCCTTCGTGAGGTCCCCGAACCTGATGCGGTATCCTTTGCGGACCTGTCCATCGAACTCCACATCCATGGATTCCAGAAGGTCCATGGACTTCAGTTTGTTGATGTGACGGTATATTGTGGGCTTGGTTGTATCAAGAAGTGCTGCGAGCTCCTCCACTGCCCATGCCTTGGACGGCATGGCCATGAAGTAATCCATGAAAAGACGATACGGTACACTATCCCTGATTGAAGTGGCACCCGTCTTGGGATCGTATCCCTTCGGCAGGTAACCGATCTGCAATAGGAACGTCTCCGCGACGACGTCCACATCGGACACGCCATTCAACGGCGTGTTGCTCACAACTTGCAACTCGAATAGTTTTCTCCCCACCGACGTATCATGGACGATACTTAAAATATTTAGGTAGGAGTGTTAGAAAATAAAGGTGGAATCATCCACAGGAACGCCAGGGACCGTCCAAAGGTCAGATCATGTCCTTCAGACGGTCGATGGCGAGTGTGACACTGTGGGTCG
Source organism: Candidatus Methanomethylophilaceae archaeon (assembly GCA_017935945.1). Taxonomy (GTDB): domain Archaea; phylum Thermoplasmatota; class Thermoplasmata; order Methanomassiliicoccales; family Methanomethylophilaceae; genus Methanoprimaticola. The sequence goes on along the minus strand of JAGBGN010000128.1, from coordinate 16,412 downwards.
GGATGACGTTGGATACAGGTATCGAGAGTATCTTCTCGATGGTCGGTGCCACTATCGGGGCGCATACGACGCCCAGGGCACCATCCCTTTCGGCACGGACCGCCGCTATGATTGCATCCTCGACCGTGGATACTGGGTATTCACGCACAGAAACGGTGATGCCGCCCATGTCTATGGATTTCGGCAGGTTCTCCACAACCGTGGTGGAGGCTATGACCCCGATGAAATGGGCATCATCCGCCTCCATCAAGATCTTCAGGGCCTTGACGACCTGCCTTATCGTCCGGAGATTGGGTTCACGCCTGTCCTCCAGTATCTTGTACATCGTGCTCTGGGAAACACCGGAGAACTGGCAGAACTCGTTGAGTGACATGTCCAGTTCGTCATCCAGTATGTTGCGGAGGGCCTTCTGGAAACCCCCCTCCTCCCTCAGCATACCCGATATGAGGTCCGCGACAGTCATATTGTTCCCTTTGAGTAATCCGCTGCAGCCATACCTGCGATGCAACCCTGCCCGACGGCTTTGGCCACCTGCCACGGCTTACCCGTTACATCACCACAGGCGAAGACGCCCTTCACGGTAGTGCTGCAATCGGCACCCACCTTGATGGAATCATCCATCTCGGGCATGACGCCGAGGTCCATGGCGATATCCGCTGCGGAACGTGCCCCCAGCTCTATGAACACACCATCTGTCTGGATGACCGTGCCATCCTCCAGGACGAGACGCTCCACCTTGCCCTCACCCTCTATCGAGACAGGACGGGAGCGGAAAATGGAGACACCCGAAGCCTTGGCCTTGTCCAGTAGGACCGGGTTCACACCGTCCTCCCAGATGACCCATGACGTCTCGGACGCGTATCCGGTCATCATCTCCGCGGACATGCCCGCTTCGGATTCGTTGCCAACTATGACCGCCCTGCGTCCCCTGTAGAAGTTGCAGTCGCACACGGCACAGTAGCTGACCCCCTTACCGAAAAGTTCCTTCTCACCGGGGACGCCCAGCTTCGTACGGGCCACTCCAGTGGCGATGATCACGGAACGTGCGGTGACCACATCCCCACCATCGAGGCCTATCTGGAATCCTCCATCCACGACACCCGAGGACACCACGTTCTCGAGAATGAACCTCGCACCGGTGGACTCTGCCTGGGATATTCCCTCGGATAGCATGGACTCCCCATCCACCGAACCGGTACCGAAGTAGTTGTCCACATCGGTGCCGTATATCGCACTGCCCGTTGGTTTTCCGACCACGAGTGTGGTCGCCTTCTTGCGGGATGCGTGGATCGCGGCTTGGACCCCTGCGGGGCCCGAGCCTATGATCAACACGTCGACAACGGAATCAAAGGCTGTCGACATAAGCGATGATGTCCTCCTTGGGTCTGAGTCCGACGAGGGAATCGACGAGGACATTGTCCTTGAAGACAAGGAGTGTGGGTATTGCGTTGATGTTGAATCTGACGGCGATGGCCTGGTTGTCATCAGTGTTGAGTTTGGCCACACCGACCCTTCCAGCGAGATCGTTGGAAAGTTCCTCGATGATCGGTCCCATCCTCCTGCAGGGTCCGCACCAGGGTGCCCAGCAGTCGATGACGGCGATCTTGTTACTCTCCACGAAGGAGTCAAAGTTGGATTCGTTGAGTTCAGTAACCATTTGGCTCACTGGGGACACGTATGCCCCAGTGGAATAAAAAAGGTAAGACACTCCGTTCGGAGCTTTTAGGACAGTTCGTACTCATCCACGAGTTTCAACGTGGGATACTCTCCCAAGAGATCCACGAGCGAATCGAGATCCTCGCCGTACAGGTCGGAAAGCTCCATGTGGAGCAGTTCCACGCGTTCCGCGCCCCTGAATGCACCCTTCGACACCAGCTTGGACACGGAGTGCTCGTGAGGAACCAGACGGTTGTCGCTAACCATGTTGTCCGCATGAGCGACGATCTTCTCCTCCAGTGTACGCGGCATGTAATCGCCTGGCGGGAGGTTTAGCTCCTCGACATCCTGCTCATCCAGGCCTGCACCCGTGTGCTTGCGGATTATATCCACCAATGTCTGCGGGAGTCCCCTGCGGATCGCTATCTCTGCACCGTGATGAGCATGGAGTATGGAATGGTCGACAGAACGTCCGATGTCGTGTAACAATGCACCTGCGATAATCAGGTCCATGTCCACCCCATCGATTCCCTTGGCCATCTCCTCCGCTACCGCTCTAACTGTGCAACAATGGATGACCACACGCTTCTTGCAGCCTTCCTCAATGAGGTACTCGATGCACTTACGGTCACTCGGGATTCTCGACAACGGTCTTCCCCCTCTCGTTGGGGACCACGGTCATCTTTCCGTGACGATCGGAGTAGAGTGCCTCCCCTCCGGTGAAACGGTCCAGGAATATCGCCAGAGCGGCGATCTCCGAATGCGGCTGGTTACCGACGGACACATTGAAATCGGCACGCTGATAGACCTCTGCGGGAACCTTCTCCGCACCGACTATGATCATTATGTCCTTGTCCTTGGGTATCTTGGGGATGGCATCGTTCACAGTCAGACCGTACATGGTAAGATGAACCACGACACCATCGAAGTCGCGCATAGCCTCCTTCCAACTGACACCGGTCTTGATGCTGTAGTCTCCACCGAACCTGTCTACAACACTGCGGACATTCTCCTCCAGCACATCATCGTATGTGTCGACGTATATCCCCTTGGCTCCAAGGGCTCTGGAAGAAAGCGCCACATGCGTGGTCACACGTTTATCCCTCTGGGGGCGGTGACCGATCCTCATTATCCAAATCTCTGGCATTGGATTACTCTTCGTGTATGAGTTCTATTCTGTGACCGCGGTAATCCATCTTTACGGACCTGCGGACCAGGCTCTTGAGCATCGTGGACGACAGACCGAGGCCCTCGGCGACATCTCCAGAAAACCTTCCATCCTTTCCGACAAGGTCGAGGATCTTGGTCTCGATCTCGGCAAACTCATCATCGCTCATCATTGCAGCGGTAAGGACATCGCTGATCTCGTATACCGGCCACTGGGCGTTGATGTTAAACGAGGTGTAGTACGTGTGATAGGACTTCTCGGGATATCCGCCGTTCTTAGAAAGCCAGCGGGTCTCGACCAATTTCATCTTCTCGAAGAAAATGATTGCCTCCCTACCATCGGGACCGAACTTCTGCTCGATCTCGTCGGCGGTCCTCCACTCCAAGGTCACCTCTTTCAAGACATCTCTTTTGACGGGGGTGTCAACGGACCTAAGCATCGGAACGAGTTCCGAGGGTTCATTGATGACCTTTATTCTATTCATGGCATGGTTTATGCGGTTAAATGTATATATTGGGTTCTCCGAATTCGATGCTGGACAGGTTCCCAAATATCGATTTTCGACCTCAACTTGCATGAGTTGATGATAAAACCCAGTGTGCGGACGCCAATCCAGAACCAGTTCCCCTGAAGCTAACATTTAATAATGACCCCTCCGTTTCACACGCAATGAAAGCGAAACAGCCCGAGCTCAGATGGCAGTGCCTGGACTGCTACAAGACCTACAAGGGTCCTGATGCAGAGCAGAAGGCATTGGACTGTTGCGGTTCACTCACCCAGGGCTGGTGGGCCAACTACAACAGATGGGGTAAGCAGAAGTGGTACGGACGCTGATCCGTACCCCGTCTAGCGACCCCCAATCAACCTTTTCTTAAACCCCGTTTTTACCATGTTCCAGAGACGTGATTTTATGAGCGGTGGCAAAGACCTGATGAAATCCATTGCGGAAGAGTTCGAACTCCTCGAACGCCACATCGCCATCCTCAGGAATGTCAGGGAGAACCAGCCCATCGGACTCATACGCCTATCCGAGACCACTGGGATCCCCAGACATAAGGTGAGGTACTCCCTGAAACTCCTGGAACAGCAGGGCATCATCCGTGCCACCCCCGAGGGTGCTACGGTAACGGATGATTACGAATCGTTCATGGAGTCCACGACGGAATACATCAAGGGACTCTACGCCAGGGTCGAGAGTCTCCTCGAGAAGCTTGTCTGATCACCGACCCTGCGGCGACGTGTCATCTGCCTGAAACTTGTTCGTTTTTCACCGTTATCGGATATACGACTGCATGATTCCGGAAATCCTTGAAGATGGAAAAGGATCGGCTCCACAAAAAATATTTATACCATACTATCCTACGCTGGATTACAACAAGCCGCTGTAGCTCAGTAGGTAGAGCGTGTGACTGTTAATCACAAGGTCCTCGGTTCAAATCCGTGTAGCGGCGCCATCTTTTCTCTTATTACTTCAGCATCCTGTTCCGATAGGTATTTATCCAGTATCCAACTATGGGGGCTTGCTCGGGCCCTTAGCTTAGTCAGGTGGAGCGTCTGGCTCATAACCAGATGGTCGCTGGTTCGAATCCGGCAGGGCCCACCACCCACTTCTTCGAAAATACCAATGTCATTCCTCGGATTCGACGGATTCATACCTTGCCGATTTCGTACTGCCATCTGTTTTCCTCAGCAAACCCTCACGCCTTAGCGACTGCAGTAGATTCGTAGCCTTGACGGATAGACGATTATCATCCAAGCCCTTCCTATCCCTGGAACGGAGGAGATTCATGACATCCGAACGGGACACTGAACCGTTGGACCTCACCAATCCCATCACGGCATCACGATCCGAGCCATGGTCGAAAGACGAGTTCTGATCCAAACGTATGTGTGGCACACCATCATCCACGACCACCAGCCCCAGGTCCATGAGTTCCGAGACGGACCTGTCGGAAAGGTACCTCCCCTGTGATATCTTGTTCAAAGACAGTATCGTCGGAACATCCAGATCGTCACGGATATCCATGAGCCGGACAAGATCCCCGGAACGGATGCCCTTGAACGTTACAGACACACGATCATCCTCCAACCGGTATACAGGCAATGGGTGGTGGCGGAATATCTGCGACAGGTACAACCCACGGATGCCCGAGAGGTTCGATGGAACCGCACCTATGTTGTTCAATGCCTTGCGTAGAAATGGATTGCTTGAACCACGCAGATGCGTCGTCCCCAGCGCATAACGTTCCGGATCCACATCGGGGAACCGCCCCCGGTTCGATATCGTCACCGATTCCCCATCCACCTCTACGACATCCACGGTCCCTCCGGACTCGTAATCCTGATGCTGAATGGCATTGAGCAGGGCCTCGTTCAATGATGCGACCCTGTAGCTGGAGACCTGTTTCGATACGCCACCTTGGACGATCCTGACGGACGGGTTCCTGATCATCGAAGAAACGGACCTGGCGCCCAGGATCATGGGGCCATGGAACACCCTGGAATCCACCTGTCTGCCGTCAACATCGAGAAGCCTCCAGCGGATGCACACGGAAGGGGGTACCAGCTTCTCAGAATGTTTCCCCAACAAAAGGGCCGCCGCGTTGGTGACGCTCCCCCTCTTGAACAGTCCGACAGCCGTCAGAAACGCCTGGTCGTCGAGGGATTCCATGTCGGATGCCGTCTCGGGATGCGTGGATGCATGTATCGTCCTGATGACGTGGATCGCCTCGGGATCCAGACTGCGTGTCGTCTCGCCCGAGATTACATTCCCGGTCCAATCGTCATAGACCCCTGCCATGTAACCCATAACGGATGGGATGTTTATAATCTCATTTATTCTCATTTTTTGATACGCCACACACCCATCTGGCCAGCACCCTCCCTATAACCATTATATATGGAGGTCGTCTGGCAACCACCATAAAGACAGGGTACCGTAACCCTGTCAACAGAGGTATGAAAAATGGTAAGGCTGCCGCGTGTCCAGAAAGAGATCACAGCGTGTCTCCAGTGCGGATACTGTATCGACGTGTGCGAGGCACACAACCAGACTCCTTGGGAGTCCGTCACCCCCAGGGGAAAGATCTACTACATCACCCAGCTCGACAAGGCCGGAATCGGTCTCGAGGACAAGATCCTGAAGAGGGAGGTCACACTCTCCCCCGAGTTCGTCGACGCCATGTACAAATGTACCGGATGTGGAAACTGTGAGGTCGTCTGCCACGCAAAGATCCACCTGGTCGACTTCTGGGAGAAGATGAGGGACTGGATCGTCGCAAACGGCGCAGGACCCCTCTCCGCACACAAGGGAATGGCCGAGAAGGTCGCAAAGTTCCACAACCCCTACGGTGAGCCCCCGTCCAAGAGGGACGCCTGGTGGCCCGAGGATGTCGAGAGGGCAGCAGTCCCCGACACCATCTTCTTCGCAGGATGTACCGGATCCTACAGGATGCAGCACATCGCACAGGCCGGAGTCAGGGTCCTCGCACGCGCAGGAGTCAAGATGAACTGCCTGGGCGACAAAGAGTGGTGCTGTTCCTCACCTCTCCTCAGGACCGGAAACCCCAACGAGTCCCTCGGTTGCGCAGAGACAGTCGTCGAGAAGGCCGATGGAATGGGAGCAAAGGACATGGTCATGACCTGTTCCGGATGTTACAAGACCGTCTCCTCCGACTTCGGAAGGTTCTACGCCAAGGTCGGACAGAACGTCTACCACTTCTCACAGTACGTCGAGAAACTCATCAACGAGAAGAAGCTCCCCCTCAACAACGAGTTCAACGCCAAGGTCACCTACCACGACCCCTGTCACCTCGGAAGGCACTCCGGCGTCTACGATGCCCCCAGGAACGTCATCCAGAAGATCAAGGGAATCGAGTTCGTCGAGATGACCAGGTCCAGGGAGAACTCCAGGTGCTGCGGTGCAGGTGGAGGATACAAGAGTCAGTTCAACGACTTCGCAACCAGGATCGCAGCAGAGAGGGTCAGGGATGCAGAGGAGACCGGAGCAGAGGTCCTCATCACATGCTGTCCCTTCTGTGTTCTCAACCTCACAGCCGGTGCGAAGATGATCGGATCCAAGATGAAGATCATGGATCTGTCCCAGGTCCTCCTTCAGGTCACCGCACCCAAGGAAGAGAAGAAAGAGTGAAACCATACAAGGGGTGCCTGAGGGCACCCCTCCATTTTTTCAAATCATGTCGTTCCCCAACCTATGCGATGAACTTGTCAACGCTCTCGCCGATAGGGGGATCCACGAACCTACGCCTCCGCAGGCTGACGCGATACCGTTCATACAGAAAGGGGACAACCTCCTACTTGTCGCACCCACGGGCATAGGTAAGACCGAAGCCGCGATGCTCCCCATCCTGGACGCGATATACCGCACCAAGGGTACCACCGGCGGCATCCGTTGCATCTACATCACACCCCTGCGCGCACTCAACAGGGACATGCTCAGACGCATGGAGGAATATGGGAAAGCCCTAGGGATAACGGTCGGAGTACGTCACGGCGATACATCCCAGGCTGAAAGGAACAGGCAATCGAAGAATCCGCCCGAGATTCTCATCACCACCCCCGAGACACTACAGGTCATGTTCACCGGGAAAAATCTGGTTGAGCACCTGAAGAACGTGAGGTGGGTCGTCGTGGATGAGATCCACGAGCTCTCCAACACCGAAAGGGGTGCCCAGATGAGCGTGGCCTTGGAGAGGTTGGTCCTCCTGGCGGGCAACTACCAGAGGATAGGTCTTTCTGCGACTGTCGGAAACGTCGACAACGTTGCCGGATTCCTCGTCGGTCCCAACCGCAGGGTCACCATACGCAAACACGACACCCACAGAGACTTCGACATACGTGTCGAGAGTCCCGAACCTGCCACCGAGGAGAAGGTGTTGCTGGACAAACTACAGAGCGACCCCGATATCCTGTCGGTCATGATCCGTGCCAGGAACATCATCGACGGTGGACGCTCCACCCTGTTCTTCGTCAACACCAGGGAAACTGCAGAATGGCTGGCTGCCCGCTATCACCTCTGGGATGAGTCGATATCCATCGATGTTCACCATGGTTCCCTTTCCAAGGAGAACAGGATGGACATGGAGGACAGGTTCAAGAAGGGGGAGATCAGGGCACTCATCTGCACATCCTCGCTCGAACTGGGTATCGACGTCGGTTCCACGGACATGGTCATACAGTACAATTCCCCGAGGCAGGTCTCCCGCATGATTCAGCGTGCTGGACGTGCGGGACACAGGGTCGGGGAGAAGATCCGTGCAAAGGTCATAGCAACAGCACCTGACGAGGTTGCGGAAGCCATGGTGATCGCACGTAGGTGCGATGCGAAGGAACTGGAATACTGGGAAGGACGCCCCTGCCCACTATCGGTCGTAGCCAACCAGCTGATCGCCATGACGATGGGGGGCGCGATGGACCGCGACACCGCGTTCCGCATACTGAAGAGCAGCCACGTCTTCCAGGACCTCTCCCGTTCCGAAATGGATTCTGTCCTGGAACAGTTGAAATCGATCAAAATGGTGTTCGAGGATGAGGGGACCTTCAAAAGATCCCGCAAGGGCATGGATTACTTCTACAGCAACATCTCCATGATACCCGATGAACGTAGCTACATGATACGTGACATCGGCACCCGCGCCGTCATCGGCAGTCTGGACGAGAGCTTCGTCGCATCGTTCGCCGAACAGTACGCCATGTTCATCGCCAAGGGTAGGACCTGGCGCATAGTCGAGATGCGTGAGGACGAGATCCTCGTCGAAGAGGCCCGCGAGGTCGGTTCTGTCCCATCATGGGTGGGTTCCGACATCCCCGTACCTTTCGAGATTGCAATGGAGGTCGGCAGGATGAGGAGACTCAGGAACTTCTCCGACTACCCCTGCGACGATGGTTGCAAGAAGGTCTTGGAGAAGTACTTCGCGGATCAGAACGAACGCTTCACCATGCCGACCGACAAGACGGTCACATTGGAATCAGGGGACAGACTGGCGATTGTGAACTGCTGCTTCGGAACCAGGGTCAACGAGACCCTGGGCAAGATATACTCTGCATTGCTGACAGCTCGTTTGGGCGAAAGTGTCGGAATGACCGCGGATCCGTACAGGATCATCATGGAACTGCCCCGCAACATCGACAGGAAACTTCTGCTGGACACGGTCATGTCGGTCAAACCCGGAACAGTGGAAGCCCTTGCCAGACTCACCATAGTGAACTCGACATTCCTGAGATGGAGATTCGTGTTCGTCGCCAAGAAGTTCGGAATCATCGAAAGGGATGCCGATCACCGTTTCATGAACTTCAACCGCCTTTTCGATATGCACAAGGACACACCCGCCTATGATGAAGCGGTCAACAAGGTCCTCTGGGAAGATCTGGACATACCGAATGCCGAAAAGGTCGTCTCACAGATCGCATCCGGGGAGATCCAGATCGTCCAGGGCGTGGTGTCCCCCATAGGACTCGAAGGTATCGTCAGATCCAAGGAACTCATGCAGCCCGTCCGTGCCGACCACTCGATCCTCATGGCACTGAAGAAGAGGTTGGAAGACGAGGTCCTGTTCGCATCATGCATGAACTGCGCCTCACAATGGAGGTTCAGGGTCGGCGATGCACCCAAATCCTTCATCTGCCCCCAATGTGGGGGACGGATGATAGCCGCGCTGAAAGGTTACGAAAGGGAGAATGTGAAGCTCCTGAAGCTGAAGGAACACTCGGCACAGGAGAAGAAGGACCTTCAGAGGTTGTCAAGGAATGCCAACCTCATCAACGAACACGGACGCCGCGCCGCACTGGTGCTGGCTGGAAGGGGGATAGGTCCGGACGCCGCGTCCAGGATACTCAGGGGATTCCATGTAGACGAGGATGAATTCCTCAGGGGAATCATGAATGCCGAGATCCTCTATGCGAAGAACAAACGTTTCTGGGATTGACGACGGTTATTCGGAAAAACGTCAACCACCGCATATCCAAAAGATAAGGAAAGGGGCATTGCCCCGTTTGAATCACCTCTGACCGGTGATGTAAATGAGATGCCATCCGAACTGTGTCTGAACGATGGTCATGTCACCGACATTGTAGGAGAATGCTGCATCCTCGAAGGGTTTGACCATCTGTCCACGTCCGAACCAGCCCAGATCCCCACCCTGCCTTCCGGAGGGACATGAGGACCTCTGTGCGGCGAGCTGAGCGAAATTCGCTCCACCGTAGACCATTCTCTGGAGTTCGAGTGCCTCGTCGTAAGTCTTGACGAGGATGTGAGAGCAACGTGCCTGTCTAACCATGCCACTGGATTATTGGGACTGATTATAAGATTTTGTCATCCCATGACGACTTTGTTGGTTATTGTCCCCACACCCTTCACGGTAGCCACCACTGTATCCCCGGGACGGATCTCCGAGACACCCTCAGGGGTACCGGTGATCAGGACATCCCCTGCCTCGAGCGTCATGTACTTTGAAACATAGGATATCAACCAGGGGACGGTGAAAATCATGTTGCGGGTGTTCCCACTCTGCCTGACCTCACCGTTGACAGTGAGTTCCAGATCAAGGTCCTGGACATCGAGATCCCCCAACGGGATGGGCTCCGACATGGGCCCGAATGTGTCTATCCCCTTGCTGAGATCCCAAGAATTGCCCTCTTCACGGGCACGTGACTGCATGTCCCTGGCGGACACGTCGTTGAAGACCGCCACATGGGAAACATATGACATCGCTTCGGATTCATCCACCTTTCTGCAATCCTTCCCGAACACCAATGCGAGCTCGACCTCATGCTGCACATTGGTGACGCCCTCGGGGATGACGATGTCATCACCATCAGAGATGATGCAACTGGATGGTTTCAGGAACACTGTCGGCACTTCCGGCAGTTCGGAATCGAGTTCAGCGACATGCGAACGGTAGTTCCAACCGATGCATACGATCTTTCCGGGCTTCATGCGACTGGTATCGTGGAACTGATAGAAACTTGTTCCCCGTCAGATGAAACCGCCCTTGACCGTGAACTCGGGCTTCTTCTCATCGACCTTTGGCTTCCTGAGCTTAACGTTCGTCTTCGCATAGAATCCCTGGCATATGACGTACACCTCGGAGGACGTGTCCCTGGATGCGGCGGGGGAGTGGACCTTCACGGATTGGAAGCGTCTCTCCAACTCGGAGCGCAGGGATTCGAACATATCGCCCATGAAGACCTTCATGACCAGCTTACCCTCCTTCTTGAGGATACGGTCACAGACGTCCACGGCATACATGCACAGGTTGATGGAACGGGCATGGTCAGTCGCATAATGTCCCATGATGTTCGGTGCCATGTCGGATATGACGACATCCGCCTTTCCACCGAACCTGCGGAGGAGCTCCAACATGGTGCTGTCCTCGGTGATGTCACCGACGAAGGTCTCGACGCCCTCCAACGGTTTGATGTACCTGAGGTCGACACCGATGACCTTTCCATTGGGCCATGTGCGTTCCTGTGCCACCTGCAACCAACCGCCGGGACAGGCACCGAGGTCGACGACGGCATCGCCGGCCTTGAAAATACCGAAACGGTTGTCGATCTGGATGAGTTTGAAGGATGCCCTGGAGCGATAGTTCAGCTTCTTGGCGAGTTTGTAGTAGTACTCGTTCCTCCTCTCCGCCACCCAACGGTCGTGCAGGTCTGCCATGGGATGTTGTTATCTGTCCCCCTTATATATTGATGTCGAGAACCGCCCGAACACCACCAGATAAATACAGACCCTGCAATCGGGCGGTCATGTGGAGGATAGGTGACCTGGAGATTGACGGAGGAGTCGTCCTCGGACCCATGTCCGGATTCACCTTCGCAAGCTACAGGGATTTCATGAAACCCTTCGGGGTGGCCGTGTCCGTATCGGAGATGGTCTCCGGAATGGGGCTCGTCTACGGACAGGACCGTACTGCCAGGTACCTGGAGTTCGGGCAGGAACGTCCGATGGGCATCCAACTGTTCGGCAGCAAACCGGATGCCATGGCGGAAGCCGCCGTCAAGGCCCTGGAAGCCAGGCCCACCATAGATTTCTTCGACTTCAACATGGGGTGCCCCGTACCGAAGGTCATTCGCAACGGTGCAGGATCAGCACTCATGAAGGATCCAGCTGCGTGCGGGAGGATAATCAGATCAATGAAATCGGCCGTGGATGTGCCTATAACGGTGAAGATGCGCCTCGGATGGGATTCGGAATCCATCAACTTCAGAGAGGTAATCGATGAGGTTGTCTCAGCAGGTGCAGACGCAATCACCATCCATGCCAGGACGAAGGAGGAAAGATACACCGGGACCCCTCATTACGACCTCATCGAAGGACTCCAATCAGAATTGTCCGTACCTCTGATAGTCTCGGGGAACATCTACTCGCTGGATGATGCAATCAACGCGATGGACATCACTGGTGCTACAGCCGTGATGGTCGCACGCGGGGGCATAGGGAACCCGTTCCTGGTCACGCAGATAGACAGATACCTGCGCACTGGAGAGGTCCTACCCAACCCCACTGTATCACAACAGGTGGAATGGTGTTTGGAACTCATGGACATGGTCCTCGAGGAAAAAGGAGAGGTCATGGGCATGAGCAAGCTCAGAAGCATTGTGCCCAAGTTCGTTGCAGGATGCTGGAACTGCAGGGAATACCGCAGGGATATCGCACGTCACGCATCCGACAGAGAGAGCATGGTACGCATCCTCATGCAGGCGGAAGCGGAGATGGGCGACAAGAGGATCTACTCCTATGGCAAACCAGCTCCTGATTGCGACTTCGGATGTGAATGATCCTCAGAGGGATTCAAGTTCCAACAACCAGTTGCGCTCTGCAGGAGTCACCTTATGATCCATGGCACAGAACATGGCCATAAGCTCCAGAACGTCATCCCTTACGGTCGGATCAGCAGCACCCAGAGACCTGATGAGATTTGCAGTGGTGCTCCTGATTGTACTGATGTCTCCAAGATCGGAAGCAGCCAAACTAGCACGCAGCTCATCGATGGTCACCTCCTTACCAACCATCTCCGAGAATATGTCGCGAACAAGTTCGTACTCGATCTCGTTGATCTCCCCATCGATGGATATACTGCTAATGAGGATTGTCAGGTAGATCGAGGATGCGTTCTCTGCTCCGGCCACCTTAGCCAATCCCGAGACGGCTTTGCGTACGACACCGTTCATGGCAAGACCCAACAGGGAATCATCCATACCCTCATACATGTCCAACTTTCCATCGATTCTTCCCATGTATAGAGGATGGCGTAGGGGACATATATACGGACACGTGGCAAACATAATATCCCCTGACCTGTTCCCTGAGCATGAGGATCTAAATGAGCGGTTGGACCTATGCAAAATCAGGAGTTAACATAGACCAGAAATCGAGTGCCATCAAAGCTCTCGTGGATGAACTGGGCTACAAGAGAACGGGAATCGGACAGGCGGTCCGCATGTCTGGACTCTTCGCGAGTCTGATCGACTTCGGCGACATGTACATCACCATGGCCACGGACGGAGTCGGCTCCAAGCTCATGATTGCCGAGGCGCTCAACAAGTGGGACACCATCGGAATCGACTGCATTGCGATGAATGTGAACGACACCATCTGCGTCAACGCAGAACCCACGTCCTTCGTCGACTACATCGCCATAGACAAACCCAATGACGAGATCACCAAGGAGGTCGGAATCGGACTCCAGAAGGGTGCAGAGCTCTCCAACATGGAGATCGTCGGAGGGGAGATCGCGGTCTTGCCCGAGATCGTCAACGGCCTGGACCTTTCCGGAACATGCCTCGGTTATGTGAAGAAGGATGACATAATCACCGGTGCCACATGCGAAGAGGGCGATCTCATCGTTTCCCTCAGATCCTCCGGAATACACTCCAACGGACTGACCCTCGCAAGGAAGGTCGTCGAAGCCAACGAGATCTCATGGACCGACAAGGTCGCAGGACTCTCCAAATCCATCGGGGAGGAGCTCCTCACACCCACAGAGATCTATGTCAAACAGGTCCTCGAGATCACATCCAACCACACCGTACACGGACTCGTCGACATAACCGGCGGAGGCCTCAGGAACATCCTCAGGATGAGGGAGGGTCTGAAATACGTCATCAGCGACCCCGTGAAACCCGCACCCATCTTCAACGTCATCCAGGAACTCGGACAGGTCGAGGACAAGGAGATCTACCAGACACTCAACATGAGCATGGGATTCACCATCATCGCACCTGCGGACGATGCTGAGGCGATTGCATCCAAATATGCCAACGCAGAGATCGTTGGTCGTGTCGAGAAGGGAGCCGGAGTCCTCCTGGAGCCCGGAAACATCCTCTACGACCACTACTGAACCGCTTTCAATGGGGGCGAGAGCCCCCGATCCTTGTTTTTCAACCGATCAGAAGTTTAGACGAGCGTGTATGGCACCGCACACAGCACCCAGTGCCGTACATGTCTCGAGGGAGAAACCGCCTGGTGTGATGTCCATGTTGTACTTGGGCATCGACGAAGGTTTCTTCGGAACACCGTGTGGACCGATGCCGAAGAGAAGGAGCACGCTCTGTCCGTGCTCCAACATGTCTATCAACTGATCCAGACGGATCTGCTTCTTCTCATCGGGCTTGCTGGTGGTGAGGATGACCTCACCCAACTGGGGAGGGAAACCCTTCTTCTCGGGATATCCGAACTGCATGAAACGACCTTTCTCTGCAAGGTCCATGAAGTATCCTCCATGATCCCCGATGGTTGTCGTACTGGCAATCCATTCCGCCACCTCGACAGGGGTACGTTTGTCCTCGGGGAAGGGGAAACCGAACAACGCAAGGTTCATGTCGAATGCGCGGCACAGATCGCCCGTGCGTGCGAGAACCCTGCGGTGAGGTTCCCTGAAATTCTGATCGTAAGAATTGTACAGTCCGATGGTGACCCTGCCCCTACCCATGATAATCAAATCCGTTACGGCCACTGTTGTATCCAGCCGACATGTCCGTATCCGATGGCCGGTTTAAGGCTTTGGATGTCAGTACGAGAACGTGGAATCCCTGTGGACCCTCTTACGGCCCACGATCGCATAGGCATCCCCATCCATGAAGATCTCATAATCGGGATAATCGGACTGGAGACGTGCTATCTCACTCATGACCTGGGACAGCGTGAGGTCACAGGTACGGATGTCGATGAAGACACGGTCGGGTTCCATAGGATACCTTCTTTGGAAATTGTAGGAGAAATCATGGTGCCGTGAGCCGGGCTCGAACCAGCGACTTCAAGATCTTCAGTCTTGCACTCTCCCAACTGAGTTACCACGGCGTAATTGCCCCTATCACAGTGTCATTAATAAAGTTTACTAAAGCCCCGGGTCACCCCGGGGCATTGTTTTCACTGCTCGGCAGGGGATGATGCGTCGGACACGGGATCCGATGCGGTATCGACCTCGCCGATCTCGTCCACCATCACAGGTTCGACGGCCGAGATCTTGTCACCGTTGCGGAGGTCCATGATACGGACACCCTTGGCATTGCGACCTGTCTCGCGGATCTCGTCCGTATCCATGCGTATGATCTTGCCGGATGTGGATGTCAGCATGAGCTGATCACCGGGGTTGACCTTCCTGACGCTCACGACATTTCCGTTGCGCTCGTCGGTCTTGATGGTGATGACTCCCTTTCCACCGCGACGGGTCTGACGATAGTCGTCGACCTCGGAGATCTTTCCGTAACCGTTCTCGGACACGGTGAGTAGCCTGTCACCGGGCTTCACTATGGCCATCGAGACGACATGGTCACCGGGGTTGAGGGTCATTCCCTTGACACCCATGGTGTCCCTTCCGGTTGGACGGGCATCCGATTCGCAGAACCTGACAGCCAATCCGTTGCTGGATGCGATGATGACCTGGTCATCACCGTGGGTGATTCCGGTCTCGATGAGCTCGTCGCCCTCCTCCAGCTTGATGGCCTTGATTCCCTTGGACCTGACGTTTCCGTATGCGGACATGCTGGTCTTCTTGAACAGACCGTTCCTGGTGCAGAACACGAGGTACTCATCCTCGGGGAAGTCCGGTGAACAGATGGTGTTGACGACCTTCTCACCCTCCTCCAGATCCGCGAGCAGGTTTACGATGGGCTTGCCCTTGGACTGCCTGCTGCCCTCTGGAATCCTGTATCCCTTCAGCCAGTGCATGCGTCCATGGTTCGTTATGAACATCACGTAATCGTGGGAGGATGTGACGAACATGGATGCCACGTGGTCCTCCTCCTTCGTCTGCATGGCTGTCAATCCCACACCACCGCGGGCCTGCTGCCTGTAGGTGCTCAGGGGGATCCTCTTGATGTAGTTGTCATTGGAGATCGTGATGACGACCTGCTCCCTGGGGATGAGGTCCTCCTCGTCGGTATCGATCGCGTTGGGATCTATGACGGTACGGCGCTCATCCCCGTAGGTCTCCTTCATCTCGGAGAGCTCGGACTTGATGATGGCGAGGACCCTGTGGTCGTTGGCGAGGATGTCCTTGAGGTCATCCATGGTCACGATGAGGTCGTCGTACTCCTGCTTGATGGAATCGAGCTCGAGGCCCGT
>JAGBGN010000012.1 GCA_017935945.1 Candidatus Methanomethylophilaceae archaeon | reverse complement strand
GTGTGCATCCGGCAACCATGTGTGCATGGGGACGAATCCGACCTTCGTACCGAATCCGACGATGATCATGACCATGGCCATCTTCATCATGGCAGGGTCCAGGTCCTCGGCGGCGGCCATGAGCGCGGGCTAGTCCAAAGCGGCCTCCGCATCGATGACACCGATGGTCGAGGCGTACACGAGTGCGTATCCCGCCAACGCTATCGTGATGCCGACGGAGCACAGGATGATGTACTTCCAGGCGGCCTCCGTGGACTCCTCCCTGGAGTAGAATCCCACCAGGAACGTGGACACAAGGGTGGTCGCACCGATTCCAAGCCACACGATGGCCATGGACCTGGCTGTGAACGTGAGCAGCATCACGGAGATGAAGACGATCAGGAGGGAGTAGTACTGCCCGAGTTCCCTCTTGTTTACGAGACCCTCCTCGTTCTCCAGTCCCATGTAGGCCCTGGAGTATATGGATGCCATGCATCCGACCACCGCGACAAGCATCATGAATACGGCGGAAAGGGGGTCCATGTAGAACATGCCCTCGTCGATGACCCCACCGTCCAGGATGGGGATGCACAGGAACAGCGTCAGGACCAGGAACACGCAGGTGCATGCGGGCATGATCCAGGTCACGCAGGGCCTGTTCCTCAGCGCGATGCATGCGATGCAGGATGCGATCATCACCGCAATCAGGGCGTACAGGGGCTCCATCATTCCTTCAGCCTCCTCAGGAACGATGTGTCGACGGAGTTGAACGACCTGTTGATCCTGTGTGCGAATATGCCTATGATGATGACCGCCACCATGACATCGAAGAATGCGGCGATCTCGACGATCAACGGCATCCCGTGGGACAGTGCGATCGCACCCAGGAAGAGTCCGTTCTCCATCATCAGGAGACCCACGGTCTCGGTGATGGCGTTCTTCCTGGTGCACATCATCAGGAGTCCGATGAGCAGGACCGACATGGACAGTGCCAGGCAGTTCCTTTCGACGGTGTGTATGGTGGCCAGGAGGGGCTCCGTGATGTAGTACGACAGGACAATCATCAGTCCGGATGCCAGGAGGGAACCTGGTATCCCTATGGTGAGTCCCACCTCCCTTCCCACGTTGATCCTGCTCATGATGTACGTCATCATGCGGGGCATCACGATGACCTTCAGGGCGATGGTCAGGACGCACATGATGTAGATGTGCGGTGTCCCGGAGCTGTAGGCCACGATGAAGGCCAGTGCCGCCAGGAACATGGACTGCACGGAGAACAGTCCTATCAGCGGTTTCATGTTGGTCGTCGCGACGGCCATGACGGTGGTCAACAGCATCATGACCGCGCAGAGGTCGATCATGTTTCCGATTACAGCAGTTTCCATTCAGATCGACCTCATAGTATGTAGAGTGAAATCATCGCCATCAGCGAGAGCATGAACGATGCGGTCAGCAGGTTGGGCGTCTTGAACAGCCTGGTCTTACACAGGACCGACTCGACGGTGGCGACCACCAGTATTATCGTGAGCATCTTCGCGACAGTGACCAGCACCGAGACCAGGAGGTCCGAGGGGTCCATGGTGGTTGCTACACCCCATGGGAAGAACATCGAACCCAGCATGGCCATGAACACCGTCAGCCTGATCATCGAGGACAGCTCCATCATGGCCAGTCCGCGACCGGAGTACTCCAGCAGCATGGCCTCGTGCACCATGGTCAGCTCCAGGTGGGTGGTCGGGTTGTCGAAGGGCACCCTGGCGTTCTCCGCCAGCATGGTAATGATGAACGATGCGCCGGCGAGTATCAGGGCGGGGCCGATGGCCAGCAATCCCATCTCAGACAATGCTCCGGAGATGTCGCCCATGTCCGTTCCCGCACCGGAGAGCACCGCGAGGGTGGATATCGCCAGCAGGAGCGCCGGTTCGATGAGGACGGACATCATCATCTCCCTGCTGCTCCCCATGCCGCCGAAGGTGGAGCCACCCTCCAGTCCACCGAGGACCATGGCGAACCTGTACAGCGTGAACAGGTACACCACCGCCACCAGGTCGCCGAAGGGCGCCAGGGTGTGGGTGTGGATGAACGGGACCATCATGGCCAGGACGACCATGGACCCGAGGCAAACGTAGGGGACAGCGCGGAAGATCCAAGAGGTGCTCCTTGAGGTGACGCTGTCCTTCCCGAACAGTTTCCTCAGGTCCCTGTAGGGCTGCAGTATGTCGGCTCCGCTGCGGCCCTGCATCAGGGCCTTCAGCTTCGACACGATACCGGTGACGAGGGGTGCGATGAGCACCAGTGCCAGCGCCTGCACCGCTCCGATGACGATCCCCATCATAGGAGCCTCACCGCCAGGAGGGCCACCACGAGGGTGGCGAGTATGTATGACAGGTATGATTGGATGTTACCGGTCTGGATGTCGGTGACGCGTTCAGATACTGCGGACACGAACCTCCCGATCGGTCTGTAGATGTGCTTGACGAAGGGTTCGGTGAACCCGGTGGTGTACTCGTCACCCTCCTTGCGGGACGTGTCGCCGTAGAACGGGTGGAACACCCTGACGATGGGTTGGGAGAAACCCTCCGAGGAGTACTGCATCCTCTCGTCCAGGGTGCCTCCGCATGCCCAGGTCTCCTCCATCACCCTCCTGCGACGGGACACCCTGGACACGGCTACGAGCACGGCGATGGTTCCCAGGATCATCAGCCCGAGGAGCAGGGGCTCCATCGTACCGGAGAGCGCGGACGTGTAGCCTTGCGATATGCCGGTGGATGTCTGGATGCCGTCGGAGAGGCATTCCATCAGCGGGACAGCGAACAGTCCCATGGACACGCAGGATGCGGCCAGGACGACCAGCGGGAGGAGTGAACCCTTCTTCTGGGGTGACGGTCTTGCAGCCCCCTCGGACCTGGGCCTTCCCAGGAATATGAATCCGTACAACCTGGCGTAGGATGTTGCGACTATCATCCCGCAGACACCCATCATCGCCACCAGCAGGGGCATGAGTATCCTCATGTCGGACGACAGGACGTCGGTACCGAGCAGTGATTGGAGCATCAGCCACTCGCTGATGAAACCGTTCATCGGGGGCACCGCCGCAAGGGAGGCCACGCCGATCAGGGCGACGACGGACAGGGCCGGCAGCGCACAGGCGATCCCGCCGTAGCGGTCCATCATCCTTTCGCCGGTGACATCCTCGACGGAATCCACAACGAGCATCATCAGCGACTTGAACACGCTGTGGTTCAGGGTGTGCAGGATCCCCGCCAGTAGGACCAGTGCCATCAGGCTCTCCGAACCATCCGAGAACACCAGTCCGAGGGACAGGCACATGGTGACCAGTGCCATGTTCTCCATGCTGGAGTAGGCGAGTATCCTCTTGGGTTCGGTCTGGATCATGGATTCCATGGCGCCCCAGAGTGCCGTGACGATGGACAGCACGCACAGGACCACTCCCGGGACGATCATGTCATCGGAAACGCCGATGTACGAGAACATTCCCTTGAACAGGACCAGCACGGCCACGTTGGAACATACGGTGGTCAGGAGGGCGGTGGTGTGGGTGGGAGAGCGGGAGTACATGTCCGGCATCCAGATGTGGAACGGGACCGTCCCCAGTTTCGTACCGAACCCTATGAAGAGGCAGACCGCGACAGCGACGGATGCGGTCGGCCCTATGATGCTTCCCAGGTCCTTCCATTCGTGCATGTAGGGGGTGCCTGCGACCATCCAAAGGAACGCGAAGGCGCAGATGACCATCATGCCGCCGATGTGGGTGACCGTGAGGAACCTCCACCTGGGGGCCTCGTCACCGTCGTCGTTGGACATCAGGAACGTGATGACGGACACGGCTTCCCATGCGATGAGCAGGAGGATGACGGTATCGGACATCATGCAGAGCATGCACGAGACGAACAGTGCGCAGACTAGCGACACCTTCCCCGGACCGTATTGATGGCCCGAGTGGGACATGTGCATGACGACCATCAGGAAGACCAGCGAGGACACGGTGACGAACACGGATGTCAGTCTGTCCACATGTATGGAGTACTCCCCGAGTATGGATCCCAACGGGAACGTGGCTTCGAAGACGGGAACCATGGTCCAGACGGGGTAGCAGAGGATCCCGACGATGCACGATACGGCGCAGAGCACGTACGACACACGTCCGGATGAGATCTTTCCAGTGAACATTCCGAGGGTCGGCGGGAGGAACATGGCGATCAGATATGATGTCAACAATGCCGATGTCTCTACGTCTACGACCATCTCGGAAACACTTCCAAGGCCCCCGTACACGGACTCAATCTTAAAGATTTGGTCTTATCAGCATCTAATCACCCCCTGTTGACGATACGGGGGCGTCTTCGATGACCGGATACGGTGGGAATCGGGGGATGACCACCGTCATCATGAAGCGTCCTGGATAACCTTTATAAGATGATGTGGAGGGGGCGGAAGCCCCCGTGAACGGAAGGGGTTTTATGGGACCGTCGGTGGACGGTCCCCGTACCCGATCACTCGGCCATCCTTCTCAGGACGTACTGGAGGATACCGCCGTTGGCGATGTACTCGACCTCGGCGGGGACGTCGACCCTGCAGAGGGTGTCGAACTCCAGCTTCTGTCCGTTCCTGTATGCGGTGACCCTGACGGTGCACTTGGGCTCCAGGTCGGACAGGTCGATGTCGAAGGTCTCGGTTCCGTCGAGCTGGAGCGTCTCGCAGTTCTGTCCGGGGAGGAACTGGAGGGGGACGATTCCCATGCCGACGAGGTTGGACCTGTGGATCCTCTCGAAGGACTCGGCGATGACGGCCCTGACTCCCAGGAGGAAGGGTCCCTTGGCGGCCCAGTCCCTGGAGCTTCCGGTTCCGTACTCCTTTCCTGCGAGGACGATGAGGGGGGTCATGTCCTCCTCGTACTTCTGGGAGGTCTCGAAGATGGTTCCCTCGCTTCCGTCGGGCATGTACTTGGACCTGCTGCCCTCGCTTCCGGGGACCAGCTGGTTCCTGAGCCTGATGTTGGCGAAGGTTCCCCTGACCATGACCTCGTGGTTTGCCCTGCGGGATCCGTAGGAGTTGAAGTCCTTGGGCTCGACGCCCTTGGCCATGAGGTAGCGTCCCGCGTCGGTCTCCTTGGCGAAGGCCCCTGCGGGGGAGATGTGGTCGGTCGTGATGGAATCGCCGAGCTTGGCGAGGCACCTGGCCCTGCTGATGCTCTTTATCTCGGGCTCCTCGAAGATGTCGTCGAAGAACGGGGGGTTCCTGATGTAGGTGGATGCGTCGTCCCAGTTGAACAGGGGGGATTCGGGGCAGTCGATGGCATCCCAGCGGGCGGATCCCTTGAAGATGTCGTTGTACTTCGCGATGAAGGTCTCTCTGGTTACGAACTGGCTGGTGATCTCCTCGATCTCCTCGTCGGAGGGCCAGATGTCCCTGAGGTAGATGTCCTTGCCATCCACGGTGGCCAGGGGTTCCTTGTCCAGGTTGATGTCCACACGTCCCGCGATGGCGAACGCCACGACGAGGGGCGGGGATGCGAGGTAGTTGGCCTTCACGAGGGGGTGGATACGTCCCTCGAAGTTCCTGTTGGATGATGCGATAGCCGCGACCGCCAGGTCGTTGGCCCTGACTGAGTTGCTGACCTCGTCGGAGAGGGGTCCGCTGTTACCGATGCAGGTCATGCATCCGTATCCGCAGACCTGGAACCTGAGCTTCTCCAGGTAGGGGAGGAGTCCGGAGTTCCTGAGGTACTCGGTGACGACCCTGGAACCGGGGGCCAGGGATGTCTTGACGTAGTCCTTGGTGGTGAGTCCGAGCTCGACGGCCTTCTTGGCGACGAGTCCGGCTGCGATCATGACGGAGGGGTTGGCCGTGTTGGTACAGGAGGTGATGGATGCGATGACGAGCGATCCGTCTCCGAGCTGTCCTGCGACGGGCTTCTTCTGCTCCTCGATTCCGAGGGCGGTGAGGGACTCCGCGAACTTCTCCTTCATCTCGGAGAGGCGTATCATGTCCTGGGGTCTCTTGTGTCCTGCGAGGCAGGGCTCCACGGTGGAGAGGTCCAGCTCGAGGGTGTCGGTGTACTCGGGCTCGCCCTCGTACCAGAGGGTCTGCTCCTTCATGTACTTCTCAACGGTGTCGATGTGGGCCTCGTCCCTTCCGCTGAGCCTGAGGTACTCGATGGTCTTCTCGTCCACGGGGCAGAATCCCATGGTGGCTCCGTACTCGGGTCCCATGTTGGCGATGGTGGACCTGTCTGCGAGGCACAGGTTCTGGTATCCGGGTCCGTAGAACTCCACGAACTTTCCGACGACACCCTTCTTCCTGAGCATGTTGACGACGGTGAGGACCAGGTCGGTTGCGGTGACACCGGGGCTGAGCTTGCCGGTGAGCCTGAATCCGACGACATCGGGCAGCTTCATGTAGCTGGGCTGTCCGACCATGACGGCCTCGGCCTCGATTCCACCGACTCCCCATCCGACGACTCCGAGTCCGTCGATCTGGGTGGTGTGGGAGTCTGTACCGAAGCAGGAGTCGGGGTACGCTGTCTTGACACCGTCCTTCTCCTTGACGTGGACGAGGGGCGACAGGTACTCCAGGTTGACCTGGTGGCAGATACCGTTTCCGGGGGGAACGGCGCGGAAGTTCTTGAAGGACCTCTGGGCCCACTTGAAGAGGGCGTACCTCTCCTTGTTCCTCTCGAAGTCGAGCTTCTCGTTGAGCTCGAGCGCATCGTCCCTTCCCGCATAATCCGTGTTGATGGAGTGGTCGATGACCAGGTCCACGGGGACGAGGGGGTTGATGAGCTCGGGGTCCTTGCCCATGGCCTCGACGGCGTTCCTCATGGATGCCAGGTCGGTGATGGCGGCTCCACCGGTAAGGTCCTGGAGGAGGACCCTTGCGGGGATCCACGGGATGTCGCGGTCGGTGTTCTCGACGGCGTTCCAGGATGCGGCGGTGAGGACATCCTCATCGGTGATGATCTTGCCATCCCTCTGCCTGAGCATGGACTCGACGAGGACCTTGATGGAATAGGGCATCTTGGAGAGGTCCTTGATGATACCTTTCTCCTCCAGCTCCCTAAGGCTGTATATCTCGATCTGACCCTCTGCGGTCTCGATCGTCTTCTTGCATTCTCCGACTTCTGTCATGAGATTCCTCTGGGGCTCCATAATACAGGATATTATAAGAAAGGGTAGGCGCGCGATAGAGTGCCTGCAGTCGATCGCAGGTTCGGCCGATCACGGGGCCGTGTAGTATCCAGGATGTCCCGTTTCATCCACGGATGCATCCGAGAACACGGATTATTCCATATCGTTTATAAACTGAAGTCCAAGGTGCTTCCGACATGGATGATTCGCAATGTAACGAAGTGGTCATGACCGCACCCCGTCTCAAGGAACTGACGGATCACCACTCCAACGGGTACACCCAGGAGGGTCTATGGAATCCAGAGGACCTGGAGCTGTTCAACAGGATCGAGGCCGAGTTCTCCAGGTTGCCGTTCTGCATGGATGGTTTCGTGCACGTCCTGTGGGTGAGCGTCCCGAGGGGGAGTGAGGAGGATTACCTGTCGCTATGGGGTGATGACGATGAGTACACCCGGGAGGAGATCCTCGAGCAGTTCTATCACGACCATCCGGATGAGGAGGATTGGTACAGGTTGGTGCACTACCACACGGAACGTGGCAACAGGGGCATATCGTTCGATGGTCTGGAGCTGTGTGCAACACCAGATATCAGGTTCCACCGCGCTTCCGGCAGGAGGACTGAGTTCCTCCGCTGGGCCCTCGACGTGACCAGGAGGACGATCGATTCCGTGGAGGCCGGAACCTACCGTGACCATGTCCTCCAGGATCTGCCGTTGGCCTACCGCAGGGGTGTGGTCAGGAGGTCGGATCTCTGGGACAGGGGCTACCGTTCCAGGGAAGACGTCCTCCAAGGTCTGACCGATGGGGAGGTGGAGAGGTTCAGGGGAATTGTCTCCGAGGGTATGGGGGAGGGACCGTCGAAGACCGTCCCCTCGATGACGTTGTCGGACTTCCTGGATGCGGCATCGTTGTGCTTCTCCGCGCAGGGCAGGGATATCGATGGGATGACGAAACACGAACAGTACATGAGGTACTCGGATGGGAGGTACGGCAGGTTGTTGGACCTGGACCCCGATGATCCGGAGGCATTCCATCGTTTCGTCTTCCAGAATGATGAGGGTCATGCGTGGGAGGTGCTTCCGGGAAGCTGTTTCACCCGCATGCACCTGTATCCCCATTACGATGACACGGGATGCCATCTGTACCTGTGCGGGTTCATCCACCGTTCGGAGTTCGTCAGGAGTGCCCTGGCATTGCACGATGCCGGATTCCCCCTGTGTGTGGACAGTGCTTCCAAGGTGTTGGCATCGTTCGACGGTACCGATTGGGTGGGTATCGTCCCGAGGGGTTGGGCTGTGGCGTACGAGAGCCATCATTACAAGGAACATGATGTACTGGACTGCATCGCCTACACGGATGAGCTCATCGAGAAGGTCGGGGACCTGATCGAATGGTACGACGTGGACACGTACTATCCGATCGATCCATCCGGGGAATCCACAGATCGAAAGGGGAACCGATACGACCGTTTATCATCAAGATGATCGTGTCCACCATGGATATGACGACCGAGTTGGAGATCCTGGACCTGATCCATTCATTCTCATCCCCTGGCATGGATGCGTTCATGCTGGGGGTCACCACCGTTTCCACCTATGCCGCGGTATGGCTCCTTACGGCATTCTTCATGAT
>JAGBGN010000127.1 GCA_017935945.1 Candidatus Methanomethylophilaceae archaeon | reverse complement strand
GGATGCCGCGAGACTTCTCGGCATCCCCCTCTTCAACATCCACTCTCCCGCAGACAACATGGTCCAGCGCTACATGACCGACATGTTCGAGGAGTCTCAGCCCAGGACCTTGGGCGATATAGTGGACAGGCTCTACAAGGAGCCCGAGTTCAGGGATGCCGCCAGGTTCAACAGTCCCCCGAAGATCATCGTCGGTTCCAAGTCGTCCCGTTGCGGCAAGGTGGTCTGCAAGATGACCGGGGGTACATCCGGACCCAAGGAGATCTACGAGAAGTTCGCAATCGCGGGTGTGGGTACAGTCGTAGGCATGCACTTCCCCGAGAGTCACATCGAGGAGGCCAGGAAGAACAACATCAACATAGTGATCTCCGGACACATGTCCTCCGATTCCCTCGGTATCAACCTCATATGCGATGTCTGGGAGAGGGAGGGCATAGACGTCATCCCCTGTTCCGGATTCACACGTCACAGTAGGAACTGACATGTTCGAGAGATCATCGGTCATCATCCGCGATCCGGTAAAGCTGGATTATGATTACGTTCCCAAGGACCTGGTCCACAGGGAAGGTCAGATGCACAGCCTTGAGACGCTGTTCCGTCCGCTTGCGCAGCACGGCCGTCCATGCACGGCATACCTCACCGGCAGTGTCGGTACTGGTAAGACCGTCACCGCCAGGCGCTTCTGCACGGACATGGCCGAGTACTGTCGCAATGCAGGTAGGCCGATATCGGTCGTCTTCATAAACTGCAGGAACCGCAGCTCCGAGTCCGCTGTCGTGCTCCAGCTCATACGTCACTTCGATGCCGGATTCCCCGATCGCGGGTTCGCTCCCGATGAGATGCTGAGGGTGCTCCGCAACCACCTCACCACCAACGTGAGCAACATGGTGGTCGTGTTGGACGAGGTGGATGCGCTGATGAAGAAGGGGGCGGTGGACCTCGTCTACCAGCTGACCCGTTTCTCGGACGGTTCCAACTCGGATGCGAAGGTGTCTTTGATCATGATCTCCCAGGATCCGGTCCATGAACTGATGGACGATGCGTCATTGTCCACGTTCCGCAGGCTGAACAGGGTGACGTTCAACAAGTACACCCGTGACGAGCTCAGGAGAATCGTCGAGGTCAGGGCCGAGGAGGCATTGGTCCCAGGTACGATCACCGAGGATTCTCTGGACCTCATCGCGGACAATTCCGCGGAGTTCGGTGATGCCAGGATGGCCATCGAGCTCCTGGACCGTGCCGCCAACATAGCCGAGGAGGATTCCGAGGGAGAGGTCAATGTGGAGCATGTCCGTGCGGCAAAGGCGATGATATACAGCGTGGTCTCCGAATCCAAGCTGATGATGCTCGACCTCAACCGCATGATAGTCCTGTTGGCCGTCGCCCGTGCCATGAAGACCAACCTGGCCATCATGATGTCGGCAGCAGAGAAGACATATGCCATCGTCTGCGAGGAGTACGATACCGCCGCCAGGAAGCACACGCAGTTCTGGAAGTACGTGCAGGACCTGGAATCCATGGGACTTCTCAAGACCGAGGTCCGGAACGACCGCAACGGCAGGACCACGATGATATCCCTCCCGGACATCCCGTCCAAGGTCCTCGCCCAGAAGATGGAGTCCCTCATCGAGATGAAGGTCAAAGGTGATCAGGATGAAGTGTGACCTCTGTTCAAGGGACGCCGTCACGTACATCAGGTACAACGGCACACACCTCTGCGGTGAGCATTTCATGAGGTACGTGGACCGCAGGGTGAAGCGTGAGATCAGGAAGCAGATCCGTGTGAAGGCCGGTGACAAGATCGCAGTCGCCGTTTCCGGTGGGAAGGACAGCATGGTCGCCCTGAGGATGGTGTCTTCCGTGTTCGGTCCCAGGAACGGCGTCGAGGTGCATGCCATAACCATCGACGAGGGAATCGATGGATACCGTCCTCCAAGTGTGGACATCGTTAGGAGGTACTGCGAGGAGAACGGTATCGAGTTCCATCTCAGGTCGTTCTCGGAACTGGGGGTGACCATGGATGAGATCGCACCTTTGTCCCGTGACAGCAGTCCATGTACGTATTGCGGGGTCTTCAGGCGCAGGCTAATGAACGATGAGGCCAGGAAGATCGGTGCCACCTATCTGGCGACCGGCCATAACCTGGATGACATGTCGCAGTCCGTGATGATGAACTTCGTAAGAGGGGATGTGGAGAGGCTAGCACGTCTCGGTCCCCACGAGAAGGTCCAACCCGGTCTGATTCCCCGTTTCCTTCCGTTGAGGTTGATTCCGGAGAAGGAGGCACTCCTCTACGCCATCGTCTCGGGGATGGAGTTCTGGGACGGTGAGTGCCCCTATTGGAAGGAGGCACTGCGCAACCAGTACAGGGACATAGTCGACGATCTGGAGGACAGGTCCCCTGGGGCACGTTTCAGTATCATGTCCTCATACGATACGCTCCGTCCCATGCTGTATCGCGAGTACCCCCAATCCAACCTGCACCTGTGCGACTGCGGTGAACCCACGGTCGGCAGCAGGTGCAAGTCCTGCGAGCTCCTGGAGGATGCCCGCAGTAGGATTTGCGGTTCAGACAAGTGAGGGCACTTGGACGTAGTCGCACCACTTGTTCACATCGTCATCGATGTAGAGCCTCTCTATCGAGACCCCCTTGGGTACATCGAAGAGGATGTAGAACGAGGTGGACTCCCCCCTCTTGAGCTCACCGGGTATGATGAGGTCGGTCTCCATGTTGTATTCCAGGGTGGCATCCCTGTCCATCAGGTAGTAGTTGTCATTGGTCCCCATCATCCTGTAGAACGTTCCCAGGTCCACTTCGTACCAGTTGTCACCGTTCCTGTAGTTGACGTTCTTGACCGTAACCTGGACGACTAGGTACTCGTTATCATCGGAGAGGGGCGTCAGTTCGGATATCGTTGATGCGGGTTCGACTGCTTCATAGTTGTAGGAGACTCCACCGTGCATATGGTCGTACAGGAGGTATGCTCCGACACCTCCTGCAGCGATCAGTATAATGACGGCGATGATTGTGGCAGTTCTGTCCGTTTTAATCACCGACATCGACAAGTGTCATTCTATGGATTAGAAATGGTCGGGGGATGTATCGGATGAAGCAGACATGGTCATGCTGTGAGTGAGTAAAAAGGGGAGTAAGGGGTTTCACGGATATCGAACGAACCTCAGACCGGGAGGGACCTGTCGAGTTCGTACGTCACCTTCTCGTTCTCGTGGTCGTTGACATCGAGTTCTGCCAGGGACACTCCTGTCGGAACGATGAAGACGATGGAAAGGGATGTAGTCTGTCCCTTGAACAACTCCTCGGCGTATCCGAATCCGGAGATCATGTTGTAACGGTCGGTCAGTTCCTCCTTGAACCAGTAGGTCTTACCGTCAGAACCACGGATCGCGTTGAAGTTCTCCGTATCCACATCGTAACCGTCATCCTCATCGGAATAATCGATGTTCTTGACGGTGACATCGACGATCAGGTATTCCGTTCCTGCAGCGGGCGTGGGGAGCATCGTTGGTATGTCATCGGATTCAGCGTAGTTGTATGCGACGTTCCCACCGGAGGAATCCATCAGGACATACACACCAGCGCCGGCCACAGCGACCACTGCAACGATAGCCACCAGTGCGAGTATCTTACTCATAACACGTGTTATGAGTTGAAAGGATATAAAGGAATCTTAAGGTCC
>JAGBGN010000126.1 GCA_017935945.1 Candidatus Methanomethylophilaceae archaeon | reverse complement strand
CGTTCGATGTATCCCTTCGGATCCATGTCGAAGGCCAATCTCCTGCGGACGACCTCCATCCTCTGCTCCATCTCCCTGTCACCCTTGACATCCACGGATAATCCGAACCTGTCCAGCAACTGGGGCCTGAGCTCACCCTCCTCCGGGTTCATGGTTCCGACGAGTATGAACCTGGAAGGGTGTGAGAATGACACTCCCTCCCTCTCGATATAGTTGACACCCATGGCCGCGGAATCCAGCAGGAGGTCGACGATGTGGTCGTCCAACAGGTTGACCTCGTCCACGTACAGCAGGTTCCCATTCGCCTGGGCCAGCACACCGGGTTCGAACTTCTTCTCACCGGTCTTCAGGACATGTTCGATGTCCAATGTACCGGCGACACGGTCCTCGGTAGCACTCAGGGGAAGTTCAACGACCTTCATCGGCACATCCTCTGAATCAGGCTCCCCACCATCTGCGAACCTCTCTGCACAGTACGGACACATACGGTCCGTCCTCGAGGGGTCGCAGTTGAAGACACATCCGCAGACGGTCCTGCGGGATGGCAGTATGCGTGACAGCGATCTGACGGTCGTTGATTTGGCCGTACCCTTCTCTCCTTTGATGAGGGCACCACCTATGCCGGGATCGACGATGTTCAAAAGCAACGCCCTCTTCATATCGTCCTGACCGACGATTGATACGAACGGGAAAAGCAACTTCTCCATGAGCCTACCTTCATTGTTATAGTTGGATGTAGTATCCAACTAATCTTTATTAATGTTCACTTGTGCCCGATTGTATCCATTTGATGACCATCTGGTAGTTTGAAATACCCATATAGGATGATACATCCAATAAAGGTGATTCGAATGAAGGTTGTGTACATATCCATCCAAAGTTCCGATGCCAAGACCCTGGAGATCCCCGCCAGAGAGATCTGCTCGGAGAAAGGATGGGATCTGGATCTCTATTGTGCGAATGCCGAGGATATCGATGAGGACCCATTGACATACAGTGAATTGGTTCGCAGGACGAAGGTCGCCGACCTCGTGTTGATCAGATGCATGTCCGACCCCACACGCATGAAACGTTTCGAGAAGTACGAGAGGGACATCCTCTCCGAATGCCCCGGATACGTCATGCTCCACGCAGGGAACATGGAGGTCAAGCTCCTCTACAGGCACCTGTTCAGAGGATCGGATGAAGACTACATCCTGATGGGACAGTTCATGACTGCAAGGGGCGCCGAGAACGACAAGGCGATACTCTGCCTTCTCAACCGCATGTTGACAGGTGAGGGGGATGTACCCGAACCGCAGGAGACACGTGCAAGCGGCATTCACCATCCCGATTTCGACAGGGACGTCTCATTGGAGGACTACCTCGAGAAGAACATGGTCCCCGGAAGACCCACGGTCGGTCTGATGTACACGGCGAACCTCTGGATCTACGACAACCAGGAGCATATCGATATGCTCATCAGGGAGCTGGAATCGAAGGACCTCAACGTCATACCGGTGTTCTTCAGCAGCATCATCAGGAACGAAGCCGGGGAAGCGGGCACCGTGGCGGTCGTCAAGGAGTACTTCATGGACGGCGACAGATGCAGGATTGATGCACTGGTCATGGCTACACCATTCTCACAGTTGAACAACTCCAGGGACTGCTCCGGAATATACACCCCGGATGAACAGAACTTCTACCATACCATGCTCAACGTCCCCATAATCCAGGCAATGTCTGTTAGCGGGCACTACGCCGATTACGAGGAGACCGCGACGGGACTCAGCAAGGGCGACTTCAACATGAGCGTCATCTGGCCGGAGATCGATGGTCAGATCATTACCGTACCCATAGGCAGCAACGAAGGTGGGCTCGGAGGTCCCAAGAAATACTCGCCGATCCCCGACAGGATCCGTCACCTGGCAGACATGGTCAGGGGTTGGGCCGTCCTGTCACACACCCCCAGGTCGGAGAGGAGGATAGCGATCCTGATGTACCAATCGCGCCCTGAATCCGGAAGGATAGGGAATGCGGCCGGATTGGATACCATAGAGAGCGTCAACGACATGCTGAAGAGGTACTCCCAGGACGGATACACACTCGACCATGTACCTGAGAACGGCAGGGCATTGATCGATGAGATCCTGAACAACATAACGAACGATCTCGAATGGTCATCCCCAGAAAGGATAAGGGAGAAGGCCGCGGACATGGTCGACAAATCCGTTTACGAGGAACATTACTCCAAGATCACCGATTTCAACAAGGGGATGATGGAGAAGTCCTGGGGAAAGCCTCCGGGAGAGGTCCTGGTCGAGGATGGTAAGTTCGTCATACCGGGATTGATCAACGGCAACATATTCATCGGATACCAGCCCCTCAGAGGTTGGGCAGAGCAGATGGAGGCGGTCTACCACGACCCCGTTGTCCCCATGCCTCACCAGTACCTCATGTTCTATAGATGGTTGAAACACGAGTTCAAGGCGAACGTCGTGTTCCACATGGGTACGCACGGAACCCTCGAATGGTTGCCCGGGAAAAGCGTCGGACTGTCCGGAAAATGCTTCCCCGACCTCGTCCTCGATGGAATACCCCATGTCTACCCGTACATCATTGACGATCCGGGAGAGGGCATACAGTGCAAGAGGCGTTCCGAAGCTGTACTCATAGGTCATATGTGCCCGACCATGGCACGTGCCGGAACCTATGATGAGATCGCAGCCATGGACAATCCCCTCCAGGAGTACTTCAAGGCGAGGAACTCCAAAGGGGAGAAACGCCTGGCCCTCATAGAACAGGTGATGGAAGGGGTCAGGAAAGCAGATATGTTCGAGGAACTGGGTATCCCCGAGGACATATCGGCAGAGGATTTCGAACCCTACCTCGATGAGATTCACGATTACATAACTGAGATCAAGGACGCACTCGTCCGTGATGGACTCCACATCCTGGGCAGGGCACCCGAGGAGGAGAGATTGGATGAGACCATATACTCCATGATGAGGTTGAGGAACGGTAGCATCCCCTCGCTCAGGGATTCCTACGCCAAGGTGCTGGGATTCGACATGGAGGTCCTGTTGGACGAACCTTCTGGTATGACTTCCGGAGAGGTCAACAGCGCGATAATAGATAGGATCGATGACTGCCTGATATCCGTGATCAAGGACATGAGGGCTGCGGATTACGACACAGAGTCATGTCTTGGATTGATCAGGGAATCGGCGAAGGGAACCTCAGAAGATCTGGAAACATCGGTACGCTACATCTGTGACACGTTGGCAGGCAACCTGATGCGCATGACCGATGAGATGGACAACCTCATGTTGGCATGCGATGGTGGATATGTCCTACCCGGACCCTCTGGTGCTCCCACCAGGGGCAATGCTCACATACTGCCCATGGGTAGGAACTACTATGGAATAGACCCGGACATCGTCCCCCCACCATCCTCATGGGAGATCGGTAAGAAGATGGCGGATCAGATGATCCAGAAATACATCGACGAGAAGGGTTGCTATCCCCGTGAAATCGGTTTCATCATCTGGGCCACTGACACCATGAAGACGAACGGTGACGATGTCGCCTACATCCTTTGGCTCATGGGTGTCAAACCGATATGGTCCGGTGCCGGCGGACAGGTCATAGGCCTGGAGGTCATCCCGCTGGAGGAACTGGGAAGACCCAGGATCGATGTCACGGTCCGTATCACGGGATTGTTTAGGGATGCCTTCCCCAACCTCATAGACCTGATTGATGATGCGGTGAAACTCATCGCTGAACTGGATGAGGATGATAAGGACAACTACCTGGCCGCGAACCTCAGGAACGACATCATCGAAGCGGTCGAGAAGGGAATGACCGTGGATGAGGCACGCAGACAGGGATCCATGCGTATCTTCGGATGCCCTCCCGGAGCCTATGGTCCGGGTGTGAACAAGGCCATCGAGACCAGCGATTGGAAGACGGTACAGGACCTGGCGGACATCTACATCACCTGGGGTAGCTACGCATACGGACGTGGTGTGGAAGGAGAGAGCATGAGGGACCAGTTCATCAAGAGATTCAGCAAGGTCGGTGTAACAGTGAAGAACATGCCCGACAGGGAGATCGACCTGCTCGACATGGATGATGTGTACGGTTACCTCGGAGGCTTGAACTCATTCGTGAGGGCATACGGCAATCCCGATGCAATCTCGGTGATGGGTGACGGATCGAATCCCGACAGACTGAAGATAAGGGATACCAAGGAGGAACTCCAGTTCGTCTACAGGAGCAAGATCCTCAATCCAAAATTCATAGAGGGGTTGAAACAACACGGATACCGCGGGGTTGCAGAGATCGCCAACCTCACCGAATACACATTCGGATGGGATGCTACCTCGGACATCGTGGATGATTGGGTGTATGAGAAACTTGCCGAGAAGTACCTCTTCGATGAGGATACACGTGAATGGATGAAGGATGAGAACCCGCATGCCATGATGGACATGATGAACCGTCTCATGGAAGCCTATGAAAGGGGCATGTGGGATATGAAACCGGAGACCCTGGAGAGGATGAGGGAACTGTATCTGGACCTGGAGGAAAGGATCGAGGAGATCAACGACAGATATGAGTGAAGTCACCCGTATCGAAAACCATCAGACTGGAAAGTGCAAATAAAACAAAAGTGGCCGTTCCGCCCGGAATGGACGGGACGGCCTTGACCTTAAGTTGTTTTCAAAGGTGTGAAACCTCAGTCGTCACGCGCATCGAAGTCGTACTTCGTATCGGTACTCAGGTTCAACTTGACACCAGTGGCCTTCTCCTCTGGATTGGTCGAGAATCCGAATGTCAATTCGTAACAGATCGGACACAGGGGAACGAAGGCGTTACCCACCTGCAGGACAGGCAGATCGTCCATCTGATCCATGATGTCTGCGACCTCGTCGTTGTCCAGATTGTTGTCCTTAGAGACATAGCAGTTGTACTGATCTACGGTCCTCCTGCAGATGAAGCATCTCTCATCGTCCTTTCCGTTGAAGTACTGAATGAGGATCCACAGAGGGATGTACATGAGCAGGATGACTGCTCCGATGATGACCGAGAACACTCCATCCTGGATTCCTCCGTTGATACACCAGTATGCGAGTGAAGGGATCAGGACGAAGAACTGGTAGCACATAAGGAAGCATGCCACGTAGAACCATCCGCGAGGTGCCTTGTAGGGCCTGGGGAGGTCCTTGAAACGTGCACTCCTACGGGTAACGATGAATGCCAACATACCCATTCCCAAAGCGAATGAGAATCCGAACGACGATGCCGCCAGGATCATTCCGACCGAACCGAAGTGGATGATCAGGATGAATATCATTCCCATAGCGAACTGGAACAGCATGGCGTAGATGGGTGCATCGTTCTTGTTGGTCTTACCGAAGAACTTGGGCATGTTGCCCTCGTGACCCATGAAGTAGAGTGTCCTCGAGGAACCGAGGAACGCGGTCTGGATCAGCATAATCATACCTGCGACCAGCAGGATGAGTGCGAGGATGAGACCGATGTCTCCGAAGTCGAACTGTGCGATCGGGTAGAGTGTGGATACGCCCCATGCATCGATCTGCTCGGGGGTCATCATTCCGTACACGACGAAGGGAACGATGAAGTAGAGTGCCAGACAGACGAGTCCAGCGGAGATGAGTGCCTTGGGAACATCCCTTCCGGGGGTCTTGTACTCTGCACCGTATGTTGCAGCGGACTCCCATGCACAAGCACACCACTGTGCGTATGCGAACATTCCGAAGATCATGATGAACTCACTGACACCCCAGTCCCAGCCCGGAGGTACGATGTTCTCCATGATACGGTCGATGGAGAATCCACCGAGCTCCCCACCGCCGACTGTGAGTCCCAACAGGGGCATGACGATGACCACGAGAAGGGGTACGATGGCTATGAGAGCAAGAATGAGTCCGAGCTTGGCACCTCCACTGAGTCCTCTGGATCCAACAAGGATGATGACACTGAAGATAATCGCTCCGAACGCAAGCTGTAACAAAAGGGTCGCTGTGGAACTGAGGGGTTCCATTCCGAGACCGTATTCAAGGTACTTCGTGATGTAATCAACAGAAGTACAAGTGAAAATCGGGATAACCGGAGTCCACGTGAACCAATACGCCCATGCCGTGAATGCTCCGATAAACCTACCTAAACTATAACGTCCTGAATTAGGCTTTGTAAACACTTTTTGTGCACAACCACCTATACCAGGTGTTTCTAATGCAGCTGCCATCTCTCCGATGGCAAGATTCTGTGCGAATCCCTGCAACACTGAAATGGTCCATATGAAGATACTGAGACCCCAGGCAGTTCCAGCGATATCATAGATACCAGGCAGGATCAAGATGGGAACTCCCATCGCGATAATCACTCCCTGCTTCCAATCGATGGACTTGACCAGGCCGGAATCAGCACCGAACTCTCCGCCGAAGATGTGACTATTACCTTCGGCCAGAATTCTAATTCCATGTCTTGCCAAATTCAATTCCTCCCAATAGGTAAAACATCTTTCTGATTCCTATTTAATAGTTATCCATATAATATTATATACTAGTAATTTTACATATATTCAATATAAAAATCTTTCTTATAAGAAAAGCATAATTTAAAATATTGTATATATCAACATCCCATTTTTGAATTTATATAAACAGAAATCATTAAATAATGAAGTTGAAAGAAAACCAGATATCGTGTTTTCGACACCCCATAGCTGAATTATAAGCAAATCCTTTGATAATCCGTTAGAAAGCTTGTTTTCTATGAAGGATCCTTTGATTTTTCACCGTTT
>JAGBGN010000125.1 GCA_017935945.1 Candidatus Methanomethylophilaceae archaeon | reverse complement strand
TGGTCGCACCACATGCGGTACGTTACATAATCGGAAGTGACAACAGATTCGTTATACCGGCTTCAATCCTCGTCGGATCTTTGATCCTCGTTGTAGCAGACGTCATCTCACGCCTGCTGTATGTATGGGGCGATGTTCCCGTCGGTATCGTCATGTCCTTTGTCGGAGCACCCGTGTTCTTGTTCCTCATCATCAGGCGTAAATCGCACAAGGAGGTGTTCTGATGACGTTCAAGGAAGGAAAAGAGGAATACTATCAGGGTGCACGCAAGAAAGTGCTGTTCACCACATTGTGTGTCATAGGAGTTGTTGCGGCATTCATGATTTCCCTTACCATCGGATTCTATGATCTCACGGTAGTGGAATGCTATCAAATAATCATCAACCACATCACTGGCAACATAGAGGATGTGATGGGGGATGACATAGTCTGGAACACCAGACTGCCCATATCTCTCTACGCCATAATCTGTGGTGCCACCCTTGCTGTAGGTGGTGCGATCATGCAAACGATATTGCGTAACCCACTTGCAGACCCCTATACAATGGGTATATCCTCGGGAGCATCCCTTGGTGCATCACTATCCATCATACTAGGCCTTTCACTATGGTCTGGATTCAGCGATGATCTCTCATTGGTAACGATGGCGTTCGTGTTCTCCCTCATACCTGTAGGAGTCATACTGTTCTTCAGTATCGTGCGTAAAACCACACCATCGAAGATCATCCTGATCGGAATAGCTGTGATGTATATGTTCTCTGCAATCACATCCTTGCTGATGGTTACAGCATCCGAGGAATCTCTTGCGGAGATTTATGCATGGAACATAGGTTCATTGGCGACCATTACCTGGCCCGATGTACCGCTACCTTTGATTGTATCAACATTATGCATAATATTCCTCTATTCTCAAAGCAGATCTATCAATGTAATGATGTCTGGTGAGAATACCTCACGCTCTCTGGGCATAAACACCCGCAGGATGACTATGATCTGCATGGTCGTCATCTCGATGATGACGGCTGTGGTCGTCTGTTTCTGTGGAACCATCGGTTTCGTCGGACTTGTAGGTCCCCACATAGCCAGAGTCTTCGTCGGTTCTGAAACAAGATACCTTTTACCCGCCTCTGCCGCCTTCGGTGCACTGTTTCTCCTTGTAGCGAACTGCATCGCGATGGTTGCAGGCACATTCGGACTTCCGGTCGGAGTAGTCTCCTCACTGATCGGCTGTCCGTTGTTCATTTTCTTATTGTTAAAGATGAGGAGGAAAGCTTGGAAATGAGTGATAACAAGATTAGAATCGATATCGAAGGTGTTGAATTCGGATACTCAGCCAATCCTGTGCTGAAAAACATCGGATTGACGGTAAACGGACCGCAACTACTATCGATAATAGGTCCCAACGGTGTAGGTAAATCCACGCTGATTCACTGCATCAACAAGATATTATCCCCCACAAAAGGAGTAGTGTGTATAGATGGAGAGGATGTTTCATCCACCACTCTGAAGGAATTGGCTAAGAAAGTCGGATATGTCCCATATGCTGCCAATGATGCTTTCACACTATCTGTTGTCGAGACGGTATTGATTGGGCGTCACCCCCACAGCAACTGGAAATCATTAGACCATGACCTCGACATAGTCTATGAAACGTTGAGATTGATAAACATCGAACACCTGGCGATGAGATCCTTCGATGAATTATCAGCAGGCCAGCATCAGAAGGTCATGTTGGCAAGAGGATTGGTACAGGAACCTAAGATTCTGCTTTTAGATGAACCGACATCCAACCTTGATATCAAACATCAGATGGAAGTCACCCGCATTATGAGGAATCTCTCGCAGGAGAAGGGCATCCTCGTCATAATGATTAGTCACGACCTCAATATTGCAGCTAAGTACTCCGATAATATGATAATGCTCTATGATGGGGAGATCTATGCTGCGGGAACTCCAGAGGAAGTCCTCACAGTGGAGAATATCAAAACCGTCTATGATGTTGAATCTGAAGTTGTAGTCAGTCATGGAAGACCGCATATCATCATGCTGGATCCCGAATTCGATGATGATGTCTCTCCATTGGATGAGGAAACGTTCATCAGAAAGATCTGATAAACTGAAACGTATCTGAAAAATGAAAACAGGGTCGGTTTGGTGAACCACAACCGACCCCTTACTCATTATCTTTTAACGACACGTGTTCGATGATTTGCCCCACATAGGACACATCTTGCAACATACCTCACATGCTGTTCAAGATCTCCTCCACGATGTACATGGAACCCAGGACCCCCACTGCGGGTTTGGGTAGCAGGACGATCTCCCTGGTCGAAGGGAAGGTCAGGTCTATACCCACCCCGCACCTGCGGTTCTCCTGAAGATGCAATGCATCATGCCCGTTCGTAATCATGACATCACAGTAATCCGGGAGGTCCGCTCCGATAACTGATTCGAGACCACGTGATTCCAAGTATGATTCCAGATCCTCGGAGCACGGACCATCACCACCATGGTTGACGATGGATGCGGGGACCATGCCGAGATAACCGTTCAACCACACCGTCAACGAATACGTCATGGAAGGTAATCCCTCGATACAGAACGTCATACCCTGGAGAGCCTTGGAACGGAAGGTATCACCCAGAATTGCCTCCTTTATCATTCCACGTGCCCTATTGCATATCTCCAGTGCCGGTGACGGGTCGACATTCAATGCCTCCGCCACGGCCTCGACCCATGCTACCGTACCGTCGATCCCGACAGGTGCTCCCATCGGGGATCTGACCGAAGGGATGCCATGGACGCGCTCCATGTACTCGGACACCTCTTCTGCGAACTCGGGATAGACGATGATATTGGCCTCGGCACCGGTGGAGGAACGGATATCCTCCAGGGATGCACCGGCCCCTATCGCTGCAGTCATGGTCAGACCCATCGCTTCCAACAGTTCACGGAGATGGTCCAATCCGTGTCTCCAATCCTTGTCTGTCATCGGATATCCGATTATGTTCACTGAACGGGGGATCGTGTCGCACTTCTGCGGGCCCACGGCCTCGATGATTCTTCTCAGGGTGGAATCGTAACTCTCGGGGAATCCCATGGAAATGAGAGTACCACCTAATGCGAATGCCTTGCCTTCCATTCCTGCATCGGATACGGACTTTCCATGGTCGTCACCGATCAATGCCGAACCAGGGGAGTCGATGATCACGATGGTATCTTCACATACCGATTTGATGACCTTCAGAGCATCGGTGACCTTCCCACTGCCACCATTTATGAAGTCATCCTCATCGATGTAAGTACAGGGAACGCGGGACTGTCCTTTGAAGTAAGGTATCTGGAACCTGTTATCATCCGGCTTCTCTCTGGGGAACAACTGACGAACTAACACCATGTACCTGTTCCTGCAACCTGCAGGACCGTTCAACAACACACGGACATCCGCGATACTCTCCGCTGCCAGGACGGAGGCTGTGAATCCATCAGGAAGTATCATTCCACCGCCTCCATCCATCCGGCACTGGCGGGAGCCATCGTCTGCAACCACATCATCCTGATCGAGTTACCGTAACGGAAGACGTTCAGCTTCGACTTGTCTACCAGTATAGATGGAACGGATAATCCCGAAACCCTGTAATCGGTTATGACGAAATCCGGTTCCAATTCGGAACACCTCTCTCTGATTACCTTTATCGACTTGTTTAATGTGAAAGGACGTTCACTCTGATGATGCATCCTCTCATCATCCATCAGAGAAGGATCCAGGAACGCTTCCAGCACGGTGACATCCAACTCGTCCATCAACTCGCACATCCATTCCAGATTGGTCGGATCACGGCAACACACCACCGCACCCTTTCCCTTGAAATGATGTCCATACTTCTCGATGCCCTTGGACCTCTCGCAGACCATCCTCTCACGTGCCGCTACAACGACATCATCCTTTCCGAGGATGCCTGCCACCTCGTCCATCCACCTCAGAGTCTCGGTCGTACCTGTCGGGAATATGTTCTCCAATGTCCTCATGCCATATCTGTCCCTGAGGGAATCCACGATGTAGTTCGTCTCCAGGTTGTCGTACAGACGTATGTTGAACATACCCCTGAGTACATTGCGTACATCAGAAGAATTACAAACATCGACCATCGAGGTGTTGATCTTCAACGAGAACACACCCAACAGGTCATTTATCCTGTTACGGTAGTCCGGTCTGTTGGACTTCTTGAAGGTGTCACAGACAAGGTTGACCATACCATGTACTGGCTCCACATCCGGATCCACTATGTCCATCAAAGCGTCCGTGACCTGGTTGTATCCTCCGAACTTATTACCTGTTATGCTTCCGTCGGATTCCACGTACATTATGTCACATCCCTCGTGCTTCGCATTCATCTTACGGACCACTTCCCGTGAATCGTCACCGATGATACCGGTCACACAGGATGTTACGACTGCTATGGCGGGGAAACCTGCAGCCACCAATTCCTCTATCTTAGCTTCCAGGACGGAGGTACCGCCGAATATCGAATCGGAATCATCCATGTTCGTCGTGAACACGTTTCCGCTGTACGGGGTGGTACGGTAGACACGACTGTTCCTACCGTTGAAGTACTCCCGGTTCTGCGCATACGACATTATGAACCCGCAACTACGGGGACCATGGACGACCACAGCGATGTCCTTGATCCTGTTGAGGACCGCCATGGCACCATGTGTAGCACAGGAACCAACGACCTTCTTTGAATCGAAGAGGCAGCCCGGACACATCTCCAACTTCTCCTCCATTTTCGAAGTTCTCACAGGAATACCGGCAACTAGATCGGACATCTGTGCATCATCCAACGGTGACGGATACATCATATCGGAATCTGATTCCATGGTGGACAGGATGCGGTCTATGACCGCCCCTATTGCCTTAGCCGGCTCTGAATCAGGATGCAGCTCCATCAACGTGGATCCCCTGGACTCCGAATCCCTGAACAGTTCGGAGCGCGGAACCGTGGCTATTATAGGCACCCCTGTGGCCTCTGAGAACCTTCTGACCAGATCATCGTGTTCATTTCCACGTGAATTGTGGATCAGACCCATGAGCCTCGGCCTACCGGCATCGAAGTTACGCAATCCCTTCATGATGTTGTTGGCTGCATAGATCGACATGAACTCCTCGGATGTCACTATCGCGACCGCGTCCGCATAGCGTTCCCTCATCGGAACCGCGAATCCCCCGCAGACAACATCACCAAGCACATCGTACACCTTCACATCAGCATCATTCCCTATACCCAAGTCGTCCAATGTCTCGAATGTGGTCAGTACACCTCTGCCTGCACATCCTATACCCGGCCTGGGCCCCCCAGCTTCGACGCAACGGACACCTCCTGAACCTACCCTGACTATGTCATCATAGGATACCGATTCCCTTGCACGCAACATATCCAGGACCGTATCTTGTGCCTCGCCCTTCAGAAGGAGACGTGTGGAATCATGTTTGGGATCGCATCCGACCTGTACAACATCCAGACCATGGGTTGCCAATCCATACGATATGTTCGCAGACATCGTGGACTTCCCTATTCCGCCTTTTCCATACAAGGCCAGCTGGAATGGTCCACCCCTTTTCAAAATGCACACCTCCAGGCATGGAATAATGTGTCTGACTTGGAACAATATACCAGTCCATTTTCTTTGCAAAATATTGAAAGCGACAAGTGAAATCCTCTATTGGATGAATATGCCAACTGATGATATGAACATTATGCCATAGTGACTGCACACGACAACTGTATTAACCCGGAGTTCAATCTTTAGAGTATCATGGTCAGACCCCTGCCGATAGGCGTCCAGGATTTCAAAAAGGTTCGTGATGAGGAATACCTCTACGTCGACAAAACAGACATGATCCCTCAGATACTGTCGCAGAAGTCCGAAGTCTATCTCTACACCAGACCGAGACGTTTCGGCAAGTCCCTCAACCTCAGCATGCTGGATGCGTTCTTCAACCTCAAGTATCCGAAGGACAGCACATGGTTCGACGGTCTGAAGATCTCAGACTGTAAGGAATGCGAGGACCACAGGAACTCATATCCCGTGATAATGTTCGATTTCAAGAATCTTGATGCCAGGAACTATGATCTGTTCCTGAAAATGCTATCGGACAGGATTTCCGATCTTTACATGGAGTTCGAATATCTCGCGACTTCGGACAAGGTCAACCGCATACAGAGGTCCAGATTCGAGGAGGTATGTCTGGGAATCGACGATGAATCATTGTTGATGAATTCCCTGAATCTGCTATCGAAGATGCTGTACGCCCATCACGGGAAGAGGGTCATAATCCTCATCGACGAGTACGACAACCCCATCCACAACGCGTTCGGGAAACCGCATCATCAGGAGATACTGGATACGATGAGGGGCATCCTCTCATCCGCGTTGAAGGGTAACGACTCCCTCGCTTTCGGTGTCGTGACCGGTGTGATGCAGATCTCCAAGGAATCCATATTCTCCGGATTGAACAACCTGTCAGTCAACAACGTACTCAGCAAGGATTTCGACGAGATGTTCGGGTTCACCGATGAAGAGGTGAAAGCGGTACTGGAAGAATACGGACACCCAGAGGGGATCGACGAAGCCCGTGAATGGTACGACGGTTACAGGTTCGGGGATGCCGACGTGTACAACCCATGGAGTCTCCTGAACTACGTGAAGAACGGATTCGAGCCCAGACCCTACTGGGCGGGTACCAGCGGGAACTCCATAATAGACACCCTCCTGGACAGACTCGATGAGAAGGGACTGGAAGAACTCAGGTCCCTTTCACAGGGTGTACCATTGGTAAAGACGATCGACCCCGCCGTCACATTCGCGGACCTGGACCGGAGAACCGACAGCATCTACTCCATGATGGTGCTGTCCGGATACCTCAAGGCCGTCCCGGCGGGGAGGAACTACGAGATCGGACTGCCGAACGGGGAGATGTTCTCCGTCTTCGGGGACATGTTCTCCAGACACCTCGGTGAGAGATATGGAGGGGATGATGTCCTCGCCATGATGAGGGACCTCACCGATGCCCTGTTGTCCGACGATGTCCGGATGATTGAATCATCTTTCTCTGGTCTCCTCAAGGAATCCATCGGTAGCCTGATGCTGGATGATGAGCACGTCTACCAGGCATTCATCAC
The DNA here is from genome assembly GCA_017935945.1 of Candidatus Methanomethylophilaceae archaeon. Taxonomy (GTDB): domain Archaea; phylum Thermoplasmatota; class Thermoplasmata; order Methanomassiliicoccales; family Methanomethylophilaceae; genus Methanoprimaticola. Next base: position 203 of record JAGBGN010000125.1, on the reverse strand, counting down.
CGGACTCCTGCTTCACCTGTCCGGAAGATACAGGGTGAGTGCGGAATTCGAGAGGGGTAATGGAAGATACGACATCATGTTAGAGTCCAGGAACCCAGACAGACCACACATCGTACTCGAGATTAAACGCTCGAGATCCGACACCATGGCCGATGATGCCACAAAAGCTCTGGAGCAGATCGTGGACAGGGACTACACTTTCG
>JAGBGN010000124.1 GCA_017935945.1 Candidatus Methanomethylophilaceae archaeon | reverse complement strand
CCACAAGTTCATAGATGGTCTCCTCTTCGGCCCATATGAACACGAAGACGAGGGTGACATCGTCGGTGACGACGGATCCATCGACCACGGCACCGCCGGATGCCCTGAAGTTGGTGAATCCGAGACCGTAGGTCTGGGTAACCAGATCCTCTATCTCCTTCTCGATTTCATCTGCACGGTCTGGCGATATGTCCTCCAGGCCGAAGTACGTGGTGTACTTCCAGGAGTCTTCCATATCATCGCCGGCATCTTGGGAGATGACTATGGCGCTGACGGATGCGATGATCGCCACGACCGACAGTGCGATTGCTAGTACGGACAGTGTCCTATCGTTCATGGGACAATCATCAGCTTGATGATGAAATGCTTTGTCATCAGGCGGGCGCATCCGCACCGAATCTGATCTCGAGAACTGACAGTTTCTCGAAGAACAGCTTGAGTTCCCCTTTCTTCGATACCTCGAACCTATCCAAGAGGTCCCACAGTTCTGCGGTATCCATCAGGGACGATACCACGACCACGACCTTTCCGCCATCGTTGAGATGATCGGGCGCACCTTCCAAGAGTTCCGGTAATGGTCCCAGCCCATCTTCTCCGCCGGACCATGCCTTGGCCAGAAGTCCCTCCTCATCCACGGGCAGGTAGGGCAGGTTGAACACGATGGTGTCGAACCGACCCTCTATGGAGCTGTACACATCTGTCTCCAGGACATCCAATGATGCGTCGTTGCATTCGGCATTCCTGCGCGTCAGTTCAACGGCCAGGGGGTTGATGTCCCCGCAAACGACCTCGCATCCATTGAGTGCACAGTGGATGGATACGACCCCGGAACCACATCCTATCTCCAGGACGCGTTCCCCCGGAGAGACATCCAGGCATTCGATCAGGAGTATGCTGTCTTCCGATGGAGGGTACACCTCGGGATCTGTGTGGATGGTAAGGTCCGGTCTGTAGATCATGGTTTCACCATCCCCGAACTGTATGTATGGGTATTATGCGTTTCCCATGCCCGAACCCTCGCGTAAGGATTTCATCCTCACCGTACGATACCCGATCCTTGACAATCCGTACATCATGAGGCCACCTATGACCTCTGCGATGAATATGCTCCAGTAGATGGCCTCCATCCCAGTACCTCCGGCGAACCACATCATCGCTATGAGGATGATGTTCCTGATGAACGAGGATATCATCGACACCTGGGCCAGACGGATGGATTGCAGGATCGATGAGCTGATGTCGATCAGTCCCACGAACGGTATGAGCAGAGCGTAGATCCTCATGACATGCTCGAAATCGGGACGTATGGCTTCCATACTGGGTGACATGGTGAATGGGATCACCAGATATCCGGCGGCAAGGAATATGATGGCCGCCAGCAGGGTCATGCTACCGAGTGTCATTATGATGGAGTACCTGAAACCATCCTCAGCCTTCCTGGTGTCGCCGGCACCCAATGCCGCGGAGCAGACAGGAATCATCGCAGAGCCTATGGATTGGGACATCGCCTGGGAGATCGTGACGAACATCCACGGTATGTTGTACAACGCGACCCCGATCTCACCACCACAGTCTATGATGAGTACACGCTGCACCATCGACATGAAGTAAATCAGGAAGAGTTCCATCGAACGGGGGACTCCGACCGAGAGGATGTCACGGATCTCACCGGTATTCATCCTGAATCCCTTGAATGATATCGTCACGTACATCCTGTTACGAACATACCATGACAGGCCGAGCACTGTCGACACGGTCATGGAAACGGTCGTCGCCCAACCTGCTCCGGAAAGCCCCATGTCGAGAACGAATATGAGTATGGGATCCAGGATCATGTTCAATATGGCCGATGTCAAGAGGACCAGTGTGGATTTCCCGGCCGCACCTTCTGCCCTGAGGAGTCCGGATACGACCCCGTTCATGACCAGCGATATGGTTCCAAGGGTCAGCGGGGCCATGTACTCATGACACAGGCCTTTGATGCTGTCCGCCCCCATCCATCCGACGGTGGGGTTGATGCATAGGAACGCTATCGGTGTCAGTACGACTGCTATGATGGCGGAAACGAACACGGTCTGCGCTGCCAGACTGTTCGCGTGTGCGTGCTCGTCACGACCGAGACAACGCGCTATGGATGTGGAGGCCCCGATTCCCAGACCTATTCCGACACCGGTCAATATGCTGTATATGGGACATATCGTGGAGATCGCCGAGCTGGCATCTGACCCAAGTAGCGAACACCATGCGGTATCCGCGAATAGGTTGACCTGGACCACAAGATAGGATACGATAAGTGGGAGCGTCATGGACAGGATGGCTTTGCGAGGGTCCCCGAGCATCCTGTCGAGATCCACATTCGCCCCCATACCAAGTCACCGAGCGGTGACTTCTGAAACAGGTATAAACGACTTGCCCTCACAGGTGTTTCATCGTTCTGTTCATAAACCGACTGTGCATATGGGAATCCATGATCCAATTAGACATCCTCGCCGTTGGGGATCTCCAGCGTGACGATGACGGAGGCATAGTCAAAGCCGACTCCACCTCAGTCCTCATACGTGCTTCAGGCCGTATCATTGTAGTGGACCCGAGTACGAAGTACATGCAACCGGCGGTGAAGACCTCGTTCAAGCAGATCGGGGTGTTTCCCAAGGATGTGGACACGGTGATCCTCACCCATACACACAACGACCATATCGAGAACCTCAAGTTCTACAAGAACGCCAAGGTCTACGTCCATTCCGGAGGAGATGTGGATGTTCCTGGAGCTAAAGTGATCGATGATGACGAGTTCAAGATCTGCGAAGGGGTCAGACTCGTGCACACTCCCGGACACACCATGGATTCGATGAGCGTGTTCGTGGACGCAGACCGGAAATACGTCGTCGCAGGGGACGCTATTCCGCTGGAGGATAACTTCACACGTAACATCATACCTGCATCCAATGTGGATGGGGCTTTGGCTCTGGAAAGTATTAAGAAGATACGCGACTACGCAGATGTAGTCATCCCGGGGCACGGTTTCCCCTTCATGACTGATCGGTGATCACATGTTGAAGAGAGAGATGCCCGAGACGATATTCTATGAATGCCCTGTTTGCGACGATGAGACCGAACACCAGATCCTGAAGGGGAGGATGGGAAAAGCCTCCATAGAGGGGACGTTCAAATGTTTCGGTTGCGGACGTGTCACGTCCGAGACCATCAAGATACCGGAACTCCTCGAGGTCCCTGTAGTCTTCAGTGATGGGGATGTCTCAGAGACCACACGCACTACCATCGAGAGCAACGACATCCTCGCCATCGATGACGAGTTCTTCCTCGATGATGGTCGCAGGGTGTGCATCACCCACATCGATGTACTCGAAGGTTCCACTACCAAGAAGGTCCTGGCCACAAACGTCAGGAAGATATGGGTCAAGCAGTTCGACATCCTCAGTGTGAAGGTCTCGGTCAACGACGACCGTAAGACATACTCCCTCAGAGTACAGGCGGAACCTGATGACGAGTTCGTCGTCGGCACCCAGTTGTCATTCGAGGATTTTGATTGCCTTATACATGCCATCAAGACCAAGCACAGCCTCGTGAAGCACGGTGTTGCAGAGGCCAGGGATATCACCAGGATCTACGGTAAACTCAGGAAGAAGAAGTACGACATCCTCGATCTCGATGACGATGACGAGGAATACGATGACTTCGTCTTCGATGATGATGAGGATTACGACGAGTGATCGTCTCATCCCCCCTCTCTGCGGAGAGGGGGTTGAAACCCCATACTCATCAGTCGCAGATTATGTGGTCCAGGACATCCGCGATGTTGTCCGACCTCACGGTGACGGTGGCGGCCTCCTCCGTATAGGGGTCGGTCGGGTTGAAAGCTATCGACATGCCACTGTTCTTGAACATGGCTATGTCCGTGAACGAATTCCCTATGGAAACGGTCCTCTCTGCTGTGGTTCCGAATTTCTCTATGAATCCACGTACGTTGATCCCCTTGTCGCGGAGGTCGACATTCAACTTCCCTTCTCCTGTGAGGGTACCATCGGGGTTGCTGCAGATCTCGTCAGCTATGTAACCATCGAAACCGAACTCCTCGGCGATCATCTTCGCCGCGTGGTCGATGCCACCGCTCACGATGACAGAACGGATCCCATTGTCCCTGAGGCATGCAATCGTCTCCTGGATGCCCTCTGTCAAGGGCATGTCCCTGAACATGACCGCGATATCACGCACGGTAACGTCCGGTTTCTTGTCGGTCCACAGTTTTATGTCGCGCCTCATGAACTCGGGTTCATCGATCTCGCCGTTGCAGTATGCTTGGTATGCAGGTTCATTGTCCACTTCGAAGCATTCGTGGATCCAGCACCAGGAGCTCCTGACCTTGGTCAGCACACCGTCCATGTCGAAGCAGACGAGATCGTATTTCCTCATGATGCTGCGGATGCTTTCCCGTTATATTGTTTTCACGGAGTTCAGCGGTTCCTCCTTATTCCCATCACCGCGATGATGAAGAACAGCAAGGTGACGCCGAGCACGTACGCAAGACTCATTTCGGGTGAGAACTCAAATCCTCCCAGGGACAGGTCGAACCCCATGTCTTCCCTGAATCCATCCACGACATCGCCGGGCATGCCATCGAAAACGTCGTTCAGGGATTCAGAAGCCAAGGTTTGGCGGAACAGTGACGCCATGTGACTGGCGGGGATGAGTGCACCGACCACCTGCATCATGTCCGGCATGGCTCCGACAGGCATGTAGATTCCTGCAAGGAAACCCATCATCACGCTGATGACCACGAAGAATCCGGAGAACGCCCCCGTACTGCGGATCAGTGAGGTTATTGCATAGATTATGATGGCACCGGACAGGGATGATGGTATCAGGAGCATCAGGGACAGCACGATCGATCCTACCGACATGGGACAACCGGTGATTCCAAGGTATGCCAATGCTATGACGAAGGTGATCATACTCATGATCAATCCCACCAGGAACGTGCTGAGGATGTAGCCTCCTGCAATCTGCACTGGGCTGAGGGAGGTGACCATGATATCGCGCATTCTTCCGTTCACTCTGTCCTCAACCATGGTTTGGAGAGATCCTGCGGTGGTGGTCACGGATACGATCCCGAGGATGCCAGAGAGGACCCAAGCATCGACCAGTCCACCCATCCCCTCCATGTCAGGATACGAATCTATGAGCATATTCCTGAGGAACAGAAGGTATATCATCACCACGACCAGGACTCCCATGAGGGAGAACAGTACCGATGAACGATCGCGGAAGTAGCATAATGTGTTCCTGTAGGCAAGTGCGGTCATCCCGTTCATTCGAGTTCACCTCCTGTGATGTTGATGAAAGCGTCATCCAATGTGCCCATCCTTACCTCGAAAGATGATATGAGGCCCTTGACCGATTCGATTATGGGCAATGCATCCATGGTGTTCTGGATATCCATGTGTATGACATCCTTGACCACTGTGTACGGGGTTCCGGACGAATCAAGCGCGGAACACAGTTTTTCCATGTCGAAGGGGACAAGCACCATGTTGTCTGAACAGTACTTCTCCCTGAGCTGGACCGGTGTGCCATGTGCTACGATCGTTCCATGATCGATGATGACGACATCATCCGATTCCGAAGCCTCCTCCATATAGTGGGTGGTCAGGAATATCGTCATGCCAGATTCCCTGTTCAGGGTGGTGATCGTTTCCCATATCGTCTTCCTGGTCTGGGGATCCAAACCCGATGTGGGTTCATCGAGGAGGAGTATCCTGGGGGAGTGGACGAGTGCGCGGGCGATATCGGCGCGGCGGCGCTGTCCACCGGATAACTGTCCGTACCTCTGGTCGGCGAACTCCATCGCATCTGCTTTCGATATGGCCGAAGATACGGCATCCTTCAGGTCATCGCCGGTCAATCCGTACATCGAGCCTCTGAGGGTTACATTCTCCCTAACGGTCAGCATACGGTCCATCATGGAATCCTGGAACACGACACCGATGTCTCTGCGGACCTCAGGTAGTGAAGAATCATTACCAAACAACAGGACTTCTCCCGAATCCTGTTCCATCAGGGAGCATATTATGGAGATGGTGGTGGATTTCCCAGCACCATTGGGTCCGAGGAAAGCGAAGAACGACCCTTCAGGAACCTCGAAATCGATTCCTTTCACAGCTTCCCTGTCACCGTATGACTTCCTTAGTCCACGGACCGATATCGCTGACATGTGTTTCCAATCAGTTCAGGTGTTTATGAGGTTTACTAGTAAACCAGTCTCTTTTCATCATCCACTGAATCCTTATGATTATTTACATCTGAACCATTGCACCACGTATGATAACGATCATCGGTACCGGTCATGTCTTCAACCTGGCGGAGCCCGTGGCTTTCATAGTGAAGAACACCTGGCCGGATGCCGTCCTCATCGAGTTGGACATGTCCCGTTACAACACGATGATGAACAATGCCAACCGTCCGGAAGGTTCAGGGGAGCAACCCGAGCCCGAGATGTCTGCGATATACCGTCAGACCTCCAAGTACCAGCAGAAGATGTCCAAGGAGTACGGGGCGGAGCTGGGCGGGGAGTTCCTGGCCGCCGTGAACGCAGGAAAACTCGTGGGCGCGGAGATCCTGACGATCGACACCGATGCGATGCGTGTCATGAACGAGATGTGGGCGGAGATGTCCTTCGGGGAGAAGTTCCGCTACAGGATGTCCGGCATCTCGGATTCCATAGGTGGTAAGAAGAAGGTGGACAAGGTCCACTCGGATTTCGCCGCCGATGAGAAGGCATACGTGGAGGCGATGAGGCGCAGATATCCCACGATGGTCCGTAAACTCATAGATGAGAGGAACGTGCACATGGCAGAGCAGATCAACCGGGCCTCCGAGAGGTTCAGCAACATGATCGTGGTTGTCGGAGATGCACATGTCGAGGGCATATGCGAACTACTCGAGGATAAGGACGTCCGCAAGATTCGTCTTATCGACTTGATGGACCGTGAGCGCATGGACAAGGTCCGCAACATGGTCTGGAAGGGGGAATCACAATGAAGGTCACACTACTGGCATACACACAGAACGCCGATGTCATATGTGCAGCGGCAGGGAACTCATGCTATTCCGACAGACCATCATCAGAGATAGTCGGAGATGTGGATTCCGCCAAGATGCTATCCAAGATCGTTGGCATGGGTCATCATTCGGTCATAGAGCATGCATCGTTCACATTCTGCGTCGAGGGCGTGTCCAGGGCATTGACGCATCAGCTGGTGAGGCACAGGATGGCATCCTATTCCCAGCAATCGCAGAGGTACGTCTCTTTGGAGGAGCCTACGTTCGTGGTCCCACACACCGTGGAATCCGATCCAACGGCCATGGAGGTGTACGGACGTGTCATGGATGCGATATGGGATGCGTACAGAGAACTGGAGTCCATGGGGATCCCTCCAGAGGATGCCAGATACCTGTTGCCCAACGGATGCACCACCAACATAACGATAACCATGAATGCCAGGGAACTTCTACATTTCTTCTCGCTGAGGTGCTGTAACCGTGCCCAGTGGGAGATACGTGAGATGGCAGATGAGATGTTGGCTCTGTGCATGGAGGTCTCCCCCATCATATTCTCCAAAGCCGGCCCCCCTTGTGTCAGAGGTCCGTGCCCGGAGGGAAAACTCAGTTGTGGCTCACCTAGGAGGTGACATGGCAGAGATTTTTCTGGCAGGAGGTTGCTTCTGGGGTTTGGAGAAGGCGATGAGCCTTCTCGATGGTGTCCTGGAGACAGAATGCGGATACGCCAACGGGGACCCACGCCTCATACCGGACTACATGCTGGTCTGTTCTGGAAGATTCGGTTACCGTGAGACGGTGAAAGTCGTATACGATCCGGTGATCATTCCTTTGGAGCGTATACTGTTCGCATTCTTCCTTGTGATAGATCCCACACAGGAACGTCGTCAGGGGAACGATGTGGGGGAACAATACAGGACAGGCATCTACTGGACCGATGAGGATTCCGCTAAGAGGGTGACGGCATTCATAGAAAACATCCGTGACAAGTATCCGGAGTTCCATACGGAGATCGGTCCGTTGACACAGTATTCCCGTGCGGAATCCGAGCATCAGAGTTATCTGTCACGTAATCCGGGTGGATACTGCCACATACCTCGGGAGATGATGGACATGTTGGCCGAACTGGGTGGCAGACACCGATGAATGAGACCTGTCCACCATAACTAGTTTTAAATATAGCATCTCCTTAATCGGTTTCACTCGGTGAAAGATATGGGAAGAATAAGACCCACCTACATCAAGAGAGTCTCCATCGAACTCATCAACAAGTACCCCCAGGCCTTCAGCAAGGACTTCGAGGGTAACAAGGAGATGGTCAGCACTCTCACAGATGTCTCATCGGTGACAATGAGGAACAGGATTGCAGGTTACATCACCCGCTACCTGTCTCGTCCTGAGGCATAAAAACGCCTTAAACCTTAATTGGTTTCCGCAGCTTTTGCCCGCGTGGGGTAGCTTGGATATCCTGTGAGATTGCGGATCTCTTGACCTGGGTTCGAATCCCAGCGCGGGCACCATATTTATGGTCCCTTACAAACATCGATGGTGTTCATCGATGACATCCGGTTAATGCACATTCACTGTATATCAGGTTATGAAAAGATGGGTGCCCCCGAAGGGGCTGGTGTTTGTTATTGGGTTTACTTCTTGATGATATCGAGGACTCCACCGAGAGCGGTGATGATTGCACCGACCATACAGAGCCAGAATCCGATTCCAACCTCGATGGTTGCTCCGAATCCCTCGTAGGTTGCGTCAGCGGTCCACTCTCCCATGAAGAGGAACATGATGACTATTGTGACGATAGCCAGGATGAGGGAGACGATTCCGAGGACCTTGTTGAGGGTCTTATTCTGCATGAAGATGGGCAATGCACATGCGATCAGGGAGATGATTCCAGCCGCAAGAGCAATAATGGGTGCATAACTGTATGCGAGTTCGTCTGCGTGCTCGTAGTCAGCGATGTTTATTCCAGAGAAACTCTCTGTTTCAGAGCCAAATATTCCGGCACTAAATGTAACATCAACCCAGCTGAGGAAAACTCCGACAATCAGGATGATTGCACCGAGAACCCCAACGAGTCCCATCAGATTGATACTTTTCGTGTCTGCCATACAAATCACGTGCAGTTTACTGCGAAACTAAGAATGTACAACATGATATTAAAGGTAAGTATGGCCAGACATAGTCGCCAATGCCTGGCCAAGGACTCATTCTGAATCGGTATTCTCGGAATCGTCTGGTTTGGGCCATACCTCTCTTACGACCTCGACATCACCAGGAGGCAGGATCCTGGAGATCTCTTCTTCAGGAACCTCGAACTTCTTGGCCAGCTCATTTGCCTTTCTTCCGGATTTGCCTCTGCCAGGGTGTATGACAACGTATTTCTCACAACCTTCGAAGCATTCAGCAGGTCCACACATGACCTTCCTGGCATTCTGGTATTCGATCTCCCCCACATAGAGTTCCATGGGCAGGTGGTACTCGTAGTTCCTCTTACCACGGATGATGAATGCACCTCTGGGTACGAACTCTCCAGGATTGGGTGTCTTGCTGACCTGGTCAGGATACACCCAGAAAGCACTTCCCTCGGGCATGGCAGCCACCCAGGCCTTGGATTGTGCCAAGGCGAAATTGCATGCCTGCCTCAGTTCGGAGACATCGGCTTTGGCACCGTCTTTGATGACGACAGAGGGGGCTCCATGGACGTCTGCATGTGCATACAGGTCACCATCCTTCAGATGCTTCTTCACGACGTTGTCGTTGCTGTGTGCATCCTTTCCCGCGATAACAAGCCTTCCTCCGGATGAGATGAACCACTTGTACCTCTCGAACCAGAACTGTTTGGTAGGTTGGGCCTTGCCAGCTGCCAGGGCTTTCGCCTTGTCGAATCCTTTCTGTTTCTTGACAAGGTCCGCTTTACTCTCATCGAGGGCCTCCTGTGCACGTTTTGCCTTCTCGCTGATGTCCTTCCCCTTCTGGTAGATGTCCGATGCATTGGCATCGATTCCCTTTGTGTAGTCCAGGGACACCTCTTCTCCAGCGAAGGTTCCCACGACGATGTTCTTCGAAGGGTCTATGGATACCACGAACGGGATCTTCATGGCACCTTCCTTGAGTTTGTCCCAAGTGAGTTTCTGGGATTGTTCGTTGAGGACTGTCAGCAGGTTGTTGGCATTCTGGTAGTCTGTGTAGAGTGATTCCGCCTTACGACGGAGCTCCTCGCATTGGACACGGTATTCCTCGAGGGTCTCCTCCTGTTTGGAGATCCTTCTCTGGAGTTTTTCGATTTCCGGATCCACGTATGCCTCCTCCTCAGCATCGGAGATCTGGGCCATGAACGCCTCGACAACCTCGGACAGGGTGTCGAACCTCTTGACTTCCATGTCGTCATGCGACATCAGGGACACGGGAGCGAAGTCCTCGATCT
>JAGBGN010000011.1 GCA_017935945.1 Candidatus Methanomethylophilaceae archaeon | reverse complement strand
TGAGGGACAGTACCATCACAACATTGGCCAATGAGAAAACCGCCAGGTACCTCAGAGTATCTCCACTCTCCATGTGCGAGTAGAACCTCAGTGTTATCACACTCGCCATCGATGCTATCGGTGTCCCGAAACCACCGACATTCACACCGATCAGGAGTGATTGCCAATCGACAGTGAAGCCTGAGAGCATCACGGCAGCCGGAACGTTGCTGATGAACTGACTGGACAGGAAGGATGTCATCATGGGGTCCCAGGCCATCATCTGTCCGAGGATTTCGGATACGGCATCCATCTCCGATAGGTTCCCCGTGAACACGAACAGGAAGATGAACGTCAGGATCAGTCCGTAATCCACCTTCCTGAGCACATCCCTCCTCAGAACGGCCATCACCAGGATGACCAGAACCATGACGGGGATGCACGGGATGACGTCCAGGACGGTGCATACGCACAGGCAGAACAGGATTGACATCAGAATCAGGAACCTGGTATCGATCCCCCTCCATTCATATGCAGGTGTATCCACCTTCCCGCCTCTGCACATTATCATCATGACGGCCAGGGGAATCATGCCGACAAGCACGTACGGTCCGACGGTTGACATGAACTCCGTCAATCCCAGATCGTAACGGTGGAATATGAACAGGTTCTGGGGGTTGCCGAACGGGGTCAAGCTACTGCCGAGGTTCGCAGCTATCGTCTGGAGGACCAACACGGGGATCATGTACCTTCTGAGTCCCGGGGACGAGAGTATGACCATCGATACCGGAACGAATGTTATCAGGGCCACATCGTTCGTGATCAGCATCGATGTGATGAACGGCAGGATGATGAGGACCGCACACAGAGGCAGGATGCGTCCCCTGCATAATCTGAGCATCCTTCCGGCCATGCCATGGAAGGCACCACTGGATTCCATCCCTGCGACCACCACCATGAAAGACAGCAGTATGAACAGTACCTCGAAATCTATGTGGTCCAACGTCCCGATGGAAGGTGGCACCAGTAAGAATGAAGCTAATGCCAGGACAAGGGCCGCCGTCAGGACGGGTTCCTTGCGTACGAATCCAACGAGACTCATGTGAGCAGGTCATCTATTGGATGGATTTATATATTAACATACTTAAAAATCGTTAAGTTAATAACTTTCGAATCCTTTACACATATTGAGGAAATAGGATGTCAGTCAAAGAAGAAGTCATCAAAACCATGAAAGAGGCTGGAAAACCCATGAGTGCAGGAGAGGTCGAGAAAGCGACTGGCATCGACAGGAAGGAGATCGACAAGGCATTCAAGGAGCTGAAGGCAGAGGGTGCCATCGTATCCCCTGTCAGATGCAAGTGGGAACCTTCGCAGTGATCCCCAACCTATCCGGATCTAACACCATCCCTGGTCCAACGCATCAGTTTCCATTTGGGCCGGGGACATATATTGTTATACACATCACACATTTTGAAACACATGCAGAAAGGAAACATCAGACTGGCAGTCATCGCTGCCGTCGCAATAGTCCTGGCTCTGGGTTTCTCTTATTATACCCAGGGGGACTCCGAGGACAATGTCGCCGAGGGGTTCTACGGATACCTGTTCTCCGGCGACATGGATGGGGCCTATTCCATGTTATCCGAGGAGGCCAAGGGGGTGATCGGAACCGTGGATGATTTCAGCAACATGGTGGGCGGTCTACCCGAACAGATGGAGGCTGCATACGGTCCGATGACCGCCATTGGGTCGGATAATGGGATATTCGAAAGGGATGGTGTATCGTACCACTACATAGAGTATGATTTCACCACATCCGGTATGTGGTTGTACACGGTCGTGAACGATGAGGGATTCATAGATGGTTTGTACAACCTCCAGTGCGCGATGACCTCCACGGATCAGCTTCCCGAGGGCCTCATCGAGAAGGATTATGTCTACCACGCTGACGGGCTCCAGCCTCTGGATGGTAAGATAACAACATCCGAGGATTCGGATCATGACGTGGCAGTGGTGCTTGTCCACGGTTCAGGACCCAACAACATGAACTCCACTATCGGAAGCAACCACATCTTCCAACAGATCGCATGGGGTCTGGCTGCCGAGGGCGTGGATGTAGTCAGGTATGACAAGCGTACGTACGTAGACAACCGTATGCTGAATCCCAACCCCCTGGTGGATATCATGTACGAGACCGTTTCCGATGCCATCGGTATCGGTGCAGAGGTCAAGGCCATGGGTTATGACAAGGTGTTCCTGGTTGGACACAGTCTCGGTGCCATGGTGGCACCGTCGATAGTATCCTTGTCCGATGGTGCATATGATGGGTTCGTCTCCCTTGCGGGAACCCCCAGGGATTTCGCCCAGGTGCAGTACGACCAGAACATGGACGTCATCGACAAGATGCCCGATTCCAGTGATAAGGACTCTCTGAAGGCGATGATCGATCAGGAGTATATGAAGTACCTCGCAATCGACACCATTCCCGAAGAGAGGTTGTGGAGTACATACATATTCGGAGTGCAGGCAGGTTACCACAAGTCGATAATGGATCTCGAGAACGATGTCATCGCCCAGGAACTGGATGTGCCGATGCTGTTCCTCCAGGGAACCAGCGATTTCCAGATAAGTCCCGAGGATGACTATGGTGCATGGGTGGAACTGCTCGATGGTAGGGAGAACGTATCGTTCCAGCTGTATCTGGCCTTGAACCACATGTTCTCCATTTCCGGACCGTATGCCGGTACCACGACGGAGTACTACCTCCCCATGACAGTCAACAAGACTGTGATAGGTGATATCGCGGATTTTGTACTGTCCAACTGATACAAACAGCGGGGATCAGTCCCCGCATTCCATCCTTCTTATCGTCCCCATTATCAGGGATGTCATACCGGTCTTTCCAGATAGGACCGATTTTCCGAGTAGTGTTCTTAGGTCCTCCCTATCGAGTATCCCGGTGGAAAGGATCCTATCCAATTCCGAGGGGTTGTTCCCGGTTATCGCGTGTTCCGCCATCGGGATCACCTTCCTCCTGAGGATCGTGACATATCCATCCCTGTGATGGTCCTCCAGACCGTATGGGTTGGATATCCTCTCCATGGCCGTCTCCACCTTTGTGGTGACATGGGAGGACAGTATCGCCTCATCGAATTCCGGGAACGACATGGGGAATCCGGAGATGAAATCGAAGGAGAAACCATCCCCTTCGCATACGATCCTGCAGTCGTATTCGGCATTGAGTCTGGAATTGTTGAGAACATCCATGTTGCCACTGTACCTTATGGTCCTAAGTCCCATTATCCCTGAGAAAGCATCCCTGTCGAAAGAGACGACCGACGACGGTATGCGTAGGCTGCGGGAACCGCTGTTGGGTGAACCCATGAGGAACCGACTGCCCAGGTGGACAACGGGCATACCATCGATTTCTTCCGGTACGACGATGTCACGGTCCGTGGACACCAGTTTCGTGATACCCACTCCTCCGTCAACAGGTTCCCAGTCGATCTTGTTGGCCATCATGCCACCCCCTTGGTTGCGTTGCGTCCGTTTGATAGGAGTGTCTCGTTGTACCTGTACAATGGATCGTCGGGTTCCGAGAACATCACGACATTGTAGCATCCCAACAGACCGACCATCAGGGACATCGCCTCCGGCCCCTCGCCGAAATCCTCGAGTAGG
>JAGBGN010000123.1 GCA_017935945.1 Candidatus Methanomethylophilaceae archaeon | reverse complement strand
CGATTCGGAACTCACCGAGGACAACTTCAACGATCTGGCATACATAACCAGTCAGGCCACCTTCAACCTGGGTGTCGGATTCGACATGGATGGTGACCGCTGCCTGTTCGTCACGCAGGATGGGGACATCGTTCCCGGTGACAAGGAGATGGCCATAATCGCCAGGTCGATCCTGAGTCAGAGGAAGGGCAAGGTCATATGTCCGATCAGTTCCACATCCGTCGTGGAGGATGTGGTCAACGAGAACGGTGGCATCATGAAGTACACCGGTGTCGGGTCACCACTGGTGGCACGCAAGGTCAAGGAGTACGATGCCATCTTTGGAGGGGAGATCAACGGGGGCCTGATATTCCCCGAGTTCCAGTACTGCCGTGACGGATTCATGGCGATGCTGAGGATGCTGGAGGCGATCGCCCGTAACGGTCCGTTGTCCGAGCAGGCGGATGCACTGCCCACCTACTCGTACGTCACACACGACCTGCCGTTTCCCACGGAGAAGCGCGATATGCTCATCAACTACTTCAGGGAGCTCCGTGGCAACCATGTCACCGACCTGACCGACGGTATCAAGTTCGTCTACGATGACGGATGGGTGCTGATCAGGCCCTCCACTACTGAATCGATGATCAGATTGTATTCTCAGGCTGATACAACGGAGATCGCGGAGGAGAAGATATCCTCCATGCTGTCGAAAATCGATGCCTTCCTCAACGATACAGGATTAGCTTCTGAGGTTCTTGCCATGGACGGCGATGACCTCGTTGATGTACCTGGCGGCAAGGATTGAGGTTATTCCCGCGGGATCCGCAGGGGGACATACCTCCACGACATCGAATCCGGCCAGCCTGTCGCCGATCCTGTTTATGACCTTCTTGACATCCATCGGGTGGAGTCCGAAGGGTTCGGGGGTACCGGTTCCAGGTGCGTATGCAGGGTCGATGCCATCGATGTCGACTGTCAGGTAGACGCGCTCGTTCTTGACGCTCTCCAGAGCGGTCTCGATGGCCCATTCGATTCCCTTGTCCATGATGTCGTACGAGCTGATGAACGGGATGACGTCATCCCTGTCCAGTTCCTCCTCGCCGATCGCACGGCATCCGAGGACGTAGACGTTGTCTATGCCGAGGTGCTCCGCCGCGCGCCTGGTGATGCAGGCATGGCTGTTGGGTGAACCGAGGTACTCGTCCCTGGAATCGAGGTGCGCGTCGATGGAGATGAGCGCGATGTCATCCTTCTCGAAGTTCCTGACGATCGGGATGTTGATGGAATGCTCGCCACCGATGGCGATGGTGAACTTACCGTCGCGGATGGCGGGCCCCATTGCGAAATCCACTTCCGCGAACATGTCCTCGGGGAGGATGAAGTCATCGCAGTTCCCGTAGTCGCAGATCTCGAGTCTGGGCTGGTTGAGTCCGTGCTCGAAGTGGATCTCCTCAAAATTATAGGAGGCCCGCCTGATGGCGGTCGGGGCCTCCCTGGCTCCTGCCTTGAAGCAGGAGGTGTGATCGTACGGGATGCCGTATATCACGACGTCCGCATCGTTGTATTCGGATTCAGCGCCTGCATAACCGATCCCGTACGATATATTATCAGACCTCACATGATCTTGTATCTGCCCATTGCGACGAGGTACAGGAGCTCTCCGCCCTCCTCGACAGGCTGCTCATGGTCGGGGTTGATCTCGACGGAGATCTGCTCGAAGGTCTCGAGGTCCATGATCATTGCCTCGTTTCCGGTGATGGAAAGGACCTGTCCCTTCCTCTTGTCAATCATGGGGACCTGCACCTTGGTGCTGACGGGTCCGACGATGGACTTCTTTGCGCCGGTGAAGATGCTGACTGCATCGATGTTGGCTTTTGCAGATCCGTGCTTTCCGGGCTTGGAGGTTGTGATCTTGACGATCTTACAAGGCTCCTCGTCGACGTTGACGTACCTTCCCTCTTTAAGCTCCCTGATCTCTTTCATCTCCCACATTGGTCTCACTTACCTTTTGGTGTATTTTTGCCGGACTTATGGCCGGTAGTTCACTTCCCTTCTGGAAGTGTGCACATACAGGCCGAACATAGTTACGGACCTCATGTTATCAGCCAGGAGAAGGGGTCTTTCTTATTATAGGTATTGCCAGGGGAAAAGTGGCCAGCACACGCTTCCGTGCGTGTACCGGCCTGGATGCTGGCACCTTGGAAAGGTTCAGTGGGGCCTTCCGCCCTTCCCGCCCCTGCGGTTGCGGGGTTTGCCCTTCTTCTGGGGTTTCTTAGGCGGTTCGGGGTAGCGTCTCTTCACATCCTCGACGCGTGCCATGAACTCCTGGTTCAGGACGTCCCCGCGGAACTCGCCGTGGTACTGGTCTATCTTGGCGGCTATGAGCACCTTGCCTGCAAGGGCACGGGCTATGTTCCCCCTCTGCCAGTACGGTGCCCTGTGGACCTCCGGGTGCTGATAGATTATACCGTGCTTCGGGGGCCTCTTGCCGGATTTCAGATGCCTGAACATCGCCTTCTCGGCTCCCAGGAGCTGTACGGTCGACGATGGCAGGGTGGTGAGTCTCTCCAATCCTCCGGAGAGGGAGATCATCCTGGCCGAAAGGGGCCCTCCGAGAAGTGCGCACATGTTGGGGCACGTCTCCTCGACGATGCCCTGGATGTACTCCTCGGTCCTCTCCTTGTCGTCGTAGAGCCTGTACAGGGTGTCCGCGAGGTCCTGCACGGCACGCATGTCCTCATCGTTGAACTCCGAACCGATGGACTCCATCTCGATGCCCAGTTCCTCTATGATCCCGGACCTGTCCCCGAATCTGGACACGAGGTCCGCGTACCTCTTGTCACGGGCGAGGTCCGCCAGTTCGGGGAAGTGCATGCCGTACCATTCGTGCAGGCGCTCGTTGTAGAGGTTTATGGTGGCGATCTGGTCGTCCAGGTTCCTGATGGCCTGCACGAGGTTCCTGTCGCGCGGTACGGGTTCGGACGTCCTCAGCTTCCCGAGTCCCATCATGACCTCGTGCATGAACTGGTCGTCGAAACCGTATTTCTGGGGCGTGATGAAGGACGAGTCGAAGAGCTCGGGTTTACCCAGTTCAGACTGCCTCCTGTCGCTGACGGCGATCTTACCGTCGACGGTGGCCGCCAGCTCGCGCTCCTCGTCCAGGAGGGCGCCCCTCTGGACCGATGCGAGCTTCTCCGACACGATGGCGGCGTCGTGGGGCATGAGCCTCTTGTCGATGATCCTGCCGCTCTTCTCGTCGCAGAGGAAGACGCCGAACCATTTGGTGATCAGTATGGTCAGGGGATCACATCCTGGAGAGCTTCTCGATCTCGTCGGCGGGCAGGTCGTCCACATCCCCGACCAGGAGTTGCAGTTGTGCCTGGAATTCCAGCTCCTCCATCCTGTTGTAGGCCTCCTCGAGGTTGCGGCCCTGGGTGAGAGCACCGTGCCTGGCCATGAGCATCGCCTTGGATGATGCGTATTCGGCCACGGCATCCACGAGCTCCTGGCTTCCGGGCGTGAAGTACCCGATCATGGGCACCTCCCCCAGCAGGAGGACGCCTTCGGGGGTGATGTTGCATCTCATCCCGTCTCCGCGTACGGCGAGGGCGGTGCAGTTCAGCGGGTGGCAGTGGATGACGGCCCCCGTGTCCATGTTCGCGTTGTAGAGTGCGAGATGGAACTTGTGTTCGATGGAGGGTTTTCCATCGGATATCACGGATCCGTCCGTGCCTATGAGGACCATGTCCTCGGGCTCCAGCATCCCCTTGTTCCTTCCGGAGGGTGTGATCAGGACCTCCGAATCGTTGATCCTGACACTCATGTTGCCTCCGGCGGACACGGTGATCTTGCGGTTGTAGAGGAGCTTGCAGGTCTCCACGAGCTTCATCCTGGCATATCTCTCGTTCACTGCCTCACCTTCGATATCTCATCGGGCCTCAGGATACCGACCTCTGTGATGAAACCGGTGACGAGCTCTGCCGGGGTGACATCGAATGCGGGGTTGAGGGCCTTGGACCCGACGGGTGCGATCCTGATGTCCCCAACCATGGTGACCTCCTCCTCGGACCTCTGCTCGATGACGATCTCCTCACCGGACTCCATGGAGAAGTCGAAGGTCGATATGGGGGCGGCGACGTAGAACGGGATGCCCATGTGTTTGGCGACGATGGCCTTGTCGAAGGTACCGATCTTGTTGGCGAAGTCCCCGTTGGCGGTGATCCTGTCCGCTCCGGTTATGATCATGTCGACTCCCTTGGACATGTAGTAAGCGGATGCCCCGTCGGGGATGATCGCATGGTCGATCCCCTCCTGGTTGAGTTCCCAGGCGGTCAACTGCATACCCTGGAGCCTGGGTCTGGTCTCGGATGCGTAGACAAAGAACTTCTTGCCCTGCTTCTGGGCGACCCTCATGGGTGCGAGGGCGGTACCCATGTCCACGGTGGCGAGTGCACCGGCGTTGCAATGGGTCATGAGCTTCATGCCGTCCTCGATGAGTTCTGCTCCGTACTCGCCGATCTTCGTGCACTTGTCCACCATCATCTGCGCGTAGGCATCCGATGCCTCGACGGGATCCCTTCCGGCGGACAGCTCCGCGGTCATGTAGTCGACGGCGTAGAACAGGTCGTTGGCAGTGGGTCTGGCGGCCTTGATGTCCGCCGCGGCCTTCACCAGGTCGCATCCCTTCAGTGCCGCCATGCACATCGCGTAGGCGGCGGTGGCTCCTATGGATGGGGCGCCGCGGGTGGTCATGTTGCGGATGGCCTCCGCGATCTCCAGGTAATCGTCGAACCAGACGATGACGATCCTGGCAGGCAGCTCCCTCTGGTCTATCATCCAGACCTTGCCGTCATCGAACCAGACGGCCTTTATGTCCGTCACTTTTCCGTCGATAGTCGCTTTCATGTTTTCACTGATACATCATTGTCCATGTAGTAGATAACCGTGGTTCTTCATAGAATCCGAAGGATGGTTCACCAATCATTTATTATCCCATACCTCTTTACGGTCTGATTAACTTGAGTGACGGTCCAAATGAAGATTTTCAGTTGTATTACACCAGAAATGGTCTTGTGCAGATATCCGGGGAGATCCGCAGGAGCATACTCGCGGAGTTGCACAAGGGCGATATGACACTCACGGACCTGTCGCGCTCCATAGGCAAGGCGCAGTCCACGCTCTCCGTCCATCTGGACAGGATGGTGGAGGACGGACTCATCGCGGTCAAGGACGACCCCAACGACAGCCGTCGCAAGGTTTACTCCATAGTCTCGGTCATGCTGGCCAACTCCAAGGAGTCGTCCGAGGAGTCCATGCACAACGCGATGAGCATGCTGTCCAAGGTGGTCCACGATCCGGAACAGGTCAGCAAGGCCCTCCCCCGTTTCATATTCATGGGATTCGACGGCTTAGGGCTCTCGTTCGGACCTATGGCCAAGCTCCTGGGTGCCATCCACGCCGTCGCACTGGACGGCTCGCTCACCGGCGAGACCATAGAGGACACGGTCTCCAACGCACGTTCCTATTTCGGGAAGATCGGCCTGGGAGAGGTGACGATATTCTCCCTGAAGCCGATGACCATCATCATAAAGGACGACGAACCGTTCACCGAGGGTATAGCGCAGACCATAGGCGGTTACGCCATAGGGTTCTTCTGCAAGATCCTGGAGGACGCCACAGGCAACCAGTACGATGTGGTATCCAGTGAGATCTTCGGTTCCGAATCCAACTACTTCAAGTTCACAGTGGAACCGAAGTGATCAGAACCTGGGTTTGAAGGTCAGGAGTGCACCGTTCCCGAGAACCTCGCAGTCCTCCAGATCCATCTTGATCCCGGATTCCCTGACCCATCCATCCCCGTCGCAGGGGGTGGGGGCGTTGGAACCACCTATAACGAGGCTGCCGATGAACACGGAGTAGCGGTCGACCAGACCTGCCCTGAAGAACGAGGCTATGGTCCTGCCACCGCCTTCCACGAGCACGTTCTCTATGCCGAAGTCGGCGAGTTCCTCGAGGACAGCGTCCAGGTCGATCTCATCCTTCCCTGCGCGGATGATCTCCTCGCAGTCCCATTCCACGTCGCAGTCCTCGAGGGTGACCATGACCGTGGGTGCGCGCTCATCCAGTACGAGAGCGTCCTCGGGGGTCCTGCCATGGGGGTCAAGTACGATCCTGATGGGGTTGGTGTCGTAATCCCCGTCCTTGAACGTCAGGTGCGGGTTGTCCGCGATGACGGTCCCGACGCCTACCAGGATCGCGTCGTACTTCTTCCTCATGGTCTTGACGCGGGTCTTGTCCTCATCGGAGGAGATCCTCACCTGCGTGCGGTCGTCGCCCGCCAGTTTTCCATCGGCGGACATGGCGCAGTTAACGTGGATGAATGGCCTCATTGTTCTCACCAGGGTTCACTGTGAACCAGTATACGTTGTCCCTCCTCTCGACACCGAAGTTCACGTCGAGGAACGACTCCAAGGTGTCCATCTGACTGAGGAGGTGCTTGCTTATGCGTGACACGGAGAAACCGCTCCTTCCCTTCGCCATCGCCATGTATGGGAGGAGCTGGTCCGCTGTGTGGACGTCCATCGTAGCACCGCTCGTGATCTCCCTTAGGAGGTCGTTGGCGGCATCCTCCCCCGCCTTCTCCGCGGTGTGTCCCCGGGATGTGAGGGCGTTGCTGCCGAGCATGCCGTTCTCGAATTCGGCCACAAGGACGATTCCGGCACCGCGGGAGTCTCCGTCGGTCCTCTGTATGTCGAACTCGACATCGGCGATCGGTGCGAGCGTGTCCTCGCAGCTACGGATGATGTCCTTGGTGATCCAGTCCGGGAGGCGCTGGCTGAAGCACACCCCGCGTATGCCGATGAGCTCGCCCAGGTTGCTAATCTCGAGCGGTATTATGTCGCGGATCGGGTCCAATGCAGCCAGGACGCGTCCGCCACCCTGAGGGTAGAATCCCCTCTCGATGATCTTGACGGTGGCGTCGATACCCATCCTCCTCATCAATGGGAAGAGGAGGTGCTGGTACGAGTCTATGGGTGGCGCCCACATGACGTTGGTACCACCGCTTATGTCAACGGTCAGCCTGTTCTTGTGGTTCCTCGCCGCGAGCAGCATGGCCTGCAGTACGAGGCTCACGCTACCGGCCGTACCTATGTTCATTTCTATGTCGTCGACCTGCTGGTCCCCGGGTTTGAACAGAAGTTCCCTGGAACCAACATTGTTCCCCTCCACTTCCGATCCCGCCATCATGGCGACGGCGTTCACTGCTGCGCAATGCTGTTTGGACAGACCGTTGGTAGGCCTGTTCTCCCTGATACGTGTGAGGTGGGTCGTCCTGCCGGTGACCGTGGCCATGGCTACGGAGGTGCGGACCATCTGTCCTCCTCCCTCGCCTCTTGAACCGTCAATCTCCAGCGTCTGCATGGTCGAGTACAACATCTACCATGCTAAAAACACTTGTTACATACGTGTAGTCAGAAAGGTGCGATTGCCGGGATTCGAACCCGGGTTAGAAGCTTGGGAAGCTTCCGTCCTAACCGCTGGACTACAATCGCAACGTCCCTCGCATTATACTCTCGATATATGATACTGACGTCATCGCATTCGGGCAGTCGATTTTTCACGGAGTATCCCCAAGACCATGCGTCGATCGGCGAGGTCACCGTCTTGCTTTTATATCTCCGAATTATAAGGGAGGTTGCGGACCCGTGGTCTAGGGGTTATGACGTCGCCCTTACAAGGCGAAGGTCGCCGGTTCAAATCCGGCCGGGTCCACCATCTCCCGTTTT
>JAGBGN010000122.1 GCA_017935945.1 Candidatus Methanomethylophilaceae archaeon | reverse complement strand
TACAGTCAAAGAGTCCGAGTGTGTGGCATGTGGAGCATGTGTTGACGTCTGCCCCGAGGGTGCAATCACCTGCGATGACATCGCTGTCATCGACGCAGGAAAATGCATCGACTGCGGTGCATGCATCGACGAGTGCCCCTCTGCAGCAATCGAGTGATTGTAAAACAGCCGTGGTTCAACCACGGCATTTTCCTTTTCATCAATTTTTAACAGGGATGAATCCCAGGTTAGGGTTTTATCCGTAGAATCCCTTCCGCGTATTATGTCGGAAATATTGGGTAAGAACCAGGAATATGCAGAGGTAATGAAATCCGTTCTCAAACTCCGTGGGGAGCCTGTTGCTATCAGACTCATAAGGGAGGGGGAGGAATACCCTGCAGGCTACTCCGAGCCCGAGGGGCAGATAAGTCACTGTCAGGCGGTTTTCAGAGCTAGGGGCGGTGAATCCTTCAAGCTTCCCCTGAGTTCAGAGAACTGCATGGTCGGCGCTTCTGCTATGAACATGGCACCAACATCCGAGAAGGTTGCATCGGGTGAATTCCATGCCGGACTCGGCATCCATGATTCTGCGGATGCTGCAGGTAAGATGATCTCCGAACGCATGATTCCCGATTTCAAGAGTGTCGGAGAGGTTGTATGTCCGTTGAAGGATGCGGATTTCATTCCAGATGTTGTCACCATGGAGGATATCCCCGAGAGGATCTATTGGATCGTACCTCTTGCGACCGCATCCCAGGGTGGACGCGTTACATTCACAACCTCACCGTTCCAGTGTGCATGCGAGGACATCGTTTCCGTTCCGATATGCACTGGAAAGCCGAACATCTCCCTCGGTTGTTTCGGTTGCAGGAAGAAGACCGATATGAAATCGGATGAACTCGCATGTGGAATCCCCTATTCCATGATCCCTGATTTCGTCGAACACCTGCGCAAGTACGAGTCCGGAATAATGACGAAGGCCAAACGTGACTAAATAACATTTCAATGAAACCAATTACCCGTTTAATAACACTATTGTATGATTTCGTGTTACTTAAACGGGGTTAATACAACTAATTAAATAGAACATGCTTGAGGGAAACCAGAAAAACTACGATTTGTTCCGAAACTTAAATTCTAAACTGTTTTGAGTTTTGTACGCAATTTGGTAATTTTTGCATGGGTTTATATGGTGAAACACAATACCCGTGTTTTGCAAGGGGACTGTGATTCCGTAAGGATTCACAGGAAATTATTGAACAAGGAGGTATGAAATGCCAAAATACGAGGACGTAATCGACTTGTATGACGACAACGGAAAACGCATCGCGAAAGACATTCCGTTGGAAGCCATCAGTCCGTTGCGCAACAACGCGATCAAGAAGATCGTGTCTCTGACAAAGAGGACCTGCGCCATCAGCCTGGCCGGAACCGAGAAGGCTCTCAAGACCGGATCCATGACTGGCGGAGGAGTCATCATCAAAGGAAAAGAGATCGACATCCCCCTCGTCGAGAACGCTGACAAGATCGCGGAGCTCGTCAAAGAGAAAGTCCAGGTATATGAGGGCGATGGAACCGTCGTTGAGGTCAAATCCGGCGGAAAGAACATCGTCGTCGTCGTGCCTGAGGAGAGGATGAACGCAGGTATCGAGTACACCACCGGTTTCACTACCACCGCTGCAGCTGCAACCGAGGCAATCATCGATTACTTCGACATCCCCATGTACAAAGCAAACATGGTTAAGGCAGCCGTTTGGGGAAGATACCCCCAGACCATCACCTTCCAGGGTGCAAACGTCAAATCCATCCTCGAGGTTCCCCAGAACAACGAGGGTGCTGGATTCGCACTCAGGAACATCATGGCAAACCACGTTGTCGCACTCGTCAACAGGAACGCCATGCAGGGAACCGCACTCTCCGCAATCTTCGAGCAGTGTGGATCCTACGAGATGGGAGACATGATTGGAAACTTCGAGAGGGGCGGACTTCTCTCCCTCGCATACCAGGGACTCAACGCAAACAACATGCTCTACACCCTGGTCAAGAAGAATGGAAAGACCGGAACCGTCGGATCCGTCGTTGGATCCCTTATGGAGAGGGCAATCGAGGATGGAGTCATCCGCGTAAAAGAGACCCTCCCCAGCGGATACAAGGTCTACACCACTGACGATCTCCCCAAGTGGAACGCATACGCAGCAACCGGAATGGTTGCAGCAATCATGGTGAACGTCGGAGCAGCAAGGGCAGCACAGGGAGTTCCCGGAACCATCCTGTACTACAACGACCTGCTCG
The DNA here is from genome assembly GCA_017935945.1 of Candidatus Methanomethylophilaceae archaeon. Lineage (GTDB taxonomy): Archaea > Thermoplasmatota > Thermoplasmata > Methanomassiliicoccales > Methanomethylophilaceae > Methanoprimaticola. Next base: position 20,649 of record JAGBGN010000122.1, on the reverse strand, counting down.
AGCACGAGTCCGGTCTCCCCGGTGTCGACTACGGTAGGGCAGAGGGAGTTGGAGTCGGTATGTCGTTCTTCTCTCACTCCATCTACGGAGGAGGAGGACCTGGTCTGTTCCACGGAAACCACGTCGTTACCAGGCACGCAAAGGGAGTCCTTATCCCCGCCGTTACCGCAGGTAACTGTCTCGACGGAGGTACTCAGACCTTCTCCGCAGAGGCCACCTCTGGTCTCTTCAAAGAGGTTTTCGGAGACCTTCCTGAATTCAGCCAGCCCATGCAGTACGTCGCTGCTGAGGCAAAGAAGGTGAAAAAGAAACTGTGAGGTTTTGAAATGTCGGATCCTAAAGCCCCAGCCGCAGATTACGCAGGAAAGCCTCTTCCCGAGGTCCAGATAATGACCAACCGTCTCCTCAGCGCTGAAACGACGGAAAAGGTCCTGAACGCACTCGATGTTATTCCTAACATCAGACAGATCAACATGACCGGTGAGAGCATACCCAGGATGATCAACAGTGGTCCCGCCAAGGGTATGGCCAACAACCACACCGAGCACCAGACCATCACGGTCGGTGGAAGGGAGGTCGAGCTGAAGTATCTGGTCGGAGCGTTCTACATCGAACTGGATGTCGAAGACGAGGAGATCCTTGATGTAAGGCTGGAGCAGATCAAAGCCGCTTGCAACGAGCACATCGAGCACGGCTACAATCTGCAGGTCGGCAGGTATTCGAAATACAAACCTACACTACATGATTACAGGAGTGCATAATTATGGCATACAAGAGACAGTTCTACCCTGGAAGCTCCGTACCCGCCAAAAACAGGCGCAGGTACATGGACCCCAAAGTCAAACTGAAGAAGCTTCGTGACGTCGCAATGGATGATGTCGTTAGGATCATGGGACACAGGAACCCCGGAGAGGACTACAAGTCCATCCACCCCCCGATAGAGGAGGGCAAAGAGCCTGAGTGTCCCATCAGGAAACTGGTCGTCCCCATCGAGGGAGCCAAACACGGAGACCGTGTTAGGTACATCCAGTTCACCGATTCCGTCTACTTCGCACCCATCTCTCCTTACCAGAGGGCATGGATGTACCTCTCCAGGTACAGGGGAGTCGACACCGGAACCCTTTCCGGAAGGCAGATCATCGAGGTTCGTGAGAGAGACCTCGAGGTCATGGCCAAAGAGATGATTGACAACGAGACCTTCGACCCCGCCCTCACCGGTATCAGGGGAGCAACTGTTCACGGACACGCATGCCGTCTCGACGAGAACGGACTGATGTTCGACGGTTGGCAGAGGTACGTCTGGGATGATGAGAAGAAAGAGGTCGTCTACGTGAAGGACCAGGTCGCTATCCCCCTCGACAGGAGGATTTCCGTCGGTAAGCCCGACACCATGGCCAACCTCAGGAAGAAGACCACCATCTTCAGAGCAGACGGCGTTGACATGAGAGATGACAAAGAGGTCACCATGTACGGACTCAGGATCCACAAACTGAGGACCCTTGGTGGATACCAGCCCTGGAAGGTTAAGGGAGAGTGATTACCATGGCAGGAAAAGAGAAGCTGTTCATGGATGCATGTAAGAAGAAGTTCAAAGAAGAGCCCACTGATCTCTCCACCAAGTACTACTGCTTCGGTGGATGGAAACAGTCCAAGTCCAAGGTCGAGTTCCAGAAGACCGCAGACGAGATCGCAAAGAAGCGTGGAATCCCCATGCTCAACGAGGACATCGGAGTTCCTCTCGGACAGAGGAGCTGGATGCCTTACCAGCTGTCCCACACTGACATCTACGCCGAGACTGATGATCTGCACTGTGTCAACAACTGTGCAATCCAGCAGGCATGGGATGACATCAGGAGGACCATCCTCGTCGGACTTGACTCCCCTCACCAGACCATCGAGAGAAGGCTCGGAAAGGAGGTCACCCCTGAGACCATCAACGCATACCTCGAGACTGTCAACCACACCGTTCCCGGAGGAGCAGTCGTTCAGGAGCACATGGCTGAGATCAACCCTGCACTCGCTGCAGACTCTTACGTCAAGGTCTACTCCGGAGACGACGAGCTGATCGACGAGATCGACTCCAGGTTCGTCATCGACATCAACAAGCTCTTCCCTGCAGAGCAGGCAGAGCAGCTCAAGTCTGCAATCGGAAAGACCCTGATGCAGGCAGTCCGTGTCCCCACCATCGTCGGAAGGCTCATGGACGGAGCTACCGTCTCCAGGCACGCAGCAATGCAGATCTCCATGGCTTTCATCTCCTCCTACAAACTCGCAGCAGGAGAGGCAGCCATCGCAGACTTCGCATACTCTGCAAAGCACCAGTCTCTCAACATGGGAACCATGATGCCCGCAAGGCGTGCAAGGGGACCCAACGAGCCCGGTGGAATTCCCTTCGGATACATGGCAGATATCGCCCAGTCCGACCGTGTCTACCCTGACGACCCCGGCCGTGCAGCACTCGAGGCAGTCGCCCTCGGAGCAGCAGTCTTCGACCAGGTCTACCTCGGTGGATACATGTCTGGAGGAGTCGGATTCACCCAGTACGCTACCGCAGCATACACCGACAACATCCTCGAGGACTACGTCTACTACGCAATCGACCAGATCAAATCCAAATACGGTGGATTCTGCAAACTCGACCCCACCAACATGGACGAGATCATGAAACTCGGTGACGACATCAACGCATACGCTCTCGAGATGTACGAGAGGTACCCCGCCGTTATGGAGACCCACTTCGGTGGATCCCAGAGGGCAACTGTCGCAGCCGCATCCACTGGTATCGCCGGTGCAATGGCAACCGGAGTCGCAGACGTCGGTCTGAACTGCTGGTACCTCTCCATGCTCCAGCACAAAGAGAGGACCGGAAGGCTCGGATTCTACGGATTCGATCTTCAGGACCAGTGTGGATCCGCTAACTCCTTCGCATACAGGTCCGATGAGGGTCTGCCCATGGAGGTCCGTGGACCCAACTACCCCAACTACGCAATGAACGTCGGTCACCTCTCTGGATACACCGGTATCCCCAAGGCAGCCCACGTCGCTCGCGGAGACGCATTCACAGCCAACCCCTTCGTCAGGATCGCATTCGCAGACCCCTCACTGGTCTTCGACTTCGCCAACGTGACCAAGGAGATCGGACGTGGAGCTCTCAGGGAGTTCGTGCCCGCCGGAGAGAGAACCGCTGTCATCAAGGGATGATCCTTTGGAGAACGGCGACCTGTTGAAGTACACTCCGACATCCACTGTCGGTAAGGTGCAGGACATCAAGGAGAAGGACGGTAAGATCTGGGTCAAACTGGATTTCACTGGACTCTACTACGATTCCTCGTATCTGGTACCGGCGGATCCGTCGGAGTACATCGAGGTCTCGTTCAAAGAGCGTACCGTCTATGAAGGTGGCATGAGGTCCGTCGAGGACCTTCGGAAGGAGACGTCTGACGTCGACATATCCGAATTCATGCCTTCCGGAGGCGGTTAAACCCTTTCCCCAAACCTCTTACCTTTTTTGTGATTCCATTTGTCATCAGTTGGACTTCACTGATGTGTTTCTGTTGACTTCTTAATCAATATGTGTCTGAAAGAATACTATCGATAGTCGGGTGAACATTAAATAAAGGCCCAATTTGATAGTTCCATGACTGAAACAGAGAAGAAAGTCTTCAAACCCAATGCGATGACTCTTCTGACGATCCTCCTGTCTTCGATGGTCATCCTCATGGGTGCTGCAGTGGTTGCACCTGCTTTGGAACCCATCGCCAATCATTTCGGGATCACAGATAATTTCACCAAATCGCTTGTGGTTAGTCTCCCCTCCCTGTCCTGTGCCATAACGGGATTTGGTGTGGGGTATCTTGCAGATAGGTTCGGAAAAGTCAAGGTGTTCTACGGAGCACTGCTCATCTTCACCATCATGGGGGTGGCAGGGTTCTTCGCTACATCCTATATCTCGCTGCTCGTGTTCCGTTTCCTCCTTGGAATCGGAATTACAGGTATCTCGCTTACCACTACAGCTCTCATCGGGGAGTATTACACGGGAATGAACCGTGCCAAGGTCATAGGATACCAGTCTGCAGCTATCGGTGTCGGTACCCTCATCCTGGAAACAACAGGAGGTAGTCTCACCGAGATCGGTTGGCAGTTCCCTTTCCTCGTGTACCTCATCGGTCTCCCCATCCTCATAATGGGGCTCATCTCCGTCAAGGATCCCTCCAGGATCAAGAGGGAAGGAGCATTTGAATCGATGCCCGAGTTGGACATACCCAACAGGGGCAGGAAGATCCTGTTCTGCTACATCGTCGTTTTCATGGAGATGTTCCTGATGTTCTCCGTTCCCATGAACTTCTCCGCATACATCACCAGCATGGGTGCTAGCTACACACTCTGTGGATTCCTGATGGGGGTCATGGGGGTGTCACAGGGAATATTCAGTATCATCTACTCCCGTAGGGTCAGCAAGCCTTCCGAGGTCAGTGCATATGCGATAGCATTCCTCATGATGGGAATCAGCCTTGCATTACTGTACGTCCCAAACATAGCTGTGACATTCATCAGTATGGTCGTCATGGGATTCAGTCTCGGACTCCTCATGCCTACTGTGATCTCCTCGCTTTCCATGTATTCAACAGCGAAGACCTCTGGAAAGGTCATGGGCGGTTATTCAGTCGCCCTCAACCTGTCCAACTTCATCTCCACGATGGCATTCGCCATCCTAATCGGAATCCTGGGTTCATTCCATAACATGTACTTCCTGGCAGGTTGCATCGCATTCGTGATGTGTCTGGCGTGTCTGGTTGTCAGAGCAAGGAGTGGTACCCCGATGGCGCATACCATGCCCAAGGAGAGTGTTGTACAGACACCGGTTCTGTCCGAATCCCCCGTGATGTACGATTCCATCCTGGTCGCCACAGATGGGAGCGAGAACAGTATGAACGCGGTAATCAACGCAATCAACATTGCAAAGAAGAACTCCGCATCACTCACAGCCCTGTATGTAGCAGGTTCGGATGCATCGAGCATTGTCGGAAACATCGATTCAGTCGACCACATCCAGATGGGCGGTGTCGAAGAATCCGAGGATATCTTCTCGAAGGTCCATTCCCTTGCTGAGGAAGCAGGTATTGAGGTCAATACCAAGGTCCTCAGTGGAAGTCCTGCAAACGTCATCGTGGATGAATCGGCGAATCACGATCTCGTCGTCTGCGGTTCATTGGGCCGTACACATGCCAAGAGGGCATTCATAGGCAGTGTCGCAGAAACAGTTGTCAGGTACGCTCACTGTCCCGTACTCGTCTGCAGGATGAACAGGTAATCAAAAACGGGAGGGGTGACCCTCCCTTATTACATGGTTTTCACATCAGATCCTGTTGAATGCAACGAGGACGGATGCCAGTTTGGGTGTGTCCACAAGATCGTAATGGTTCTTGATCATGAGGTCACTGGTGGGTGCGGGACTGCATGATATGACGTCCTTGCATCCGTTGCTCTCGTTGAGTTCAGGGAAGGATACGGGAGGCATGACAAACTGCTCTCCACCGTTGGCTTCGACCTGCGGGAAGAGTACGAAACCATCGGAGAGCCAGATGACATCATCTCTGTCGGTGTACTTGTGAGCGGTGAAGGGGAACACCTCCTCACCGATCAGGTTCCCATCATCGGATACGAGGATGACCGTGGGTTCCGGCGGGGGTCTGAACCTGGGGTCCTTGATGATGCAGATGACGCTGTCGCGCTCGAGTGCCTGGGAGAATCCCTGGTTGTCGACCTCGATGTTTCCCATCGCACGGACCTTGGACTCCTCCTCACGGAGTCTTTCGAGGATATCCCTGTCCAGGTAGAATGCGTGGATAACTCCTCTGAGTCCGCGGATGATCTCAAGTTGGGAGTCACCGGGGGCGTTGGGGTCTGCACCCATTTCAACGACCTCCCATACAATCCTCGTCGTCATCCACGAATCTGATGACACAGTCGCGTTTCAGTCCAAGGTCACCTGCAACCTCCAGTGCCTTAACCATTCCAGAGGGAACAGGGCAAGCGGTGTGGGGGATGGCATCGTTGGCGAGTCTGTAGATCTCCGACTTGTGGAATTCGGCTTCCACCTCAGAATAGGGACTCATGGGCTCGAGCTTCCATGACATCTTCAGGATGTTGGGGCAGTCGCTCTTGATGTCCAGTTCAATCAGACCCATTCCATTGTCTTTTGCTGTGATGAGTGTCCTCATCTTGCAAACGCCGGCATCGACACATACTTTGCAGTCAGTCATCGTCTTCACTCCTCAATCTTATCAAATTGTTTACTCCAGCCATGGATCTGACATCCACAACACCTATGGCAGCGATGATCCTGTTGTCCAACTCAATCGGTGTGACAATGACCCTGATGCCCTTGTAAGGTCCGGAAGTGGCAACCCTACGGATGGTGGTTCCCACACTGATGACCTCCTCAAGCACCTGTCCGCTGTAAGCGTTGTCTATGACCGCTCCATTTTCGATTCTTATACCCAGATTGTCCCTGCTTTTGGCACAGACCGGCAGTCCGCCCACGAGGTCGTGTATCGCGAACGCCAGCGATATCAGTTCAGAACTCGTGCTCCTGGAGGAGATGATGTCCTTCAGGTCACGGTTGAACTGGGGTCCGCCCATAATGGTCAATCCGGCTATGACTGCACCCACCTCAGCCGATTCTCTAGTGGGGCCGGTACCGATGATGATGACATCGTCGTTCTTCAGGTTGAAAACGGCTTTGATCTTCATCTCGATGATCGGTTCCACGGGATAATCAGACCCGGGGAATATCAGCTTACCACCACTGTAGACCAACGTAGTGGCCCCGGTGGCGCCTGATTTTATGGCTGCATCCCTCTCCTCGCATCCGAAAGTGACGTTACGTGCCATCTTTGGTACACGAACGGCAACATCCTTGTCACCTATCGTGAGATCGCTTATCGACACATCGGCTAGGTCCATGTGGATACTTTTCTTGAATTCTGCACCCTTGGATGTGAGTACTATGCCACTCTTCCCTATCGTAATCATGTTCTGATCCTGCAAGAGAGATAGGATAGTCCTGGTACTGCCTTCACCGATGTTCAGCATCGTGGATAGTTTCTTTCTTCCCATGGTGTCCTTCTCATCCAGACAGTTTAACGCCTTCCACATATGGTAGTCGTTGAACTTGGGGATGGGTCCGCCCATCTTCGAAGTGCGTGAGATCATAATGGATGAATGTTACATCCATTTAATATAGTATTGGACATGTTCACCGGTGTTAATCAAATTGTATCCACACCCAGTGCTGTCTGTTGGGATGACATGATGGTCGGGGGTTCCACTCCCTCTCGATGCTCGACATTAACGCAACTATCATTCAAACCAAAATGAGCACAATTTAAATTATAGTAAAATCTGGGAGTGGTCATGGCTAGCGATTCGATCGATCTTTTGACAATCGAGAACGTCTCGAAATCATTCGGAGGAAGGTGCGTTCTCAACAATGTCAGTGCGAAACTCACCACCGGGAAGATCCTGGGACTCATCGGTAAGAGTGCCGCCGGAAAGAGTGTCCTCATCCACATGCTCAGGGGTAGCGAGGAGTACGCGCCCGATTCCGGACGTGTCATCTACCATGTGAACCACTGTACCAAGTGCGGTAACATAGACATCCCCACCCCTGGAGCTGTGTGCAGTCTCTGTGGTTCCCCTACCGAGGCCAAGTCCGTCGACTACTGGTCCCTCAAGGATAGCGACCCCCTCAGGCAGGCTGTCAGGGCACGCATCGCCATCATGCTCCAGAGGACGTTCTCCCTCTTCGGGGACAGGACCGTCATCGAGAATGTCATGGAGGCAGTTCCGGATCGCTACGAGGGAGATCAGCGTATCAACCGTGCAATCGAGGTCCTCAAACTGGTCAACATGACCCACAGGACCACCCACATCGCCAGGGACCTTTCCGGAGGAGAGAAGCAGCGTGTCGTCATGGCAAGGCAGCTCGCCAAGGAACCCCTCTTCTTCATGGCCGACGAACCCACCGGAACTCTCGACCCCACCACTGCCGAGATCGTCCACCAGGGTCTCATCAACTACGTCCGTGACAACGGAATATGCATGGTCTTCGCATCCCATTGGCCCGAGGCCATCACAAGGATGGCTGATGAGGGTATCCTGCTGGATGCAGGTAACGTCATCCTTCAGGGAGACCCCAAGCAGGTTTCCGACGACTTCATGAAGGAGTATCATTTCGAGAAATCCGAGTCCAGTGAGCTCGGAGATCCCCTCATCGTCCTCGATGATGCCAAGAAGCACTATTTCTCCGTCGTCAGGGGAGTCGTCAAGGCAGTCGACGGTGTTTCATTTGACATCAAGGAGAGGGAGGTCTTCGCACTGGTCGGTTACTCCGGTGCAGGAAAGACCACGACATCCCGTATGATCGCAGGAATGACCCCTGCGACATCTGGAAGCGTCAAGATCAAGATCGGTGATGATTGGATCGATATGTCCGAGAGCGGATTCGCTGGAAAGGGAAGGGCCACACCCTACATCGGTTTCCTTCACCAGGAATACACCCTCTACCCCTTCGATACCGTCCTGCAGAACCTGAGCACATGCATCGGAATGAAGATGCCTGCCGAGCTTGCAAAGGTCAAGGCCATCCAGGTTCTCCTGAGTGTCGGATTCCCCAAGCAGGACATCGAGAAGATCCTCTACTCCTATCCCGATGCCCTTTCCGTCGGAGAGTGCCAGAGGATCGCATTCGCACAGGTTCTGATTAAGGAGCCACGTATCATCATCCTCGATGAGCCCACAGGAACCATGGATCCCATCACCAAGACAATCATCGCGAAATCTGTCGTCAATGCCAGGGAGACCCTCGGTGAGACCTTCGTCGTCGTCAGTCACGACATGGACTTCGTCATGAACTGCTGTGATCGTGCCGCATTCATGAAAGGCGGTAAGGTGCAGGTTCTCGGAAAGCCCGAGGATGTCCTTGAGGAGTTCAACATGGAGCCTGTGCCGGAAGGTGAATCAAGTTGAAGCAGAAGATGGGAAGGCACCTGAGCTTCGTGGAGTGCAGGGAGTCGATGGGTCTCGGTGTTGGAGGAGGTCTGGCACAGAGGGCAACCATCTCCGAGTCCGGAAAGGATGTCGTGGCTATCGCCATGGGTCCGAGCCGCAGGCATATCACGAAACCGGTGTGCGAGATAACATACGCACTCCGTGAGGAGGGTATAGACACCAGTGTTCTGGTCGTGAACGCGGGTTCGGGTGTTCCAGCAGACGCCCCCGACATGACGACCGGTTCATGTTTCGGATTGGACCCCATCGAGGTGGAGAGGATCCAGCAGTACAAGGTGGCACTCATACACCTGGGTAACGTCCGTCAGCACATCGTGTACAAGGCAAGGTTGATCCTCAGGAATGTCGACATTCCTGCCATCATAGTCGCACAGTGCCCGGTCGATTTCGAGGATTTCGCAGCCATCGGAATCAAGACCTCCGTAGTCATGCCCCCGGAGGACAAGATCCAGACTAAGGGAGAGATCGTGCACATCGTGTCTGGTGTCGTAAGGGGTGTCACATGCACCCAGGACAAACTGGACGAGATGGTGTCGAAGGTCCAGTCCATGTTACCGGAGCGTGGTTGATATGAAGATTCTTGTCAACGGCAAGGAGAAGACCGTCAGGGCGGGATCCACCCTCAAGACCGCGGTGGCAGACGAGCCCTACGTCAAGGGGACCCTCGTGTCCGTATACCTCTCGGAAGAGAAGGTCATCGAGGCCACCCGTGATTTTGAGATATCCACGACCCGTGGAACACTGGTCATGCATCTGAACGACACACCCGAGGCCGAGATGTGGAAGTCGTCCCTCATCCAGTCAATGGAGGGCATCAACGCCCGTTGGGTCACCCACGATCTCGTTGCATTCGGTTCGTTCAAGACGGAACTCGAGGTGGACAGGGACGAGTATATGTACCGCATGTACGACTGCTTCCTTTCACTGGGAGGTTTCGACAACCACACCACCTATCTGATGGTGGCCAAGGACAACCACCGCGGCACATATGGTGCAGGACATGCCGTCATCGGTAAGATCACGGTCGGAAGGCACATACTGTCGGAGATGAGGGAGGGAGACTCCGTCATATCGGTGAAACCCCTGATGTCCGAGACGAACACCGAGAACGTGATCGTCACAAAGGACCTGAGTCTGAAGCTCGAGGAGGGATACAGGGTCGAGACCGCCGTGTGCATAGACCTCGATGAGATGTCCCCCGAGGCATCCGAACACGTACTCATACTGTCATCATCCGGAACCATAACGGCCACCGATGTCACCGGCAGCTATGTCGCATGTTCCGATGACCTGGATGTGAAGATGCCCACCGAGCACTCCGGTGTGAGGGACAGGGGCACCGTGACCATCAGGAACGACGGTCTCGGAACCGGTCGCATGTACATGTACAAGGACCGCAGGCAGGTCTCCCCGTTGCACACCGTCGCAGGTCAGATGACCACCGGCGGCGCAATCGTTTCCCACGTATCCAAGGGCGACCAGTTCACAGTGGTCACCAATCCCCCGCGTGCCCTGTCCGTCGGTATGACGCAGGCGGAGGGCGAGGAGTTCCTGAAGTCCCGCGGTATCAAACAGGTCCGTGTTGGCGATACGTCCGACGATGCAATAATCGCGGAGCAGACCCCCGAGAGGACGCTCACCGCCCTGTCCGCAGGGGAGGTGGAGACGCTCGGTGTCCCCAGGGACAGGGTGTTCAAGATCAAGCTCACGGACAAGGATCCCGAGGGAACGCACTACTTCAGGAAGATAACCGGACTTAGTCACAAGCCTATAGGGTCTTTGAAGGTCCAGTTCACGTTCGAGGGTCTTCCCATGGTCACCTTCTACGGTGATGAGATGAAGGGGAAGAACCTCTATCCGACCCAGCCGTTCAAGAAGGTCAGCCGCGGAGACATAGGTCTCACCAACCAGGCCAGGCCCCACAGGGGACTCATCGGAATCAGGTTGGAGGCCAGCAAGGATTTCGGACCCACCGGAGAGGAGGCGTACGGAACCAACATCATCGGAAAGTTCGACGACGACCTTGACCGCATGATGGACGGTCTGTCGGAGGAGAGCATAGTCTACATCACGGAGGATGAGTTATGACTGAAGAGAGGGAGACCAGACTGTTCATGATATCGCCCAGGTCCATGCTCACGCCGGACCAGCTCGTGCGTCTCATACATGCGTACGGTGCCGAGGCCATCGTGAAGGAGACGTGCTACGGTTGCCTCGTGGAGGGCCCCAGGTCATTGGTCCTGGACATCCTGGCCAGAGTCAGGGAGAAGCATCCGAACGAGGTGTTCAGTAAGATCAGGGCGTACCCCTGCAGCGACCCGCGCAGGTGTCGTGCACAGCATGGTACGAGGCCCGGATTCGCCCAGCTCGAGGAGGAGTGGGAACTCCTGTCCAAGATCCAGTACGGATTGGACCGTGTCTCGGAGGGCGCAGGTTACAAGCAATATGAAGACAGGAAACGTATTTCCGTAAACGATTTCAAGAGGATTTGCGAGGTGCAGTGATGAAGGTCTTTATCGATCCGCCGAACAGCCTGGTCCTCTTCGACCTGGTGGAGAGGTTTGGACATGAACCCCTGAGCACCATGGCCGCGATCCAGGAGAGGGTGGACAACCTGGAGGTAGATATGCCTCCGATGAACGTTACATTGGATGATGTCGTGCGCGGACTGAAGTATGCAGGAGTCGAAGTGCCGTCAGGTGTCAGGGGAAGACTGTCCCTATGGGGTCCGCTCATCGAGCAGGCCGATGCAGCCATCATCATGGATGATTGTCCCTACAGCTTCGGATGTGTCGGATGCGAGCGTTCCGAACTCATGGTCAAGTACCTGATCAAGAGGCGCGGCATCCCGACCCTGCATGTGAGGTACCCCTCCACAGATGAGGAGGCGGTCAGCTTCGTCGCAATGGCCAAGGAATTCCTGGAGGGATTGAATTGACGATCAAGATCGCACAGTTGTCCTGCGGTACCGAGTACAGCAGTGTTCAGTACGAGATAGAGAAAGCCGCCAGATCCGTCGGAGCCAAGATAGTCTACCCCGACGTGTCCGCATCCGATATCGACAATGCTGTGAAGAGATTCGGTTTCAACCCCCGCTCCTCCCAGCTCAAGTTGATGATCGCAAGGGCGGTCCAGCTCGCCGATGGAAAATACGACGCCGATGCGGTGTTCATCACCACATGCTTCAGGTGTGCCGAGGCCGCACTCGTCAGGAACGAGCTCAGGAGGTTCATACAGGAGAACACCAGGCTCCCTGTCGTCACATACTCCTTCACGGAGAGGCTCAAGGCTTCCCAGCTCCTCACGAGGATGGAGGCACTCGTCACCATCGTCACGAGGAAGGAGCTCCTCGCCAGGGAGAGGCAGACCGGTATCACAGTCGGTATCGACTCCGGTTCGTCCACCACCAAGGCCGTCGTCATGGAGAACAACAAGATCATCGGAAAGGACTGGACCCCGTCTGGAGACGTCATCGCATCTGCGACCCTCGTCTTGAACAACGCCCTGGAGATGGCCGGAATCGAGATGAAGCAGGTCGAGGCCATAGGAACCACCGGATACGGACGTTTCACACTCGGAGACCACTTCGGTGCCAAACTGGTGCAGGAGGAGCTGACCGTCAACTCCAAGGGAGCGGTCTGGCTCGCCGACAGGCAGAGGGGGGAGGCCACCATCATCGATATCGGTGGTATGGACAACAAGGCCATCACCGTCAGAGATGGTGTCCCCGACAACTTCACGATGGGTGGAATCTGTGCAGGAGCATCCGGAAGGTTCCTCGAGATGACCTCCAAGAGGTTGAAGATCGATGTCACAGAGCTCGGAGCACTGGCAGACAAGGGTAATTGGAGGAACGCCAAGATGAACTCGTACTGTTCCGTCTTCGGAATCCAGGACCTGGTCACGACCCTCGGTGACGGTAAGAGCTTCGAGGATGTTGCAGCAGCCGCATGTCACTCCGTGGCCGAGCAGGTCTACGAGCAGCAGCTCCAGGAGATCGATGTCAGGCACCCGATCATCCAGGTCGGTGGAACATCCCTGATATCGGGTCTGGTCACCGCGGTCGGGGAGGTCCTCGGAGAGAGGCCCATCGTCCCGCCGGATTCCCAGTACATCGGTGCCGTCGGTGGTGCCCTGCTGAGTTCCGGATTCCTGTGAGGTAGTCCGATGGAGATAGAGGTATACGGAGACGAGGAGTACGGGAACGGGATATACACCAAGCTGTTCGATGAGATCATGAGCGATCTCAACAAGGCATATCTCATCGACAGGGTGAAGCTCGTCCTGAAGCCCTCAACCCCGCTGTTCGTGTTCTCGATAGTGTTGAAGGCAGAGCCCGGCAGCAAGACGATCGCCGATGTCGCCAACGTTAGGGAGGAGGCCGGAGGCGTCCATGTGACCATCACGCAGGAGAGGTACGCCCCCGACATACTCTCGGCACTGTGGGCCCGTTACGGAAGGGGAAACGTCGTCCAGCAGACACGTTTTGACCTCGATGTGACCAATGCGAAGCTCGGTGAGATGTCCGAGATGGTCGTCTCATCCGGCGAGGAGGACAAGAAGGAGATCATGGGAGCCATCTGGAGGACCATGCCGGAGGGTATCAAGAACCGCCGCACCCTGATGGATGGCAACACCATAACCGTGGTGGCAACCGAGGAGATCCTGACCAAGGAGATGCTCGATGAGGGCCGTCAGGTCCACGTGTCCATGGGAGGTTCCGCAGATGTTTGAGGTCATGATGTACGACGGAGGTATCTACCGTTCAGAGGAGCTGTTCGAGATCATCGAGGACGTCGGAGGCGTCGTCCTCCAGAAGAACCGCAGTTCGCAGATGCTCTCGGTCGTCATGTCGATCCCCGAGGAGGACAGGGAGGCTGTTTCCAAGGTGTGCACCGACATAGGCGGTGTGGTCAAGAGCGTCCCCCTGGCAGGTACGGAGATAGCGGTCGTCGGTCCGACACTCGGCAGGCACCACATGCCCCACCCCATATGCGATATCGCGGAGGAACTCAGGCGCTACGGTTCCATCACCGTCGTCATGGGTCTCGCCCGTGGAAGGGGTAAGGCCACAGCGCAGATGTCCGCAGAGGAGAGGGCGATCGTCGATGAGTACGATGCAGCGATCTTCGTCATGGGCAACTTCAAGACATGTGTCGAGTCCAAGGCGGAGCTCCTGCGCGATGTCCATGTGCCAGTCGTCCTGGTCAGCGGACCTCAGCCCGAGGGTGTCGATGACACCTGCGAGGCCATCGTGTCCGGCGTCGGCCGCAAGGCATCACGCATGAGGACACCTCCTGAGAGGGACAAGCTCGAGGAGATCGCCGACACCATGGAGGCGGTCCTGAGGGACAAGAAGGCGAGCCTCGAGGAGGATCCGCTCTTCGTCCATCCCGCAGAGGTCAAGCAGATCCTCGAGAACTACGAACCCATCAACATGTGTCTCCGTCCCGCACCCATGGTACTCCATCTGGATGGATTGAGGATCAAGATCCCCTATTCCGAGCACAGGGAGTATCTGGAGAACGTCGATGTCTACGGGCGCAGGTTGGGCGATGTGGCGTACATATCCCCATCCAGGATCGATGACAGCAGTATCATCATCAGGATCAAGACCCGCTCCCAGGTCGCCGACGAGGACAGACTCAGGGCATGAAACGCAAGGGCACGTATGTGCTTGAAATGACCCTGGACACCGATGCCGACCTGGACATCGGTGCCCTGGGCACCTTACACTTCCCACGTGGGACCTATTGTTACGTGGGCAGTGCCATGGGGGGCCTGGACCAGCGCCTCTCGCGTCACGTATCGATGGACAAGAAGATACGTTGGCACATAGACCGCCTGACCATGGTCGCATCATCGGTGTACGCTCATGAATCCTATCCCGACCCGATCCCGGAATGCCATCTGGCTCATCTGGCGGAGGCGGCGGGGATGGAGCCCGTGTTCCCCGGATTCGGTTGTTCAGACTGCAGGTGCACCACACACCTCTTCCGTGTCACTGGGGATGTATTGGAACGGTTCCTGGAGGATTCCGGTCTGACGACAACCTATTCCCGCAGATGAGCCAGACAGTCGGAAGCGCCTCCTGCGAACCTTTATTATACCACGCGCGCGTACGTGCGTCCGTAATATCATCCGCTTGTCAAAGCGGGAGGCATTATTATGAAATCTAAGGCAGTAGATGCAAAAATGTCCGATGAGGTCTTCGAGTCCATCGAAGCAGCCGTCGGAAAGGGAAAACTGAAAGAATGCGAGGGAACACTCGTTCTGACACCCTCCAACACCGAGGAGCTCGCCAAGACCGTGGGAATCATCATGGAGAATGGCGGATCCGTCGCACCTCTCTCCCTCAAGGGAAAGCATGTCGATGTCGATGTCTACGTCGACATGTCCGAGATGAACTCCATCGTCAAGTTCGATCCCGTCGCCATGACCGTCAGGGTCCAGGTTGGATGCAAGATCTCCGATCTCAACGACGTCATCACCGAGAAGGGATTCTTCCTCGGAGCATACCCCGCAGGCAGTGACTCAACCGTCGAGGATTGGGTCTACAAGGAGGAGGCCGGTGTCGGTTCGTTCAAGTACGGAACCGTCAAGGACAGCGTCTACAACATCATCGCAGTCGACCCCTTCGGAAAGGTCCTCGAGACCGGATACGACAAGATCGGATACTACATGTCCGGATACAACCTGATCCAGACCCTTGCAGCATCCAACGGAAAGCTCGCCATCATCTCCGAGGTCACCCTCAAGGTCTACCCCGCAGGAGTCGTCAAGGGAGCAGCATACGAGCTCCCCGATGCATCCGCACTCCAGGCAGCGTTCATGAAGATCGCACAGGAGCCCTCCGTCAAGCCCTACCACATCTCCTTCTGCGGAAAGAAGGCAGTCATCGGATTCCAGGGTGACGAGGCAGTCGTCGACATGGACATCGATGCCGTCAACGCCATCATGACCGATGTCGGAGCAACCATCGTCGATGGAAACGCCGCATGGCAGGGTATCGAGGATTGCGACTGCGTCAACCCCAAGCTGCCCACCAACTACATCCCCCTGAAGAACCTGGCAGCGTTCATCGACGGATGCAAGGGAATCGCATCCTTCGAGATCAAGGGAAACGTCCCCGACATGAGCACCGCAGCAGTCAAGCTCGTCGGAGATGTCGGAAAGGATGCATACTGCGCAGCAGTCGCCAAGGCCGAAGAGCTCGGTGGAAGGTCCTCCTGCAGGTGCCACAGCACATACCGCGGTGAGGGAGCCAAGAAGCTCATGAAGAGGATCGAGGACGGATTCTACGGTGTCCCCGCAGAGGAAGTCAAGTTCAACCGCAAGGTCACCCCCGAGTTCATCGACAAGCTGAGGGAGGCAATCGGAGCCAAGAACGTCAATGTCAGCTCCGTTGACAGGATCATCTACAGCCACGACCTCGCACCCCTCCCCAAGGAGGCAGGACTCGCATTCAACAACATCCCCGATGTCATCGCCAGGCCCAACTCCGTCGAGCACATCTCCGCAGTCATGTCCCTGGCATACAGGTACGGAATCCCCGTCACACCCCGTGGAAACGCATCCTGGGGTCTCGGTGGATGTATGCCCACCTTCGGTGGAGTCATCCTCGACATGACCTCCGTCATGAACAGGGTCATCGAGATCAACACCGAGGAACTCTACGTCAAGGTTGAGGCAGGATGCACATGGAAGAAGCTCCTCGAGGCCTGTATGAAGAAGGGATACATCGTCGGATCCTACCCCTCCAGTTTCCCCTCCGGAACCGTCGGAGCATGGATCTCCACCAACGGAATGGGAATCGGATCCTACAAGTACGGATCCGCAAAGGACAACATCATCAACGCTGAGATCGTCCTCGATGACGGAACCGTCGTCGAGACCGGATTCCAGGGTACCGAGTCCTACAGGGCCATGTACAACCTCAACCAGTTCTTCTCTGGAGCAGAGGGAACCCTCGGAATGCTGGGAACCGTTACATTCAGGATCTACCCCATGGGAGAGATCAGGTGCCTTGCATACGAGTTCGATGCACTCAAGCAGATGAACGAACCCATCCAGGAGGTCGTCAACAGTGCATCCACCATTCCCCTGCACGTCGCCTGGTCCGATTACATCCACTTCGAGAACCAGAGGAAGGCAGGAGTCCATGCACCCGATGTGACCAACTTGTGGCTCGTCACCCTCCAGGGAGATGCCGCCCACAACGACTACGATGAGGCCCAGATCGATGCCATCGCTGAGAAGCACGGTGGAAGGAAGGTCGCAGGCGAGATCGCAGAGCACGAGTGGGAGGAGAGGTGCTACGAGTTCAGGGCCAGGAAGGTCGGAGTCGGAGAGATTCCCGCAGAGGTCGTTGTTCCCACAAAGGATTGGGGAACATTCACCGATGAGTGCTACTGCGGATTCGAGGCCATGAAGATGGAGGCCGGAGGAGTCATCGGAGTCATGGTCGACAGGTCCACAACCCTGTTCATGCCCTACTACTTCAAGGAGGACGAGATCATCACCGGTATGCTCTCATTCGGATTCAACTTCTACATGGGAGACCAGGCCGCACTCTACGGCGGAAGGACCACCGGACTCGGAGTGTTCTTCGCATGGATGCTCGATGTTATCCACGACATCCCCACCGCAGAGAAGATGAGGCAGCTCAAGACCGCGATGGATGGACACGATGTCGTCAACCCCGGTCACGTCACATGCGGTTCCACCAAGTTTGGAATCAACCTGAACAAGGACATCATGGGACTCGGCAGCTGGTTCATGCAGTTCGCCAAGAAGATCATGCCCGCAGACAAGACCTTCGAGGCAAACCGCAAGAGGTTCAGATACGACGACCTCGAGCACATGAAGGTCCTGGACAGGGTCCACACCCTCGGTGACGGAACCCAGTGAGGTACGTTCAAAACGGAGGGGGTCCCCCCTCCTTCAAAAAACCCCTTCAATTATTCCAGATTGTCTCTGGGAATGTTTTTAGAACGGCCCGCATATGCAGGTGTATGTACTGTTCCAATTGCGGAGCCGAGGTTGCGGACGAGGCGAGGTTCTGTCCGTCTTGCGGTGCAGCGATGGGTAAGGTGGAGAGGCCGTACGGGGATCTCCTCAAGGATCCGTCGATCACAGCACTCTACTCGTTCCTGATAATAGGTTCCGGTCAGGTGACCCTCGGCGACATGCGCAGGGGACTCACCTTCCTGATTTCCGCAATCCTGACCACATTCGTGCTGATCGTATTGGGTATAACGTACGATGGTAACATCACGCACATGATCGCAGTGCTCTTCTTCGCAGCCCTGTTGTTCGGTATATGGATCGTCAACATCCTGGATGCGTACAATCAGGCTAGGCTATACAACTGCCATCTGGTGGATGTGAAGGATCTGGACAAGTGATCAGAGCAGGTCCGCCACATCGCCGGCATAATGCAGGACGACCATCTCGGGATCCTGCCCCTTCCAATCCTTCTCATCCGCCGATCCGGACAGTACTCCGATGAACAATGCCCCTGCATCCCTGGCGGAGATGTAATCGGCTATGTTGTCTCCCAGGTAGAGTATCTCTTCGGGATCCACGCCAAGCTCTTTCGCGAATTCCCTCATGGCTATGGGGGATGGTTTGGCATTGTCGTAGTCGGAGTAGTCCCTTCCGACGATGGCATCGAACGATCCCGCTAGACCACAGTTGCCCAGTGCGGCGTCCGCATACTCCCTGCTTCCGCGCGTAAGTATGCCCACCTTCAGACCTTTCGATCTGATCCTATCGATGCATTCCGCCGATCCCGGGAACGGTTCGGCCTCATGGACGAATTCCTTCTCGATCAGCGTGCAAAGGTCATCCATCTCCTTGTTGATCCCAGGGAACTCGTCTTCACGACCATGTGCTTCGAGCCATTCCCTGATAGGGAACCTCGGTCTCTTGATCCCGGGGAAAACGAGTTCATCGAACGGTATCTCATGACGTTCACAGATGTCACGGTCAACCCTGTCGAGTTTGGAGTAGTCAACATGGGTCTTCAGGAAGGTACCGTCCAGGTCGAATCCGACCGCTTTGATTCCGGGCATCATGGATGGCAATCTCCGCCCAGGTAGTTAAACGGATTGGAATATCAGTGACATCCGTCAGGACCGCAGGCCATGCCGCCTTCCAGATCCTCGGCCTCCTCCTCATCATAGGCCTTGCGGAGGACCATCTTCATATCCTCTATGTCCACGGCACCTGGGATGCCGTAGGCATCGTTGATCACGAAGAACGGTACTGCCCTGATCCCCATCATGTGGGCTTCGGCTTCTTCGCGGAGAACCTCTTCCGCGAATCTGTCGCTGTTCAGGACGGAGTCGATCTCCTCCTCCGTCATCCCCACTTCAAGGGAGAGCCTTCTCATGACCTCATGGTCTGCCAACACAAGGTTGTCGGTGAAATAGGCTCTGTAGAATCTATCAATGAATGCATCACCGAACGCCCTTCCTTTGGATTGTGCGAGTTTTGTCAGGCGGAGGGCATCGAACGTGTTGGAATTCAATGCGGTGGCATAACGGAAATCCAGACCTTCGGACCTTCCCATAGCGGAGATCCTCTCGACCTGTGCACGTGCCTGGTCCATGGTCATGCCGTAGTTCTTGGCGAAGCTCTCGACTATCGTGTGGCGGGGAACCTTCTTGGCGTTGGGATTCAACCTGAATGCCTTGAAGTCGAGTCTGCATTCATCTTCGATACCCATCTCTTTCATCGCCCTCTTCATCCTAGCAGCGGCGATGTAGCAGAACGGACATGCGTAATCCGACCAGTACTTGATCATCATCGTTATCTTCTGGGGGTATGGGGTACCTGTGTATCAAAATTGTTGGGGTTGTAGGTGGTCCCATTAGTTAAGATTTGATCTGGGAATGCATTTTTGTTCCAAATCGACGAGATGGATTCAATCCAAGTATGATTCTTCATTTAGATCATTATTGAAAAACATGTGATTTCTGATGATTTTCACATTATGATTATGATATACATCGGTTTATAGTGTAGTTTATGAGTGATTTATCGTTTAATTTATAGATTAAAAATATAGTTTGTAGTTTAATCGATAAATGGTGCAATGTTCTAAACAGTCACGAATGCGTGTTTTCGACACCCCATAGCTGAATTATAAGCAAATCCTTTGATAATCCGTTAGAAAGCTTGTTTTCTATGAAGGATCCTTTGATTTTTCACCGTTTTTCGTCAAAATGTCTAGAGCATCCGCTCAAGGTTCACGTAACAACACCACATCGTCATCCTTATATTTTAAGTCGATTATAATCGCCCTAAAGGGCGATATATATCGACTTAATTCGAAACGTTCACGTGACGAAACGATGATGGGGCAGTTTCCGGGGAGAGAGGATGAAGATCAACGTCAGGGCCAGACAATATGAGGGGATACCTGCAGCGAGTGCCCTCGGCATGGCCGTGATGGAATCATCCGGGATACGTCAGTTGATCGATGACAGATGCGAATGGGACAGGGACCAACGCAAACTCAGCCCTGGGATGGCTGTGAAGGCTATGATGGGGCCGATGTTCAAAGGGAAC
>JAGBGN010000121.1 GCA_017935945.1 Candidatus Methanomethylophilaceae archaeon | reverse complement strand
TGCTACCGAGGACCGTGTCGCCGGTACATTGGACATCGAACATGTCCTGAAGACCGGTGAGAAGAAGTTCGAACCCGGTGTGCTGGCCCAGGCGAATGGGAACTTGCTGTACGTGGACGAGGTCAACCTGTTGGACGACCACATCGTCGACCTCTTGCTGGATTCTGCGGCCATGGGTGTCAACTACATCGAGAGGGAGGGAGTGTCATTCTCACACCCTTCCAGGTTCATACTCGTCGGAACCATGAACCCGGAGGAGGGTGAGCTCAGACCCCAGTTGCTGGACAGGTTCGGATTGTCCGTGGATGTCAAGGGTGACAGGGAGATGGAGCAGAGGATGGAGGTCGTCCGCAGGAGATTGGCCTTCGACATGGATCCGAAGGGATACATCGAACGCGTCGCTGAGGAATCGGACAAGCTCCGTGAGAGGATCATCAACGCCAGGAGGATACTCCCTGATGTCATAGCGGATGATTCCATTTTGAAGGCCGTCGTCACGGTCACAACCAACTTCGGTATCGATGGACACCGTGCGGACATCACCATGATGAAGGCGGCCAAAGCCAATGCCGCTTTGGATGGAAGGACAGATGTCACCAAGGATGACATCCGTGCGGTGGCAGCATTGGTCCTGTCACATCGCATGAGGAGGCGTCCGTTCGAGGAAGAGGCCTTCGATACAGAGGAGCTGGAGAGATGTCTCCAGACGATTTGACGTTACTCCCATTCTCCGCCGTCTACGGTATGGATGATTCCAAGAGGGCCATATTGTGCTCCGTGGTCAATCCCCGTATCCGTACGGTGCTGATCAGAGGTGGGGCGGGTTCGGCCAAGACGGTCCTATCCAGGGCAGCGGGAGCGTTGACCGGGAAGAAAGTGGTCAACATCCCGTTGAACGTCACGGAGGAACAGCTCTTCGGTGGAATGGACATCGATGCCACGATCCGTGAGGGACGCCCCGTGGTCCAGAAGGGGATCCTCAGTCGTGCCGATGGGAACATACTGTACGTGGATGATGTGAACCTCCTCGATTCGAGGGTGTTGGCATCGCTCATGGATTGCGTCCTCAGCGGGAGGGTCGTCCTTGAGAGGGAGGGGGTGTCAGGCGAGTACTCCTGCGACACGACCCTCATAGCCACGATGAACCCGCAGGATTCCGACATAAGTTCCCATCTGCTGGACCGTTTCGACCTCTGCGCATACTCATCCTTCCCGGAGGATGTGGATGAGAGGAGGGAGATTCTGAAACGCAACATGGACCACCAGCACGATCCCAAGGGATTCATGGAGCTCTTCGCCGATGACGAGGAGAAGGTCAGGACCGATGTGGATACCGCCAAGAAGATCCTCCCACTGGTCACGATGTCCGATGAGCTCATGGGTGTCGCCGTGGAGCTGACATCACGTGTGGCGGCCGATGGTTTCCGTGGCGACATCGCCATGGTGAACACGGCGATGACACTGGCGGCCCTCAACGGCAGGGACGAGGTCATGAGGAAGGATGTCGAGGAGGCGGCCATGATATGTCTGGCCCATCGTCGCAACTATTCTCCAGAACCTCCGCCCCAACCTCCGGAACCCCCAGAACCCCCGGAGCCTCCCGAGGATGACGACCGTGATGATGACGATCGGGACGACAACAACGATGACAACAACGATGACATGATGGACCAGCCTCCACCGCAATCCGACAATCAGGATGACAGGGAGGAACCCCCAGAACCCCCGGACCAGGATTTCCAGGACATGCTGGACGAGATGATGTTCGAGATCGGTGAGCAGTTCAGGGTCATCGACTACCTGGACGATGGTCGTCGTGTCGTACGCAGGACCTCCAGCAGGAAGGGTCGCAGGGCGATGGTCGAAAGTTCCGATACCACCGGACGTTATGCACGTTCCAGACAGGTCGACGATCGCCCTCGTGACATCGCGTTCGATGCCACCATCCGTGCTGCGGCACCCTACCAGAAATCCAGGGACAAAGGGGACCTATCGATATCCATCAAGAGTCAGGACATACGCCAGAAGGTACGTGAGAGGCGTTCCGGATGCACGATTCTGTTCCTGGTGGATGCGAGCGGTTCACTGGGTGTGAGGAAGAGGATGTCGGCTGTCAAGGGAGCGGTCCTGTCCATGCTCAGGGACAGTTACGTCAAGAGGGACCGTATCGGAATGATGGCCTTCCGTCGTGATTCCGCTGAATTGATCCTTCCACCCACCAGGTCCGTGGAGTACAGTTACAGGAAACTGGAGGAGCTCCCCACCGGTGGAAAGACGCCCCTGGGTGAGGCCCTGATAACCGTGAACGAGTTCATGACCTCGTATTCGAGGTCCCATCAGGGGGAGATGTGCTACATCGTCCTGATAACGGACGGTCGTGCCAATGTCCCCATCTCGGCCGGTGTCGATGCCAATGAGGAAGCCAGGA
This sequence comes from Candidatus Methanomethylophilaceae archaeon, assembly GCA_017935945.1. Lineage (GTDB taxonomy): Archaea > Thermoplasmatota > Thermoplasmata > Methanomassiliicoccales > Methanomethylophilaceae > Methanoprimaticola. The sequence goes on along the minus strand of JAGBGN010000121.1, from coordinate 24,720 downwards.
AACTGGCGGCCGACATGGCAATCCCACAGGTGGGTTGGATCGTGGTCGACGCCAGTTCCGGTTTCGTCCGTTTCGACAATGCGGAGAGATTGGCGATGGAACTCGGTGGAACCTATTTCAGATTGGAGGACCTGAACGCGGACCGTCTTGCGGAGAGCGTCAGGGCCGCGATCAGATGACCGCACCGCTGCGGGAGATGACGGTTTCGGTGACGGTGATGTCACGACCGGAAGCTTCCGCGGCGGATTCCACAATCTTCACAAGGACCTTGCAGCATGGGACCTCCATCCTGATGACCTCCACCTTGGTTATGTTGTTCTCTTTCAGGATGGAGGCGATCTTATCGAAACGGGACCTGTCGTCAAGTTTCGGACATCCGATCACGACGGGTTTCCCACTGAGGAACTTTCCCTTGAAATCGTCGATCGAGAATGCGGTGCAGTCGGCTGCAACGACCAGTGTTCCATCGAAGAACGACGACACTGCCGGCACCAGACCTATCTGGATCGGCCACTGGTAACCTGGTTCGGCCATGGGGCATGCCTTGTTCTCGATGGTGCCCAATGTCATGGTTATGGCGCCCTGCGGACATGCCGGGAGGCAGTCTCCGATACCATCGCACAGATTGGCATTCACGAGTTCCGCTTTTCCGTCAACGAGGCCAATCGCCCCTTCATGACATGCGTTGACACACAGTCCGCAACCGTCGCATTTCTCCTTGTCGATGATGATCTTCCTGCCAAGCATATCTCTGAATCTGACTACTTGTTCTTTATCATTGGCTAATCGGGGTCTACGATGGTTATACAAGTCAATTGATTCCAGGCAATCTCCAACTGAAATAGTCATTATATACGATTGGATGGAATTGGACTGTTATTGGATGTATCATCCAATAGTATGAAGTTAATACAACAGGGGTCGAGAACATTCATCACCTAATCATGGATGACATAGATTTTGCATACAGTGGTGAGAAACTAACACTGAAGAACGTAACTTTGGACATTAGGAATCCTCAGTTGATTTCAATCATCGGTCCGAATGGTGTGGGTAAATCGACACTCATTCATTGTATGAACAAGATTCTATCCCCTACACGTGGAACGGTTTTCGTCGATGATATAGATGTTTCACAGATCAAAGTCAAGGAATTGGCTAAGAAGATAGGATATGTGCCATATTCGGCCAACGATACTTTTCCTCTGACCGTGATCGATACGATATTGATGGGTCGTAATCCGCACAGTACCTGGAAAACCGATCTCAAAGATGATATGAAGATTGTGAAAGAGGTTCTGGAGATGATGGACATCGTTCCATTGGCGATGAGACCATTCAATGAACTGTCTGCAGGTCAACATCAGAGGGTAATGCTGGCTCGTGGTTTGGCACAGGAGCCTGAAATACTATTACTTGACGAACCCACAGCGAATTTAGACATCAAACATCAGATTGATGTCATTCGTCTCCTCAAGAAACTGTCGATCAAGAAGAACATCGTTGTGATAATGATCAGTCATGATCTGAATCTGGCTGCAAAATACTCTGATAACATAATCATGATGGCAGATGGGGGAGTTTTCGCCGTAGGAACTCCGAAAGATGTGATCACTGAGGATAACATCAGAAGTGTTTACGGGGTTGAAGCGGAGTTGGTGGAACACGATGGTCGTCCACACATGATCATCATAGATAGCGATTTTACAGAAGAGGATTCCAAGACCCTGGAGGGTTCATACGTACTCGGTGAAATCCTTCACAAGAGATGTTCAGGGGAGGAATCCTGATGGAAGGAATCCCTACGGAAGATCGGGTCGATGCAGATTACAGGTCTTATCTTGTCCGTAAAGTGATTTTCATCATTGGGGTACTCATCGGTTGTATCGTTGTTGCAGGTATTTCATTAACAATCAATGGTCGTGGGATAGAATTCTTCGACTGTTACGAATACATAATCAAACACATACTCGGATATGAGTACGAGTATAGGACTGAGGATTGGTTCAACGATTACGTCCTATGGAATACCTACATGCCTCGTGTGGTTATCGCCATCGTGAGTGGTTGCGGTTTGGCCATCTGCGGTGTCATCATGCAGAGTGTGTTTTCCAATCCTCTGGCCGATCCGTATACCACTGGTGTTTCAGATGGTGCTACACTTGGTGCCACAATGGCGATTGTGTCTGGATTGACATTTGCAAACGTCGCAGGTTCATTGGGTGTGGTGATCAATGCATTCATTGGAGCGTTGGTTCCGGCAGTGATCATAATCCTGATTTCAGGAGCAGTCAGGTTGAGCCCGGCTACGATGATATTGATTGGTGTTGCATTGTCAGGTGTTTTCAGTGGTTTGCAAACACTTGTCATGTATAGTGCAGACCCTGAGGAATTGACTGCTGCATTGAGGTGGGGTATAGGATCGTTCAATCAGATCCAATGGTCTGATTGTGTCATCCCGGCATTGGTCACCGTCATCGGTTCTGTTTTGTCCATATTCATGTACCGTAATCTGAATCTGCTGACATTGGGGGAGGCAAGCGCCAAGAGTCTCGGACTCGATGTTGAACAGTTCAAGTCCCTATGCATGGTTTTAGTGGCGTTCATGGCTGCTGCCATCATTTGTTATGTGGGAATAATCGGTTTTGTCGGTTTGATATCTCCTCACTTCGTCCGTATGATCCTGGGTGGTGACAACAAATATGTCATCCCCGCATCAATGCTGGTGGGATCGTTCTTCCTTCTGGCATCGGATTTGATCGCACGTCTTGTTGTGTTCCCAGATGAGTTAAGGGTTGGTCTGATAATGTCCGTTGTCGGGGCACCTATCTTCCTGTACATGATCGTGAAACGTAAGAAAGGATACGGGGAGGTGTTCTGATGGATGCAGTTTCCGTATCGGACATGGAGTGCGAATACTACGCATCAATCAAGAAGAAAAAGTTGGCGATATTGGCCATTGCCATATTGTCGATCATAGCAACTGTATGTTCGTTGTTTGTTTCACAACTCAGTACCATGACGATCTCTGATGTCATGGATGTATTAGGATACCACATGACAGGCACTGGAGACATCAATCCTGTTTACGATATGGTGGTATGGGATTACAACGTTCCACGTGCTCTGCTGGGATTGGTCGTTGGTTCATCACTTGCTGTCGGTGGAGCGGTGATGCAGTCGATTCTTCGCAATCCGTTGGCCACACCCTATACGACCGGTGTGTCCGCCGGAGCATCGATGGGTGCGTCTTTGTTGATATACCTCGACTTCGCCATCCTTTGGACAGGAGGTTATGTTTCATCCATCGCAATCAACGCGATAGTCTTCGCGATGATTCCTACCGTGGCGATATTGATCGTATCCCACCAGAAGCACATCACTCCCACAACTATGATTCTGGCTGGTATTGCTATAATGTACATCTTCTCGGCGGCCACAAGCTTACTGATGCTTTTGGCAGATCCTGAGAATGTTCAGGAAGCATATGAGTGGGGAATCGGTTCTTTGGGCCGTGCCTCATGGGATAACATCTGGTTCGTCACAGCAGTGGTGATACCCTGTATGGTCGCTCTCCTGTTGTTTTCCAAACAGGTGACCATAATGAATGCAGGAAACAGGAGCGCTCAGTCTATGGGTGTTCGTGTTAAGATGATCCGCAATCTTAGTTTGGTGATTATTGCTGTGATGACAGCAGTAACAGTCGGCATAACCGGTGGAATCGGTTTCATTGGACTCGTGGCACCCCATATTGCTAGGATTTTCGTGGGATCTGATCAGAAATACTTGTTACCATGTTCAGCGGCGTTGGGTTCGCTGATACTGATAGTTGCCGATGCCGCATCCAGGATAATCGTTCCCGAAGGTATGCCCGTGGGAGTAATCACGGCGGTAATCGGTGGGCCGATCTTCGTCTTATTGTTGATCAAGGCCTCGAAGAAGGTGTGGTTCTGAATTGTTATGGTAACCTGAACCCATCTTTCAGTAATAAAGGAGGAATAATATGAACAAAACGATGGCTATTCTCGTTGCCGTGTTAGTCGTTGCAGCAGGTGCTGTGGCCGCTTTCACGTTGATTCCTGGCGACGATGATAAGGTATCAATCCCGGAGGTTGCCGAGGGTACTGGAACAGTATACGGTAACGCCGATGGAAACTGTTTCATTGACAAGGTCGATGTAGCTATTGCAGAAAGTATCATAAACGGCGAGAGGACCCTCGAAGAGTTCCCCTTCGCAGATGCCGATTGTTCCGGTACAGTCGATTCTAAGGATGTCCAGTTGATCAAGGACATGATCAACAAGAAGGATATGAAAGTCAAGGTTCTGGACACACAGGATAAGATTATATCGGTCCAATATCCTATCAAGAATCCTATCATCCTTTCCGGATCCAATCTTGCACCTCTCATGAATATTCTCGATTTCTCTGATATTGTGGTTGGTGCTGCCTACAACACTCTCGATCCCGTGAGGGATTACAGCATCTACAATGGAATAGAATCCGGAAAGATCACCAAGATCGGTGTCAACGGAACAGCTGCAGATCTGGACATCGTGTCCGAACTGATCCTGAAGAAGGATGCGGATGTGATGCTCTGTGAGTACAGTGGAATGTACGATCTCGATTCCGACGTTAACATAACCCAGTTCAATGAATGGGGACTCGATGTGCTGTGCATGGAGTGTAGGGATCCCGGAGACGACATGAGGTCTCTCGCAGTGTTCGGAATCCTTTTGGACAGGGGAGAGAACGTTCAGGATTACATGAAGTTCTGTGATGAGGTTTACAAGGACATCAAGAAGGTTGAGGGCGATAAGTTTGGAACAACAACCGTTCTCGTATCCTCTTTGAAGAGTTCCCTCAGTGGAACAGGTTCTGGATACTACCCCATGTCCATTACTGCCGGTGGAAAGAACCTTGCCGATTGGTCTGGAAGTATAAAGAGTGTGAAGGTCGGGGACGTTTGGATCTTCGAAGACAAGTATGCATCCGATGTTCTGTTCCTCGGTGCTTCATCCAACTATGGTCTCGCTGAGTTCACCGATTCAGACATTGCTGCATATGAGGAAAGATATACCAACCACAATGCTTGGAAGAATGATAGGGCCTTCATATTCTCAACATCTACTCCTGTTGTTGTGAGGATTGCGTACATGGCTGAGTTCATGTACCCCGATCTGTTCGAGGATGGATGGGCCAATGGTATTCACCAGGATTTCGTAGACAAGTATTTCGATACTGACTATACCGTCGAGGAATCTCGTTTTATAAAGAAACTTAGTAGTTAATTAAACTGGGGGTCTCCCCCCTTCTTTTTTGTATTGATTAGTTGAGTAGTCATGTTGGATGTATCATCCAATATATTTTTATACTGATATTTGTTGGATGTATCATCCAACAGGCGATATAATGAAGATTGACATCGAAAACATCTCATTCGATTATTCTCCAGCAGCTAGGGTGCTGTCAGAGATATCATTGAACATCGAAGGGGCTCAGGTCATCTCGATTCTGGGGCCTAACGGGGTAGGAAAGTCCACACTGATACATTGTATCAACAAGATTCTGGAACCTACGAAAGGAGTGGTGATGATCGAAGACAAGGATGTTTCTGAATATAGTCTGAAAGAAGTCGCAAAGAAGATTGGATATGTTCCATATTCTTCGTCGGACACGTTCCCTTTGACAGTTGTTGATACCGTCTTATTGGGAAGACATCCTCATGCAGGATGGAGAACTACCGATGAGGATCTTGAGATTGTATTCGATGTTTTGGAGAAGTTGGGAATTCAGGATCTGTCGTTACGTTATTTCAACGAATTATCGGCCGGACAGCGTCAGAGGGTCATGCTTGCCCGTGGACTTGTTCAGAAGCCGGAAGTAATAATGTTGGATGAACCGACATCAAATCTGGATATCAAGCATCAGTTGGGCATATCACGTACATTGAAGCAATTGTCTCGTGATGAAGGGATATTGGTCCTGATGATCAGTCACGATCTGAACATCGCAGCCAGGTATTCTGACAGTATTGTCCTGATGCATCAGGGAAGTGTTTATGCAGTGGGTGCACCGAGCGAGGTCCTCACTGAAGATAACATCAGGGAGGTCTATGGGGTAGACAGTCGCATCATAGATGAGGGCGGTCATCCCTATATCATCCTTAAGGATCTTGAGAATGAGGAATGCCCCGATCTCGATAATCCCCACACCTGTATATCTCCAGTTTTGAAAGTAGATGAGTCCTCAGGTCCGGAATCAGAAGAAGGTGTAACTTGTGGATAAGAAAATGATAGGTGTCATCGCAGTGGTTGCCATCCTTTTGGTTTCTGCGGTCAGCGTTTACATGTTGACTTCCGATGATGACAACGGAACTCCTACAGGACTTGATGATGCCGAACTCCAGGTGTTCGGTAATATCAACGGAGATAGGTTCATCGATTCCAAGGACCAGTCCTTGATCGAGCAATTGATAGATGACGGTTCAACTGCAACAGAGTATCCCATGGCTGATGCGAATCAGGATGGGGTCCTGGATTCAAAAGATGTCGATGTTGTCAAATCGATCATCAATGGCGAGAAGACCACTGTTTGGCACATAAATCAGCATGATGCCGATGGTAGTGGTACTATCGATTCCATTGTTGTTTCTACGAAATTCCCCATTACCTCTGCCATTGCAAATGGTAATGGAAACATGTTGACTCTCCTATATAGCTTGGGAATCCATGATCAGATCAAGGGTTGTTCTAAATCCTCGTCCGTGGATCTTGCCATGTATGGGGACGTGTATTTCTCAGCCGATGATGCCAATCTTGGAACATCATCTAGTGCAATTACATTTGAGGATGGAAAGGTTGGTTCTTCCAATGTGATCGCAGAGAAAAACGTCACTGCAGTCATCACTCAGAGTCACAGGTCATATCTTACAAACGAGGCTGATTTTGAGAAATCTAACATTGATGTGGTCAGAGTTTCACCCGCATCCGCCGATCCCGTTCTTTTTGTACATTCAATCATGTTACTCGGACTTCTTTTCGAGGTTTCCGATATTGCCGATGATTATGTGGATTACAACTTCAAGGTTTTGGACTATGTTGAGAAGAATACCGCATCTGTGAAGGGAACAGTTTCTGCGGTTGCTTCCTCTATGACTGGATATATCTCTGTCGGGGAGTCCGATTATAGGGATTACATAATCAAGGCTGGAGGAGTCTATGGATTGGATCATAAGGATTTTGGTACAACAACTTCCATCGTGGTCAATGATTACAAAGAAGTGTACCTTGAGGATTTCCAGAGGATCATCCACTTCAGGACCGGTCTGAATTATGATCAGACTGAGGAGAGTAATCAGAAGTACTGGAATACTTACAGTAAAGCATTCTCCGATTGGCAATATGCTGATTCTGGACAGTTCGTAACCGGAGGATCTCTCCCACCTTGTCTTAGAGTGGCTTATGCAGCAGCAGCGATGTATCCCGATCAGGTGACACTGGATGCTGTGGATAAACTCCACCAGGAGTATCTGGACAAATTCTGTTCTGAGAATGATTTCGACATGGATTCCATGAAGTTCCTGCTCAGTAACAGTACCATGAATTGAAACAACTTAGGCCGGAATTCCGGCCTTTTTTCCATTTAAGGAGACGATATGTTGAGTGGAACTGAAGGATCTGCGGGAGTTATGCAGGAGTATTCCAAGTACACATTCCGTAGAATTGCTTTCATATCTCTTTTCATAGTGATCGTGATCCTGCTTTTCCTGGTATCTCTGACCGCAGGGACCAGAGACCTCTCGATAGGGGAAGTGTACGGGTACCTGTTCGATCACTTGACAGGAGTGGTTTACGATAAGGAGGCACAGTATGAGATGTGGTTCGATGAGAACATCATCTGGAACTACCGTGTTCCTCGTGCAATATTCGCCATAGTCGCCGGTGCTGGTTTGTCAGTCGCCGGTGCAGCGATGCAGAGTGTCATGAAGAATCCTCTCGCCGATCCATACACCACAGGGATTTCTTCCGGAGCTTTGCTGGGTGTAGCGTTGGCGATAGTGTTGGGTTTCGTGGCTGGAAAGGGCGGTGTGGATGGATACGGAACGATCCTCAATGCGATGATCTTCTCGATGATCCCCGTGTTGATGATCTACATGCTGTCCCCCTACCTCAACAAATCACCTTCGACATTGATTCTGGCAGGAACTGCGGTATCGTACTTGTTCAGTTCACTCACATCCATCTTGCTGGTGACGACGGAGGCGGAGACGCTTCATGTGGTGTACAAGTGGCAGGTAGGAAACATGGCCGACCTGTCATGGGATGCAATCCCGGTGCCGTTGATCATCTGTGTCATAGGTACGGTCATCCTCTTAGCATTGTCGAATAAGTTGAATCTGATGTCCTTGGAGGACAAGGATGCCAAGGCATTGGGATTGGATGGCGAGAAGTTGCGTCTCGTCTGTTTGATAATCCTATCATTCATGGCTTCATCGATCATCAGTTTTGTCGGAATCATCGGATTCGTGGGTTTGATCGTTCCACACATGGTCAGGTTGGTGATCGGTTCGGATAATCGTTTCGTGATACCTGCATCCGTGTTCTTCGGAGCGGCTTTCCTTCTGTTCTGTGACATAATATCGCGTTCAATCGATGTTTCCGCTAGCGTTCCTGTGGGAGTAATCACCTCTCTGATCGGTGCACCGATATTCCTTGCACTCATTATCAGACAGAAGAGGGAGGTGTGGTGATGGTTTCGGATCAGACCAAGAGCATGATGCGTACATACAAGGGAAACGTCCATCGTAGGGCGGTATACATGTCCGTCCTTCTGATCGCACTTCTGTCTGTGGTCATCTATTCCTTGACAGTGTGTAGATTGGATGTTTCATTCGTTCAAGCGGTTGAGATAATCATAAACAATCTGTTTGGGACAGTTCCAGAACGTACTGAAGATTACGTAGGTTGGTGGACGAACCAGGTCGTCGTCAATGACAATGTACCGCGTACTATCATAGGAATATGCACAGGTGCGATTCTGGCTGTCTGTGGTGCAACGATGCAGAGTCTCACCCGCAATCCGTTGACAGATCCATACACTATCGGTATATCTTCAGCTGCTTTGTTCGGTGTGACCATCGCAGTCATCTTCGAATTGAGTATCATACCGTTCCTGCCTTACGAATCCTCGAAGATAGTCAATGCGTTCGTGTTCTCATTGATCCCTTCGATGGCAATCGTGTTCATATCGTCATTCAAGAAGACCAGTCCCAATATGATGATCCTCATAGGAATCGCGATGATGTATGTGTTCTCTGCCTTCACGACATTCCTCAAATTCAATGCCGATGAGGCAGAAGTCGAGGAGATATACGAATGGTCGTTAGGATCGCTCAACATGGCAGGTTGGGAGGCGATACCTGCTATGATTGGAACAACTGCACTTCTGATTCTTGCTTTGATGGTTTTGGCTAATAGGATCAATGTATTGGCCACCGGTGACAATTCTGCAATCAGTCTGGGTGAGAAACCTACCCGCATCAGGGTGGTATGTTTCGTCATAATGTCCATGGCAACAGCTGTGGCTGTTTGCTATACAGGAACCATAGGGTTCGTGGGTCTTGTGGGCCCTCATATCGCCAGGTTGTTCGTAGGTAACAACAACAAGCTGTTGATTCCTCTTTCTGCTATCATCGGAGCATTGATGGTTGTAGGAGCTGATTGTATTGTCAGATTGTTGCCTGTCGTTCTACCTGTGGGAGTGATAACCGCGCTGATCGGTAGTCCACTATTCCTTTATTTCCTCTATTCCCAGAGGAAGAAATCTGTTTGGTGAGGATGACGCGGTGTCTATCTGACACCGCTGATTCCATTTTATTCAGAATTCACTATTTTGTCCATATTTTTGGATAATATGTGTTTTCATCTTCAGTTGGATGTATATTCCAATTATTTTTATACATAAATCTACTGTTTCATATCAGTGCTGATTCGAACAAACCAATGTACATCGGTACTTATCGTGAATTCAGTCAGCCAGAATTGTTTATCAAGTGATATCATGGATAAGAAAATCCTAAGTGCAATAGCTGTTGTTGCCATTTTGGTGGTTGCTTCCGTCTCCATCTACTTGGTAACAGGGGATGATGACCATGGTGAACCAACTGAACTCGACAAAGCTGAGTTGAAGGTATATGGAAACATCAATGGCGATCGCTTCCTCGATAACGATGATGTCGCAGTATTGAATGACATCATCAAGGATGGTAAGACCGTGGATGATTACCCTCTGGCCGATGCCAACCAGGATGGTATTCTCAATCAGAGTGATGTGGATTTGGTCAATGACGTAATCGATGGAAAGAAGTCCACCATTTGGCATATCAATTATTTCGACATCGACGGGGATGGAACCATGGATGAACAGGTGGAATCCACTAAGTTCCCGATCACAGCCACAATTTTCAACGGTTCGTCCAACCTTCTCATATACCTGTTCAATTTGGGAATCGTGGATGAAGTCAAAGGATGTACATATGGAAGTACCGCTGATAAAGGTCTGTTCGGCACCACATACTTCAACCCTGATAAGTGTGTGAAGTTGGGAACCAGTTCCAGTAGCATCACATTCGAGGATGGTAAGGCCGGATCCTCGAATGTCATAGCTGAGGAAGGGGTTACAGCTGTTATCTCCAATTGGAATAGGGCTCAGTTGAGTAACTGGGAAACATTCGAGGCAAATGGAATCGATGTGGTTCGTGTAGCGGCTTCTGATATGGATGTGTCTCAACTAACGCATTCAGCAATGTTGATGGGACTCCTGTTCCAGAAGGTAGACCGTGCCAACTCTTATGTGGATATGAATCTGGAGATACTCAACTACATCCATGGAAAGGTCTCTGGTGCCAAGAAAGTGATGAAGGCCGCGGCATCCAGTTCCGATGGAAATCTGTCATCTGCAACTTCCGATTATACAGGATTCATTTTGGAGGCAGGTGCAGAGTTTGCATTGAAAGATTTCGATTTCGGTGGTAACAGCGGACTCAAGGTAGCTGACCGTCCCGACGTATTCCTTGCAGACATGGATAAAATTGTTCACTTCAGGACCAACATATCATACGATCAGACCGCTGAATCCAATAAGTCATATTGGGACAAATACACAGCATACTTCTCCGATTGGAAGAATGCCGAGGAAGGGCAGTATGTCATCGGAGGTACCATGCCTGTAATTCTCAGAGTGGCATATGCTGCAGTCGCATTGTATCCTGATCTTGTTACCATCGAAGAGGTCAACGATTACCATAAGGAGATAGTCGAGAAATTCTACAACGGTCTCGAATTCGATATCGATTCGATGAATTTCCTTCTGTATTCTGGGAACATGAATTGATTTGAGTAAAACAGGTCATCGATTCAAATCGATGACCATTTTCTAAAAGGATTGATGGTCTCATTCAATCGAATGGGACCATTTTTCCATCATTTCTTATCCGTGATCTCTTCGAGAAGTTCTTCATTCTCGACATAAATGTCCTTGAGCTTTTCCATGATCCCTTCACCCGGTTTCCACATGCCCCTGTCTGCAGCTTCCATCAGGACATTGATCATGTCACGAATGGAATACGGGTTGGCTTCCTCCATCCATCCGCGTACCTCATCATCTATCAGGTAATGCTTCGCAAGGTCGTCGTACATCCAGTCTTCGATTATGTCTGATGTGGCATCCCAACCGTAGATGTATTCGAACATCTTCAGGATCTCGGACGCCCCTCTGAATCCATGTCTCCTCAATCCCATCTCGTACTTGGGGTTGAGGACTTTGCTCCTGAACACGTAGTGGGACTCTTCCTCGATGGTCTTGAGTACTGGGTTGGAAGTATCTGCTGAACAACCTATGAAGGACATCGTCTTGGATCCCGTAATATATTCCACAGCAGAGTTCAATCCTCCCAGGTACTGGAACACATCATCGTTGTCGAACAGGTCGTATTCCCTACTGGTGCTGTTCTTGACCGTCACCTTTGTCCTCGACAGGCGTCTGCAGTAGGATTCTGTCTGCTTCTCACCACATACGTCCTTGCCATAAGCGTAGCTTCCGACCTCGCAATAGTATGATCCCAAGTCGTTACGGTCCTTCCAGTTCGAGGTAGAGATGAGGTAGTTCACTCCTGCACCGTATTGACCGGGACATGTGCTAAATACCCTGAACATCGATCTGCGACGGGCCTCATCCTCCGTGATGCCGGACTCCATCAGGGCCATCATATCTTCGCGGGTATGTTTCCTGATGAGATTCTCCTCATCGGATTCCTCCAGTCTTGCGACTATGTGCACCGCTTCATCCACCATCTCGGTGAGATTTGGGAAAGTGTCACGGAACAATCCGCTGATGTTGAGTGTGACATCTATCCTGGGGCGGTTGAGCTCCTCGGGAGGTATGACCTCCAGGCGGATGACCTTGTTACCATATCCTGCCCAAACGGGTCTGACACCGAGAAGTGACAGGACATATGCGACGTCGTCACCGCCCGTCTTCATCGTGTCGGTGGCCCAGAGTACTATGGCAACACTATCGGGGTATGTTCCTTTCTCATCGAGGTAGCGATTGACCATCTGGTCTGCCATCCTCTTACCGAGTTCCCAGCTGGCAGGTGTGGGGATCGATTCAGGATCCACCGTGTAGAAGTTGCGTCCTGTCGGCAGTATGCGGGCCCTACCACGGGTGGGACATCCCGATGGGCCCGGTAGGACATATTCTCCATTCAATCCGGATACGAGGCTATCCATCTCCTCGGCGATGCGGAGGATGTTCGGGTGAACCTCTTCACAGATGAACCTGACAACGCTGGCGACATCCTCGTTATCAGAGTACAGTTCCGATGCCAATTCGGAACACTTCTCGAGATTGAATCCGTTGTCGTTCATCAGGCTGATGAGGTTGAATGCACGTTTCTCCACATCATCGATGATCTCCCCGTAGAACCTTCCGGTCGCCTCATCGATTTTCGAGGGATTCTCATGGAGTTCCATGAAATCGTAGCCGAGACCATCGGAGATCGATATGGGTAGTGACGGTATCTCATCATTTCTCAGACGTGTTAGTGAATACAGCATCTCACACACGCGTTCGTCATCCGGGACCAGCCCCAGGACATGGAGTCCATCCTTGATGATGTTCCCTTTGAATTCCAGTACGTAATCGTACAGTTCATCGGCCAGTGCGCAAACATCCTCTTTGGACGCATCCTCGGGGAGTTTCATGTCACTGAACAGGTTCATCCTGGTGAATGTGGAATACAGTTCATCACCGATGACCTTCAACTGTTCTATCTGACCCATGGATTCGGATTTCATGTAGGTCTGTAGGATGGCCTCTAGCTCCTCCACATCCTCGTATCCACCGGCTCTGACCATGGCCGGAATCATATGATCCACCAGGACGGCGTAACTGCGACGTTTAGCCTGGGTCCCCTCTCCTGGATTTCCAATCACATAAGGATACAGGTTCGGTAACGCACTCATCACGTAATCGGGGGAACAATCCTCGGATAGGCCCACACCCTTTCCAGGCAACCATTCCAGGGTACCGTGTGTGCCCACGTGTATTATGGCATCTGCTCCGAAGGAATACCTTAACCATCTGTAGAAACCGAGGTACTGATGAGGTATGGAGCAGTTGTGGTTGTGGTATGCGGCCTGGATATCCTTTCCCCTGTTGGGTTGGAAGCTCAGAAGTACGTTTCCGTTTATGATCCCGGGAACCGCCATCTCATCGTTCACGGTGAGTACCTCGCCCGGAGGGGTTCCCCAATCCCTCTTGATGAATTCCTGCTGTTTTTTCGATAGTGTGTTGAACCATTCTGCATAGAGGTCCTTGGGAATCATGTCTGCTGCGCGCTTCAGTATGTCATCATCGGATACCCATTCGGTATCGTTTGTGATCCCCTCCAGAATCCTTTCCACCAGTTCCTTGCTGGTCTCAGGAATCCAGTCGATACTGTACCCTTCTGCGGAGAGCCTTTCCAAGAGTTCCCTCACACTCTGGAACGTATCCAGATCAGCCGCACCTCCGGCATGCGAGGTCGAAGGGGGATACATGTAGAATATGACGCCAACCTTCTTCTCCGGATTCGGTATGTGACGCAACTTCGCCCACATCATGGCCATGTCCGCAACGGCATGTATCCTGTTGGGTAGAGGTGAATAGTAATGTCTTCCGAACTCATCTGTCTCAGAGGAGCAGTTGGGAATCGAGATGATTTGACCATCGAATTCGGGGAATGCGACATCGTATGCTATCTCCGGTGTGGTGAGACCATATGTGCTGGACCTCCATTCCGCCTCTGATGAGACCAGGGATGGTGTCTGCATCACAGGGACCCCCAATCTTTCGAGGAACGGATCATCCGGATCAGAGGCTCTCAGTTTGGCCTCCATGGTGATCGATGAGCTGATCGTGTTTATCAGGAAGTCGATGACAGGTTTGCCATCTGCATCCAAAAGGTGGTTGTCGACGATACCACGTATGCCGATGGATCCAGTTGCCTTGTTCTCGGCATAGATCATGAATATCGGGAGAACCGAACCGCCCATCGATTCTATCTCTCTGATGAGTGCATCCACTGGTTCGAGTTTACCGGAATTCCATTTCCTCTGTCCCATGAGTATCCCGATACATGGTCTGTCGCGGTCCAGTTCCGATATGTATTGGTCGATGTCGGTCGATTCCCTTCCAGGGTAGTAGACCCCCTGGGCCGGTGGTCTATACGGTTCATCTAGTTCGAACGAGCAACCATCAAATCTGTTCAATGCCCATCTCAGGATGTTGAGGTTGTTGCGGTATCCTCCCAGGTTCGCATATGCCATCAGCAGATCGTATTCATCATCGGTACCTTTGAACAGGTATCTGTAGGGTACGGATCTGTCTGGTGTGGTGTACACCATCAGCATCGAAGTGTCTGTGGACTCCACCTTCTCGATGAATTCCTGATATCTTTTGAACAGGAAGGTATCGCCTGATATCCTCATGATGACCAGGTCTGATGATTCGATATGTTCCATCAGGGATTCGAACAGTCCCGGTTTGGAATCCAAGGTATCTGAATCAGATTCGAACAGATCTATGGCATTCCCATCGGAGATCAGTTCCTGTGTTTCCATGAGGAGCGAGGAACCATCTTTCAATCTAATGTTGATGTTTGTGATTATCATGGAATATCACCAGTGATGGATGCATCCTCTTACAACAGAATTGTACTGTTTTGTTGCCTGTATCACTCATCTGATGTACAGGAGATGAATGTCAGTGAATATATTGGATGTATCATCCAATTATTTCATCAAATGATGGATATATAACGGTTTTTAAATCCAGGGTAGACGATTGGTTTTCAACAGGGTAGGAATCAGTAATCCAGGATTCTTCATTCGATTCCCGAATCAATTCTTGTTTTTTTATATCCTGAACCGAAAATCGGTATTAAGTGGGAAAAGGTTTTGTCATTAATCAAGGACTGGATTCAGAACGATGTAGTTCATAGACCTCTTCATCCGATAACGCACTTCCGAGGATGATGTGTGGTCTCCCCTCATTATCGACGACAGTGCAGTTCATTCCGTAAACGTAACGAATCATCTCCTTCGTGATGACCTCATGAGGTTCTCCAACATCATACACCACTCCGGGAGTGCTCATGACAATGATCTTATCCGCATACCTTGCAGCCACGTTGAGGTCATGACTGATCATTATGATTGTCATCCCTTTCTCATGGGCCATGTCGTGGAGTAGCTCTATGACCTTGACCTGGTGCCTTATGTCCAGATTGGCTGTCGGTTCATCCAGGATCAGGATCCTTGGTTCCTGAGCCAATCCCCTAGCGATGGAGACCTTCTGATGCTGTCCTGCAGACAGCTCGTTGTAGTTCCTCATAGCAAGATGGGTTATGTTGAGGGATTTCAGGATGCCATACACGATGTGCATGTCCTCCTTCTCTGAACCGATCTTGGAGTAGGGATGCCTTCCCATGAGGACGGTGTCGATGACGTTCAATGAGAAGTTGTCCATCGATGTGGCTGGAACGAAGCTTGTTATCGTAGACAGTTCTTTCAGATTGAAGTCCTTGACCTCGCGGTCGTCCAAAGTGACCTTACCTGAATTGGGTATCAACAGTTTGTTCATGCATTTGACCAGTGTGGATTTGCCCACACCGTTTGGTCCGATGATGCATGTCAATCCCGGTTCATTGATCGTCAGGTTGATCTTATGCAGGACCTGTGCCTGGTTCTTGTATCCGAAATCCACATCCTCGAATCTCAGTTCCATCACCACACCTCCTTCTTCTGTTTGATGAGCAGGTACAATAGCATCGGACCGCCGATGAACGATGTGACCACTCCGACCTGAAGCACCGTGGCTGCTATTATCGTCCTTCCGATGAGATCAGCAAGAATCAGGAAGACAGCACCGAATGCTGCCGATGCAGGTATCAGGAACCTGTTGTCGGATCCTATGAACATCCTGCAGATGTGCGGGCATACGAGTCCGATGAATCCGATGATCCCGGTGAAACTCACGATGGCTGCTGCCATGAGTGAGACGATGAGGAGGCTGATGAGCCTGAGTTTGTCCGCATCTATACCCAATGATTTGGCACCTTCATCACCGGATGTGAGGACGTTCAATTTCTTCGCGAGTATCTGGAGTGCGATGCACCCGATCAATGTGAATATGAACATTATCGGTATCGATTCCCAATCGACCAGTCCGAGTGTACCTACCTGCCAGGAGAATGCTTCTGCAAGGGCGTTGGAATCTGCGAACAGCATCAGCACCGTGGTCATCGCGTTGAAGATGTACATCACGGCCAATCCGGACAGGATGATGGTTGTAGGGGATGCATGCTTCACCGTGGAGACCATCATAATGACAGCCATCGGTATGAGTGAGAAGATGAATGCATTGGCGACGATCGCATAGTTTCCTCCGGTGATGCTGAATCCTGCGGTTATGGCGACAGTCGCACCGAATGATGCTCCGGCGGAGATACCGGTCGTGTACGGATCCGCCAAGGGGTTCTTCATGGTGCTCTGCATCGTGGCACCGGCAACAGCCAGTCCGGCACCGGCGATGACACCTGCGACGATACGTGGCATCCTTGCATTCCATATGACGAAGTCCTTGTTCACATCCTCGACGTTTCCGAATATGTGGTCGATGATGATAGAATATGATTCAAAGAAACCAATATCATAAGGTCCGATGGTTGTGGCCATTCCAGCGACCAATAATGCACCGATGATGCAGACGATGATGAAGATGTACTTCCTGTATATGTACTGCCCATAATTCCTCATCATCTGAGCTTCGTCGACATCCATCTGGACTGTATCGTTGTATTTTTTCCAGGGAAGTTCCATTGTTTCACCGATAATGATGGTTTAAGAAGGGGGTTTGATCCCCCATGTTTATCATGCAGGTATGTAGAGGAAGTGATACAACTGGAAGTCGTAGTCGTCCGCTTCGGTGAATTTGTCGAGGTAATCCTGGATCTTGTCACCAAGCTGTTCTTCCGTGTATAGGTCGAAAAGGATGTGGGATGCGAGCATGGTCTGGATGCAGAACGGCATTCCGTAATTGACCATGAACATCTCGCCGTTCTTGTATCCGTCAGTGATGGCGAATTTGCTGTAGCTGTAACTATCATACTTCGCTTTGACCTCTTCGAACGACATGTGTGTGTAGTATGTGGCTCCCGCAATGATGTACTGGGGATTGGCTTCAAGGATGTCCTCAATGATGCTGGATGTGCTCATACCGGATTTACCGGGTGCTGTAAGGGCATCGCCCACGTTCGTCGCTCCAGTGGCTGAGAATGCTGTTGCAACTCCGTCGTTTCCTGCATACATGTATGTGGGTGTACCGATGTAGAAGCGTGTGGCCGAGAGATTGTCGATGGACTTGAGTTTTCCGGAGATCTCCTTGTTCAGATCATCCATCCATTTGACGTAATCATGAGCTTCATCGTTGTTTCCGGTGAAGAATCCGAGCATGAGTGCACCGTTCTCGAGTCCTCCGGATTCCCAGGTGGCGAGACGTATGACCTGTTTGTCTCCTATCTGGTATCCATCGAAGTTCTTACCGTATGTGGTGCTGTTACCTGTGTATATGGTGTCAGCATCGGTTTTGAGGATCTCCTCTAGACTGGGTTCCTTACGGTCTCCGACGGAGGGGAGGTCTTTGTAGTTGTCAAAGAAGTTCTTGTCCCATGCGGAGAAGATGTAATCGTTGAGTGCGACGATCCTGTCAGCGACATCGATGGCGATGGAAATGCTGAGTGCCCTCTCGCTGTTGAGTACGATCATCTTGAGTACAGGGATCTTCGCAGACTGCACGTCACCGTCGACAGTGATGTAGTTGACCGTGGTGCTCTTCTTGTCAGAATCGGATTTTCTATCGTTGTACTCGACCACCTCGATGATCTTCTTCACCATGTCGACATCTTTCTGATCGACCTTGCCATCGTTATTGGCATCGGCCATCAAAGTGTATTCTCCGTTTCCGATTATCTTCTCAAGTGCGTCGACGTCCTCGTTATCCAGGTAATCGTCTTCATTGGCGTTTCCGAGAACCGTCAATCTACCATCGGTGTTGGTGGATCTGTATTCGGAATCCGACGATCCCATGAGGAAGAACGCACCGACTCCTGCAACAATCAATACAGCTACAATGATTATTGCATACAGTTTATTGTTCTCCATAATATCACTAGGATGTATTATCCAACTGATAATCCGACTTTATGATATAAAATCCTGTTGATTTTTTCCATATTTGCTTGATTTTCATATGATTTAACTTATTGGATTATACAACCAATATTATACCCAGTTGTACATTTGGATGATAGAACCAACTATGCCGGATAGGTGATTATTCTGCAACTCGTCAACATCTCAATCGGTACCAAGGACAGCACCATGATGAACAGTGCCGTCTCCATCGTACGTTCAATGGGTCACGATTTCGAGTACAACTGCTATGATTCATACGATCTCGATGACGATCCTCTCAAATTGGTCGAGGCCTTGAAGAAGGTGTCCGAAGCGGACATGGTGACGTTCAAGGTACATGGTGACACTTCCTACTTCAAGAAGTTCGACCGTATGGACAAGATCCTGAAGGAAACGGGGATATGCACACTCCTGACCTGTACCGATGAGTGTGTGACCGATGCGTTCCGCCCATACTTCTCCAAATCCTTCGAGGATTACAAGTTGACACGTGCATACATGGAACTGGGTGGCGATGACAACTTCTCATCACTGATCCTCTGGGCACTCCGTACATTCGACGGTCTGGACGTGGAGATACCCGAACCGAACCATCCTCCCTCGGAGGGCATATACTATCCCGGGAGGGAGTCGATAGATTTCGAAACGTACATCGACGGTCTGGACCCCTCCAAACCGAATATAGGAATATTCTTCTACCAGAGGCAGTGGCTCTCCAAGAACACTGATGGGATAGATGGGCTCATATCGGCTGTGGAGGAGAAGGGCGGGAATCCCGTACCCGTGTTCCTGATGACCTATGCCAGTGAGATAACAGGGTCGATAGGCGTCAAGAGGGTGCTGAGCGAACATCTGACACGCGACGGCAAGCCGGTCCTGGACGCAATAATCGAGACCATGAGTTTCTCCCAGACACTGGTCGCGAACCCCGGTTCCGGGGAACAGGTCTCTGATGACAACTTCTTCGACACATACGGTGTCCCTGTGATACAATCCATGACTCTGGTCGCGAACGAGGAGTCGTGGAGGGCAGATGAATTCGGGTTGAATCCTGCCGAGATAGCATACGATATCGTCCATCCGGAGTTCGATGGACAGATAATATCCGTGGCCAACGCGAGTACCGAACGGGATGTGGACGGGGCACGCTACCATTCATCCATACGTGACCGTGCGTTGCGTGTGGCAGATACGGCCGTGATGTGGGGTCGCCTCCGCATGAAGGCCAATGCTGACAGGAAGGTCGCGATTATCCTGTACATGTATCCGCCGAAGACTGCGAATGCCGGTGGTGCGGCGGGACTCGACACGTTCCAGAGTGTTGTCGACCTACTTCACAGGATGCGTGAGGATGGGTACGATGTGGGGGACAGGATCCCGGAGACCTCGAAGGAGCTGGTGGACACCCTCCTGTCGGGACTCACCAACGATACGACGTGGATCGGTGATGACGAGGTCAAACGCAGGTCCACGGATACCGTGACCATGGGTGAGTACATGCCCTGGTACGGGGAGCTGTCGGATTCAGCTCGCAATCGCATCGAGAACGACTGGGGGAAGCCACCCGGTGATTTCTACACCGTCGATGGGGAGATAACGATCCCGGGAACGGTGTTCGGCAACGTCATAGTGGGTTTCCAACCCGACCGTGGAAGGGACATACAATCGGATTATCACGACCCCCTCTGCGTCATGCCGCATCAGTATCTCGCATACTACAGGTGGCTGAGGCACGATTTCGGTGCGGATGCAGTCGTCCATGTCGGTACGCATGGTACATTGGAATGGTTGCCTGGGAAGGGAACCGCCATGTCGGGGGACTGCTGTCCCGATTACATCCTTGACTCGCTTCCGGATGTCTATCCGTACATCATAGGGAATCCCGGTGAGGGCATACAGGCCAAGAGGCGCGGTGCAGCTGTCATAGTCGATCACATGATCCCCACCATGGCACGTGCCGGAGGTTATGATGAGCTCCAGGAGGTGGAAGGGGCGGTACAGAACTACATGAACGCGACCGCACAGGGCCAGGATGAGAACGTGGGATTGATACGTTCGGAGCTCCGCGATGTTGTCGCACGCATGGACATGTACAACGACCTGAAACTCGATCCCTCCTGTTCCGACGGGGAGTTCGATGAAAAGGTCGACGAACTCTACGATTACATAGTGGAGGCCAAGGAGGCCCTGATCAAGGACGGTCTCCACATCCTGGGGCGTGTGCCCTCGGGCGGGAGGTTGAACGAGACCATCTACAGCCTCATGCGTCTGGACAATGGAAACGTCCCATCCATGCGCGGTTCCATAGCCGCCGCTATGGGATATGATATAGACGATCTCCAGAACGATGCATCAGGACGTGATGGTTCCACAGGTCTCCTGAAGGGTCAGGTCCTGGATGATGTGGAGTCCCGGATGGATTCGCTCATCCAGGCGATGGTGGACCTGGGATTCGACAAGTCAGGGTGCATCGGACACGTCTCGAGGGAGTATCCCGGGGACGACGGTCACCTGATGGAATCTGTGTCGTACGTGTGCGACCGCCTCCATGGCGATCTGATGCACATGACCGATGAGATCGACAGCGTCATCCGTGCATTGGAGGGGGAGTACATCACACCCGGGCCCGCAGGCTGCCCCACACGTGGAAGGGCACAGCTCCTGCCCACTGGAAGGAACTTCTACTCCTTGGATCCGGATTCGATACCCTGGCACTCCAGTTGGGACATCGGTTGCAGGATGGCCGACCAGATGCTGGAGAAGTACATCGACCAGCATGGTACGTATCCTAAGACCGTGGGTCTGGTCATGTGGGCGACCGACACCATGAAAACCGGCGGAGATGATGTCGCGTATGTACTCTGGCTTATGGGTCTCCGCCCTGTCTGGACAGGTTATGCGGGCAGGGTGAAGGACATCGAGGTCATCCCGTTGGATGAACTTGGGAGGCCCAGGATAGACGTGACGGTGAGGATAAGCGGTCTATTCAGGGATTCGTTCCCCAACCTTGTCAACCTCATCGACCGTGGTGTTCGTATGATAGCAGATCTGGATGAGGATGAGGAATCCAACTATCTCCGTGCCAACCTCAGGGAGGACATAGTCCGTGCGATAGAATCGGGGGTCCCCGAGGATGAGGCGAGGGAGGCTGCTTCGGTACGTCTGTTCGGGGATGCTCCCGGAACCTATGGTTCGGGAACGAACATATTGATACGCACCTCCGATTGGAAGGATGTCAGCGACATAGGTGCCATCTACCGCAGTTATGGGGAGTATGCATACGGTAACGGTCACAGGGGTGAGCGTATGCCCGAGGCGTTCAAACGCAGACTCGAACTTATGGAGGTCACCGTCAAGAACAGTGTTAGCCGCGAATACGACATGTTCGACAATGATGACGTCTACACGGACCTCGGCGGATTCAACGCCGCGGTCAGATCGGTCTCGGGCAAGATGCCCATGTCGGTCATCGGATGTTCCGCCGACACCTCCAATCTGAAGACACGTACGATAGATGAGGAGGGCCGTTTCATCTTCAGGAGCAAGATCGCCAATCCTAAATGGGTGGAGGGTCTCAAGGAGCACGGTTTCAAGGGTGCCCAGGAGATCTCCAATATGACGGAGTACGTCTTCGCATGGGATGCGACCTCCGATATCATAGAACCTTGGATGTACGGTACGATAGCCGACCATTTCCTTTTCGACGAATCCAACTCGGAATGGTTCCGTGATGCCAATCCCTATGCTATGTTCGAGACCGTCTCCAGGTTGCTGGAGGCTGTGGGTCGTGGCATGTGGGAACCCGATCCCGATGTCCTGGAGAGACTCAAGCAGCTCTATTCCGATCTTGAAGGGGATCTGGAGGGTATGGAATGACAGGTGACATCATAGTCCGTGCCCGTGGGATAACGAAGAGGTTCGGGGATTTCACCGCTGTCGACCATGTTGATGTGGATGTCCGCCGTGGTGAGATATTCGGATTCCTGGGACCCAACGGTGCGGGGAAGACGACAACGATCCGTATGATAACCACCTTGACACAACCCACCGAGGGAACGGTGGAGATCGATGGAAGGGACATAACCAAGGATGTTTCGAGTCCCGCCAAGGAGGACATAGGGATCATCCAGCAGCACATCTCGCTGGACAAGGACGTGTCCGTCCTGGAGAACATCCGTTACCATGCCATCTTGCATAGGATTCCACGCAAAGAGGCCGAAGAACGTATTGAGCGGTTGTCCAGGATGATGGGTCTCGAACCGTACATGGACAGATTGGTCCTGAACCTGTCCGGTGGATGGAAGAGGAGGGTGGCAATCGTCTGTGCGATCATCCATGAGCCGAGGATCCTGTTCCTCGATGAACCGACCGCTGGGTTGGACACCCAGTCCAGGCACATGCTGTGGGACCTAATCCGCGGGTTGAATGCCAACGGTACTACGATATTCCTGACGACCCACTACATGGACGAGGCCGAGGAGCTCTGCGACAGAGTGGCGATTATAGACCACGGCCATCTCGTGATACAGGGGACTCCCGAGGAACTATGCATGGGTATAGGTTCATGGGCTGTGGAGTACCGCGATTCCGATGGGGTCAAGCAGTACCGTTACTTCACGGACATGGAGCAGTCCCGGGCGTTCCAGGAATCGCTGCCTCTAGGGTCACGTGTGGTGTCTCGGAACACGAACATGGAGGATGTGTTCCTGGAGGTCACCGGTAGGGATGTCGTTGCAACCGAGGAGGTGACGTTCCGCATATGATCCTAGCAGACTCATTTCGTGTGGCATGGATCGATCTGTGCTTCATCCGCAGGAACCTGTCCTCCGTTCTGATAACATCCCTGGTCGGGCCCCTCCTGTACCTGGTGGCATTCGGTTACGGTCTTGGAAAGGGGATGACGGTCGATGGTTTCGACTACATGTCCTTCATGATCCCGGGAATAATAGCATTGACCACACTCACAGCCTGTTTCTCCACGACGGCGGTGAAGGTCATGGTCCAACGTACGTACTTCCAGAGTTTCGATGAACTGTTCCTGTGCTCCATGAACCCGGCCGCAATCGTACTCGGTAAGGCATACGGAGGGATGGTCCGTTCGCTCATCAGCTGTGCGATCCTGTATGTCGTCGGATTGCTGATAACCCCGGATCTGAGGTTCACGTTATCCGCTGTGCTGATGATACTGCTGGCTTCGTTGACGTATTCGTTGATCGGTGTCGTGGCGGGAATGCTCTCCAATTCCCATCTGACCATGAACATGATAACGGCATTGATCATCACACCCATGACTTTCCTCTGCGGTACCCTGTTCTCAGTGGATGCATTGCCCGGGTTCGCACAGGCGATACTGTACGCACTCCCGCTGACCCATACGACTGACTGCATACGCAGTGCGATGTTGGGTACAGGTTTCGAATGGATTGGATTCGCTGTGACGATGGTGTACTTCATAGGAACATTCGTCATCTGCTACTATCTGATGGTCAAGGGTAAGAGATGAAGGATGACAATGTTGGATGTATACGCCAATTATAAGATGTACGAAACACATGATCCTTCGATAAAGAGATGACCCAGGATATGGACGTTGAAAGAGCAGGTTCTAGTGATGAGCCGGTACATGCAGATCAAGAGGCGATAGTGGAAGTTTCCGATCTTATCGTCCGTTTCGGTGATTTCGCTGCCGTGGATGGAATCAGTTTCCATGTGAAACGGGGTGAGATCTTCGGGTTCCTAGGACCGAACGGTGCTGGGAAGACGACCACAATACGTACGATAACCACCATACAGAAACAGACCTCGGGTAGTGTGACCATCGACGGATACGATTCATCAGACGAGTATCTGGAGGCCAGGAAGCGTATAGGTATCGCACAGCAGCACATCAGTCTGGATAAGGACCTTTCCGTCCGTCAGAATCT
>JAGBGN010000120.1 GCA_017935945.1 Candidatus Methanomethylophilaceae archaeon | reverse complement strand
GAGCTGCCGGGCTCCACATACACCGTACCATGTGGTTCCACATCACCCCAATCATAGAACGACCCGAGCGTGGTCATGACCACATCGACATCCACATCGACCGTGACGGTGATCGGGATGTCGGAGGCGGCGACCTCCCTGAACACGACGTGGACCGAATGATCCGCATCCATCAGGACATAGATGGAGTTCGTGGAACCGACGGACACGCCGTCGACGAGCACCTCGTCGATGACCGAGCCCTCATCAGGGGATGCGGTGACGGTCACGGTGGAACCGTGAACCTGCGCGGTGGTTCCCATGGGAGATACCTCCCCGTCCCCCTCGCTTGTCACGGTCAATGTGGACATGCCCGAAGCGGGAGTGAACGTGACCACGACATCGATGGTGGAAAAATCGAACGGTGACGGCGATACCGTCACACGGTTGTCGGTGACATCGACACGGTCGCCGTCAACGGTGACCTGTCCGACCACCCAGCCATCGTCGGGTATGACCTCAAGGGTCAGCCCGTCGATGATGCTCGTCTCCCCCTCCATGGGGTCGACGGCACCCTCCCCCTCCACGGTCACCTGGACCTGATGGGGGTAGAATATGATCAGAGCAGCCGCTCCGACCATCAGTAGCAAAAGAAGTACGACGACGATCTTACGATATCCTCTCTCATCGTTCATCTGTATCGGACCCTCCTGTGCGGGCCATTATGTCCGTCCTCTGGATGCGGACCTCGTCCACATCCGCGCCTGCGGACCCGGCGCGTGAATTGGGATCCCTGTCGAGGATCCCCCTGAACCTGACGATCAGACCGTCTGCAGCGGCCTTGATCCCGTTGAAAACCTGCGGGACACGGTCAGTGATGGTGTCATCTTCCTCCGGAACAGCATCCGAACCAACCACGGCGGATGCTTCCACCGATCCATCCTCCACAGTCTGCTCCCCATCGTCCTTCCCACGGAGTATCCTGACGATGTTGCGCGTCTCGGACGCGATCAGGATTATACAGGGAATCAGGACCAGCACCACCTTCCCGGTGGTGGTCGATATGAAGACGGTCAGCGCACCCAACCAAGGGGCGACACCGGTCACCTCGCCGATCACGTCCCCCGACCACGATGTGACTGTCTGCGTGGAGGAGTTGGTGGGATCGTCCCTTATGGAGTCCCCGGCGAGGGTGAACGTGTAACCGGCCCCCGAGGACTGGATGTCGACGATACGGTGGGTGACCACCATGTGCTCATGAGAAACGGGATGGGTGTAATCGAAGGTCAGAACATCGCCGACCTCCAGGGATTGGTAGAAGTGTGAACGTGCGGGTTCCGTCGTCGGGACCTCCGAGATGAAGACCATGCTCTTGACCGGTATGGTCTCGATTTCGTACTGCTCCCTAGGCTCACCGTCCATGGAACCCGAGATGACGATACGGACCTGCGTGTCCGAGAAATCGAAGGAACCGCCGTTGCGGTCGTAGACGTACCCCAGTAGGACTGATACCAGCACCACTGCGATGACGAGTTTGACGACCCTCTCATTCTTCAACCGAATCCCTTCTGACATCTGGAACGGACATTCTTTCCCACTATCTGCGTGAAAAGACTGCTCCGTGCATATCTTACTATAAAGTCTAAGATTATAATACTATCCTTTTTGGATAGTGTTAACTATATTAGTTAATGCTAACCAAAATAGTCAAAATAGTCCATTTAGGATGATTGCACCTACATTCATCATGTCCATGGACGCATTCTTAGTCGAGAAAAGACCGTATGCTAGAATACTGGCAGTCCTGTTGAGGGAAGGCGAGCTATCCGCAACCAGATTCAAGATCTGCTCCAACGTGAACTACCTCACAGACAGGATAGATGAACTCATCGAATACGGACTCGTAGAATTCCATTTCTCGACGGAGGGCCGCACGATGAAATTCTACAGGCTGACGGAGAAAGGTGTGATGGTCGCCTGCATGATACGGTACATCGAGGACCTGCGTGTCGAGCGTGGAACCGTTTCATTCGAGGATATGGTGACCGAACTGGACAAAAGACTGTCCGTTTGTTCAGAGAAATTGAAGAAGATTGAACAGTTGTGAAGGGAACGTTTATGTGCCGATGCACATTCGCGCAAACATGGCGAAAAGACGCTTCTCGAGTGAACTCGGACTGGTGCTGGGCATACTGCTCACATCCTTCTCGGTCTGCATGTTCCTCAAGAGCGGCTTCGGTGTGACCGTCATAGCATCGGTACCCCTGGCGATACAGGCCTGCATCCCATCCATCCCATACGGGACATGGAACATCATCTACCAATCGGTGATAATGCTGCTGGCGATCCTGATCCTGAGGCAGTTCAGGGTGAGCTACATCATCTCACTGATGGTGGTCGTCGGGTTCGGGTCCATGATCAACGTTTTCCAGCCGATCGTCGACCTCCTGCCCGATTCCTTACCCCTGCACATAGCGTACTTCGTGTTCTCCATGGGGGTGCTCTCGCTG
>JAGBGN010000119.1 GCA_017935945.1 Candidatus Methanomethylophilaceae archaeon | reverse complement strand
TTCCATGTCAAATCTCCCCAAATTAATATGTTTCACACATCTTCCGACGGCAAAAACCACCATCGGGATGTTCGTTTTAAAGTTTCGCGTAATTGGATGGATGGATAATCCATATACATATAACTGTACTGGATAATGCTTGGAAAACGAGAGCGTTTTTTCCACGAATGTGGAAGATGATCCACCTTCCCGAAGACTCGTGAGTGAACTTTACTGATTGTACTGATTCATCGAATCTGTTAGTTCGATGAATAAATGGTCATTGTTTTTCCCATATCTTTCAAAAAAACTTGATTGCAACGCATTTCCCCAAAATCAAAACTGTTCGATTACCACATTTCCCCGAAATCGAAAACAGGTTATCTCATTGGACTTTCACTTAATCAGATTCACAGGGGCAAAAGGATACAGACCGAGCGGGATTCGAAATTGGGAAACACATTGGAGAAGTAGGAGGGTTTCCCCTCCTGAAAACAGCTTATCCGACTATAGAAAACTTCAGATCCTCGTCCTGACGCCACGGGCATAATCCGCGACGAACTGGACACAGTCCCTTCCGTGCCTGAGCACGAGGGTCATGACGTCGGTACCATCCACAGCACCATCGACATGCTCCAGAACGGATCCCGCCTCACCCTGACCGGAATCGGCGATGCACTTGAGTCCGGCCGCATGGACGAGGTCCGCCATGTCACCGAGTTCATGGATGAATCCATCGGGGAACCCGGCCATGTCCTCGGATCTGATGATGTAGATGAAATCCTTGGAATCGGCGATGATGGATTCCATCCTGTCCTTGTACGTGGGTGCCACCATGGGAACCATGTGAACACCCTTCTCATCGCAGATGGGTTTGAGTTCACCCCTCTCCTCGAACGGGAGGTCGGGGACGATGACGTAACCGACACCGGCGTCCACACAACGGGATACGAACGATTCCGTTCCGTAGACGAATATCGGATTGAAGTAGGTCATGATGGCGATGGGTACATCGCATGTGGACCTCAACTCCACGAGACTGTCGAAGATCAGATCCGTGGTCACACCCGCGGAAAGTGCCGTTGCATGCACCCCTTTGATCTCGGGGCCTCCTGCGATGGGATCGGAGAACGGAATCTCGATGATGACCATATCCACACCCGCATCCGCCATGGCATGGACCAGACGGTTGGTGGTATCAATATCGGGATACCCCGCGATGATGTGTGATATCAACGCCTTGCGTGAGAATACCCTGTCGGAATCAGTCATGGAGTTCACGCCCCCTGTAACGTGCGATTGCGGCGACATCCTTGTCACCACGTCCGGAGAGGTTCACGACCATTATCTGGTCCTTGTCCATCGTGGGTGCGACCTTCCTGGCGTATGCGACTGCATGTGAACTCTCGATGGCAGGGATTATACCCTCCATCCTGGAGAGATACTCGAAGGCGTCCACAGCCTCATCATCGGTGATGGGCGCGTACTCCGCACGGTCGATCGCCTTGAGGTAGGTGTGCTGGGGTCCGATACCGGGATAGTCGAGACCCGCGGATATGGAGTACACGGGTGCGATCTGACCGTATTTGTCCTGACAGAACACGGACTTCATTCCATGGAAGACCCCGGTGCTCCCTGCAGCCATCGTGGCTGCGTGCTCACCGGTCTCGATTCCCCTTCCCGCAGCCTCGCATCCGACAAGACGTACACCGGTATCGTCGACGAAATCGTGGAAAAGACCCATTGCGTTGGAACCTCCTCCAACACATGCCACGAGGCAGTCGGGGAGACGTCCCTCAGCCTCCATCATCTGCTGGCGGACCTCCCTGCCGATGACGGACTGGAAATCGCAGACCATCTGGGGGAACGGGTGGGGTCCCACGACGGAACCGATGACGTAATGAGTATCGGATATCCTCTCGGACCACTCGCGGAGGGTCTCGTTGACGGCATCCTTGAGGACGGCGGAACCGGAGGTGACGGGGTGGACTGTGGCACCCAGGAGCTCCATCCTGTACACGTTCAGGGCCTGCCTGCTGACATCCTCCGCACCCATGAACACCTCGCATTCGAGTCCGAGGTAGGCTGCGAGGGTGGCGGTTGCCACACCGTGCTGTCCGGCACCGGTCTCGGCGATGACCCTCTTCTTACCCATCCTCTTGGCGAGGAGGCACTGACCTATGACGTTGTTGATCTTGTGGGAACCTGTGTGGTTGAGATCCTCCCTCTTGAGGTAGATCTTGGCTCCTCCGAGATCCTCGGTCATCCTCTCCGCAAAGTAGAGGGGCGAGGGCCTACCAGTGTATTTCCTGTTCATCTCCTGAAGATCGTTGAGGAACTCGGGGTCGTTAATGTACTTGCCGTATGCCTCCTGAAGCTCCAGAACCGCGTTCATGAGTGCTTCGGGCACGTACTGCCCTCCGAACTCCCCGAACCTTCCGTTCTCCATATCCATGTTATCATCGATGGATATACGATGACAGTATTTCAAGTTATTGAACATTGATGTATAAATTAGTACATCACATCTTTATAGCAACCTTCACCACACCATCCGAATGGGATTCGAAAAGATCGTAAGCCTCCATTATCCTATCGAATGGGAATGTATGGGTTATGAGGACGGAGGAATCGATGGAACCTGATGATATCATATCCATTATCTCGTCGCATTTGGATGCATCCACACCCCCGGTCTTGAACGTGAGGTTCTTACCATACATGTCGGGAAGCGGGAGGACCTGTGGAACAGGGTACATGGCGACGACTGTCACGATGGCGTTCGGCCTGGCTACCCTCCATGCCATTTCAAAGGTATCTGGGCCCCCAGCCACTTCCATTACGACATCGGCACCCCTGCCCTCGGTCATATCACGGACGTATGAGCACACATTGACCTCCGTGGGATCCAGCACATAGTCCGCGAAACCGTTGGAGAGTGCGAACTCCCTGCGGTACCCGACGGTTTCCACCATGATTATCCTGGACGGACCTTTGAGACGGGCACACATCGCACAGCAGAGGCCCGTTGGGCCGGCACCTATGATGACGATGGTGTCACCCTCCTGGATTTCGGAGATGTCAGCGGCCCAGTAGCCAGTGGCGAGGATGTCTCCCGTAAACAGTGCCTTCTCATCGCTTACATGGTCCGGGATGTGGGTGAGACAGTTGGACGCATAAGGTACACGGACATGGCTGGCCTGTGAGCCATCTATCCTGCATCCTATGGCCCATCCACCGAACGGGTCGGTGCAGTTGTTCACATGACCGCGTCTGCAGTAGAAGCACTCCCCGCAGAACGTCTCGACGTTCACGGCTACACGATCACCTGGGTGGAATCCGATCACATCGTCACCGACCTCCTCCACCACACCGACGAACTCGTGTCCGACTATCGTTCCCGGGACGGCACGGGGCACGGTACCTGCACGTATGTGGAGGTCACTGCTGCATATCGATGCCAATGTCACCCTGACAACGGCATCCGTGGAACGGACGACCGTGGGGCGCTCCCTTTCCTCGATACCAAACGTTCCATCTCCATGGTTGACGACGGATCTCATGGATACCCGACCTCCATCCGGTTTAAAACAGATACCCATCACACCGAAGTGCCTCGGACGGAGAAACGTCGGAAATCGTCTAGATGACATGCTGAGGTGGATAACAGAATGCCATTTCTGTAACGGCCTCTGGACACCAGTGGGCCCCAACACCTATTATAAAGTAACATAAGATTAGTTTATATAGGACCCACCCATTAGGAGGATTCATAGCACAGTCCTACGAACATGTGCGTTTTCTCACATCTAGGAGATTAACAATGACGACTGAGGAGACTCTTAAAACCGGTACTACGACAATCGGAATCAAACTCAAGGACGGAGTTATACTCGCCTCCGACCAGAGGGCCACAATGGGCAACCTCATCGCCCACACACAGGTCCAGAAAGTCCACCAGTTGTCCGACAACATCGGAATGACCATCGCCGGAGTCGTGGGCGATGCCCAGCTCATGGTCCGCTTCATGCAGAGTGAGATCGCCATCTACTCCATGAAGAAGGGTTCAGCCATGTCCGTCACCGCTGCCGCAACCCTCGTTGCCAGCGTCATCCGCCAGGGATTCTACCTCGGACTCATCGTCGGTGGATACGACAAGACCGGAGGTCACGTGTTCAGCATCGACGGTGCAGGTGGATACATCGAGGACAACTACTGCTCTGTCGGTTCCGGTTCCGTCTTCGCGCTCGGTGCACTCGAGGCCGTCTTCAAGGAGGACATGACCAAGGACGAGGGTATCGATGCAGCGATTACCGCACTCAACTCCGCCAGGAGGAGGGACAACTGCACAGGTGATGGATTCCTCGTCACCTACATCGGACCCAACGGGTACGAGGCCATCCCCAGGGAGGAAATCGTTTCACGTATCGAGAAACTCGGATACAGGTACCCCAACTGATAACCGAGTATCCCAAACCCCTTCACTTCTAACCTTCTTCCAACGTTTCAACAACTAAGCTGGATTTCATATGAATGTCGACAGATTGTTCGATAACCTGACCGAAGAGGTCAGGAGACTGGTTCCGTCAGACATGACGATAACCTCAATCAAATTCGAGGGACCTCTCGTCGTAATCTACACCAGTGACTACGATAAGTTCTCCACGAACGACTCGTTACCCCGTATGATCGCACAGAACATCCACCGCAGAGTGGATATCAGACCCGATCCGTCAACCCTCGAGGATCCGGACAGGGTCGCTGAGAAGATCCGCGCCATGGTTCCCGAATCAGCCGAGATCTTCGACATCAACTTCGTCGACGAGACTGGTGAGGCCATCGTGGAAGCCATCAACCCCAGCGAGGTCGTCGGTAAGGAGGGTCAGCTCCTTGCAGACCTCAGGAAGGAATCCGGATGGAACGTCAAGGTCATGAGGGCCCCTCCGATCCCATCCAAGACCGTCTCCGATGTCAGGGGATACCTCAGGGCCAACCACGATGACCGTCAGGCCATGCTCACCCGCGTGGCCAGGAGGCTCGCCAGACCCACCCTCGGCAGCGAGCAATGGGTCAGAGTCACCGCCATGGGCGGATTCAGGCAGGTCGGAAGGTCCGCATCCCTGCTCACCACCAGGGAGAGCAAGATCCTCATCGACTGCGGACTGGACCCCAGCTCCGACAACACACCCTACTTCACCATCCCGGAGATCCAGCCTCTGGATGACATCGATGCTGTCGTCATCACCCACGCTCACCTCGACCACTGCGGAACCCTCCCCGCACTGTTCAAGTACGGATACAAGGGACCTGTCTACTGCACTCCCCCCACCAGGGACCTGATGGCGTTGCTCCAGCTCGACAACATCAAACTCGGTTTCGGGGAGAACAAGAAGACACCCTACGAGGCACAGCATGTCAGGCAGGAGATCCTCCACACGATCCCCCTCAAGTACAACGAGACCACGGACATCGCACCCGATGTCAGGCTCACGTTCCACAACGCCGGACACATCCTTGGTTCCGCAATCGCACACTTCCACATCGGTGACGGACTCCACAACGTGGCATTCTCCGGTGATACGAAATACGAGAAGACATGGCTCTTCAATGCGGCGACCAACCGCTTCCCGAGGCTCGAGACCCTCGTCATCGAGTCCACCTACGGTGGTCACAACGATGTCCAGCCCTCAAGGGCGGATGCATCCGAGAGCATGGCCGAACTCCTCCAGCAGGCCACTGAGCACGGCGGAAAAGTTCTGATTCCCGTATTCGCAGTAGGAAGGTCACAGGAGGTCATGTTGGTCATCGAGGAGCTCATGCGCACCGGTCGCATCCCCACATGCCCCGTCTACCTCGATGGAATGATATGGGAGGCAACCGCCATCCATACCGCATATCCCGAGTACCTCAACAGCCAGCTCAGGACACAGATCTTCCAGCAGAACGAGAACCCGTTCCTGTCCCCGATCTTCAAGAGGGTCGAGACAGCCGCGATGAGGGAGGAGATCTGCCACTCGCCCGATCCCTGCATCGTCCTTGCTACAAGCGGTATGATGTCCGGAGGTCCCGTCATGGAGTACTTCAGGGAGTGGGCAGACGACCCCAAGAACTGGCTCCTCTTCGTCGGATATCAGTCCGAGGGAAGTATCGGTAGGACCATCCAGAGAGGAAGGACCGAGATCACCATGAACATGAAGGGAAAGCCGATCCACCTCAACATCAGGATGCAGAGGGAGACCGTTGACGGATTCTCTGGTCACTCCGACCGCAAACAGCTGATGCGTTACATCGGTTCACTCGAACCCAGACCTGACAAGATCATCATTGGACACGGAGAGGACAGGAAATGTACCGATCTCGCATCCTCGATCTACAAGAAGTTCGGTATCGAGACCAAAGCCCCACTCAACCTCGAGACAATCAGGTTGAAATGAATTGAGTTGGGTACTCAAAACGAGTACCTAACTCATTTTTAACACAACCCCTTATAAGATGTTTTTAAATTGTCAAGCAAACTAATAAAGTAATCAGAATCCCAACAATCCAATACTTTACCATCTCTTATGAAGTTAACAATATCTTCCTTTGCAGATTCATAATCAACGGCCCTAAACCGTTCCTCCAACTTTCTTCTTAACTTTTCATCAGTGAGGCTACCTTCCAAATTATTCATCTTCTTCAAACTAGACTGTAAGTAGCACATGTTTAATTCAATACCATTGTTGATGTAATATATGAAATCATAAAAATCACGCCCTTTGACGCGATTGTTCCACCCACGAGTCAATACCGCACTCACTTTTCCAGCAAACAATGATCCGAAATCATACAACCTTATACGTGATGAATCCAACTCAACCCACTCATACCCAGCAAATGATGGAGGCATGGTATCGATCTCAAACTTAATCTTCAACAATTCATCACGATGAAAATTACCTTTCATTCCAACATCATCACAAAAATGTGATAGAGATTGATATTTAGCCACAACATTAGAAGTCTGAACAGTGGTCATCGTTCTCTTGTTGATTTTCTTTACTGTAACTTCAATACCATATTCTAAAAAACCATCTACAATAACTTCATGATAGGACTCCAAATTAAACTCAGGAAATGGTTTCAATAATGAAAAATCTAAATCTTCTGAGAAACGGTCTAATCCGTGGAATAGTCTCAGAGCTGTTCCTCCATAGAATGCTGCATTATCGAAAAAATCAGTTCTTGATATCGTTTTCAAAAAAATCTTTTGCATTTCCTCTCTAAGGTGATCCTTGACAACCAAGGTTCCATTATCCATCAATAATCCTCCAAAACCTTAGATAATAACTTAACATTCTTTGAATGGTAACCATCCACCAATTGTTCAATAATATTCTTATCTAACTCCTCTATCATAGATTCGTCAAATCTAAGATCTTCAAACATCAATTCTCCCATCTCGATTACATTATCCACCGGATGCATTGTGTATATCTTATCACAAACTGCCTTCTCAGCTGATGCTATCCTCAACCTATAATCATCTTGATCAAAAGATAGTACCCCCATCTCGAATACTTGCTGAGGCACATCACGATATGAATAATAACCAAAAGGCGTTTCGAATGTCTTTCTTCTAAACTTGCCAGTGGTTGCAGAAGTACATACTCTTACACTCTCAGGGATTATACCATGATATGAAAGCGCATAATCAAATGAGAGGTATGATGGACCATATATTGCATATGCTAGATACTCTGACTCTACATCCGGATTAGTTTCATACAATCCCCTCTTGATGTGAATCAACTCACCATCACGGACCATCCTCTTGATCTTCATATGAGGGTTTGAATAGTCACTCAACTCACTCAACAAGGATTCGCTTGTGCAAATTATCATACCACCTAAATTATCTCCAGATAATATCGTCTATTTCAATCTTCTCCGTACAGTAAACGTATACTGTCACATAGAAATCCATAACAGTATAGTGTCAGAAACAACTTTACAAATAAACGATTAAAAATGGCTCTTTAGTGGTACGTGTGTAAAAGGGCATTTACTCATCTACTGCTCAATCTGTTGTTAACAACCAGATTATTTCTAAACTAGTACTTCTTGAAACATGTGTTTAAATTCAAACCATGATGATCATAAAAACATTGAATGGAAAAAGATGATGGATTTCTAGGATGGGCGCATGGGGTAGGCGCCCATCCATTGATGGTTATCAGTAACCTTCCACTTCGACCTCGACCTCGACGACCCTCTCTTCCTTGGGTTCCTCGAAGGCCACGATCTCGGGCTCGGGTTCAGGCTCAACCTGTGCGGGCTTCTCCGGAGGAATGAAATCCTTCGGAGGCTCGATCTTCTTGGCAGTGGACACACCGCCCTCGTTGAGGGGCAGGAGCAGGTCCATATACTGCTGCTTCTTGGGACAATCGACGAATGCGTACTCGAACACATCACGGAGGGTCTCCACTGTGTAGATCTCCATCATGTCGTAGTACTTCCTGTCGATCATGACATCCTTTGCATTGTCCTTGGGAATGAGTGCGATCTTGATACCGGACTCGGCAGCTGCCTCCAGTTTGGCGGTCGCACCACCGATGGGCATGACCTTTCCCCTGACACTCAGGGATCCGGTCATAGCAAGGTCCTGGCGGATCGGTATCTCCTCGAGCGCGGAGACGATGACGGTGGACATCGTGATGGATGCACTGTCTCCATCGACCCCGTTGTATGCACCAACGTACTGGAGGTGTATGTCACGCTCGGACAGGTTCGTGGCTGCATACTTCTTGATCACTGCGGAGATGTTGTCGACGGCCTCCTTGGCGATCGTTCCCAGCTGACCGGTTGCGATTATGCGTCCGCCCTTCTCACTCTGTGCGGGGGTGACCTCTGCTGCAAGCGGCATCACCATTCCGGACATCTCGGACATGTTGTTGCTGTTGGAGAGAACTGCAAGTCCGTTGATGAGACCGACCGCCTCACCCTCGTTCCTGAACATCTCGTATCTCTTGAGACCGACGATGTGCTCATCGGAGATCTGCTGCTCGAGACTGCGGGCGGTGTACCTTGCGGTCATGACATCCTGTGCACTGACGAGGGCTGCTCCCCTCTGAACGGCGATGTCACCGGAGATGCGTATGAGTCCACCGAGCTCCCTCATCCTGAGGGTGATCTCGCCCTTCTTGCCGGAACGGCGCTGGGCCTCCCTGAGGATCTCACCGACTGCGTACTTGTCGAAGTGGGGGATCTTACCGTCCTTCCTGACCTCCTGGGCAACGAACCTTGTGATCCTGTCACGGTTCTCATCGGTGTCGGGCATGGTGCTCTTCATGTAGACCTCGTATCCGTATCCCCTGATCCTGGACCTGAGTGCGGGATGCATTCCCTGGAGTGCATCCAGGTTACCTGCACAAACGAGGATGAAGTCGCAGGGGACAGGTTCGGACTTGACGAGTGCACCGGAGGAGCGCTCAGACTGTCCTGTGATGGACATCTTCTTCTCCTGCATGGCTGTGAGGAGTGCCTGCTGGGATTCCATCCTCAGCATGTTCATCTCGTCGATGTAGAGGACTCCCTTGTTGGCCTTGTGGATACAACCTGCCTCGATCCTGTCGTGAGACGGGGTCTCGAGACCTCCGGACTGGAAGGGGTCGTGCCTGACGTCTCCCAGGAGTGCTCCTGCATGGGTACCGGTGGCATCCACGAACGGTGGCATGTCGTTCGGATCATGACCGACGATGACCTTGGGAACGATTGCTACCTCGTTCCTCTGCTGCATCGGATTCCTGAAGAGCATGATTATGAGGAATGCTCCCATGATGGCCATGAGTGCGATCGTGAAATTGTTGAACATTATCGCTGAAAGGAGTCCGATCATCACGATTCCGATTATCGCATAGACCCACAGCGAGTTCTTCTGATTCTTCTGGGCGGCTGCAGCCGCTTTCTGCTCGGCAACGATGGCCTTCCCCTTTCCTGCAGGGAATGTCCTGATGCGGGGTTCGTTGAAGTCCTCAGGATTGTGATAGGCCACGATATCCTGCATCTCCTCCTTGGGGAGGTATTCCACCATTGAATTGGCAAGCATCGATTTTCCAGTACCGGGCTCACCGATAAGCATGACATGCCTCTTCTGGGAAGCGGCCTTCTTCATGACCTCGACCGCCTCTTCCTGGCCGATGACACGGTCTGCCATGAGGTCAGGTATATCGATGTCGGCAGTGGACTCGAAGGTCTGCAAATCCGCCCACTCCTCAACGGTTGTTGCCGACCTCCTTACGTTCTCTTTTTCTGTCATTTCTACCCCATTTGTTTATACTAGTTTTGTTCTTTTATAAAAAGGCTTCTATGATTTCTTTCAAATCACAGTTCCCCGGTTCTCACACCATGATACAAAGTGACTGCGATTATCAGCGTTATAGCTGTAGCGAATATGTACAATCCGTACTTGTCGAGGAATGACTCCTCTTCCTCGAAATCGTACGATTCCCTGACGATGCTGGGTGCCAACAGGTCGTTCTCCATGATGATGTCGAGGTTGGCATAATGCATGATGCCGTAGACTGCAGAGGTCTTGTCCTTGGTGACCTCTCCTGCGGAACCGGCCATGACCGCTCCATCGTAACCCTTGTTCGTACATGATACGTCCACTGCATACCATCCATCGACATTGACCACGTTCCAGTATCCGACAGTTCCATCCTTGCTACCTTCGTACACATCCCCGGCGACGGATACGGCATCGAGTCCGTTGATCTGGCAGAGGTAGGTGTAGGCGGCGGCGATTCCAGCGGGAGAGGACTTTCCGAGACAGACTGCATCGTAGATGTTGCTGATGACACCCTCCTCATCTGACACGACCTTGACGAATGAGAGTTTGGATGCGATGTTCCTTGCCTTTTCGGCACCCTCTCCAGCCACGGTCATGGACCTGCACTCATCCTTGATGTCACCGAGTATCTCGGCGACCTCGTTCTGCGATGTGTTGGGATCGTCGGTTATGTCTGCGGGCATGCTCAGATCAAATGCCACCTGGGTGATGGACCAGTATGTCCCGGTCACCCCTCCGGAAACCTGTGACTTGGACAGCGTCTCGGTGATGATGACATCCGTGACGGGCAGATCCCAGAGGTGGACGATCATTGGGCTGCTGAGATACTTGGCTACCAGCGCATCACTCACAGTGGATTGAGCATAT
The DNA here is from genome assembly GCA_017935945.1 of Candidatus Methanomethylophilaceae archaeon. Lineage (GTDB taxonomy): Archaea > Thermoplasmatota > Thermoplasmata > Methanomassiliicoccales > Methanomethylophilaceae > Methanoprimaticola. The sequence goes on along the minus strand of JAGBGN010000119.1, from coordinate 41,133 downwards.
TCCCTGGCGGCGTCCTCCGTCTCGAAGAGTACGGGGTGTTCGAACTTGACGCTCATGGTGACATTGGATTCGTAGTTGGAAATCAGACAGTCCAACTCGTTGTACACACAGAGACCGTTGGAATCCAACTGATCGATGTAGAAACTGCCTTCCACGGCATCGGAGCCATCCGCCACCACGGGAGCCAACAGGACCGTCAGTGCGGAAGCCAGTGCCAGACATGACATAAGTTTGGACCGCATACGCGTCCTGATAAGAAGGCTCTTTATAAATGTGAGGATGCTTTAAACCAACTGGACATAGGATTGTTCTACGGGGGCCGACAAGCATGAGGATCGATGAACTGGATGTATCGGAGAGGATAGCGGGGGCACTGCAATCCGTAGGATTCGAGGTCCTCCATCCCCCGCAAGCCGAAGCCATCCCGATTGCCCTTACCGGTCGCAACCTCGTGGCCGCCATACCCACTGCCAGTGGGAAATCACTAATCGGATACGTACCGGCTCTCAAAACCGTGGAACAGGGCCGGAAGGTCCTCTACATAGTTCCACTCAAGGCCCTAGCATCCGAGAAGAAGGATGATTTCGACAGGTTCTCCGACCTCGGTGTCAGGGCACATCTGAGCACGGGCGACCTTGATTCCGAGGACCGTGGACTGGAGAACGCCAACGTGGTCGTGGCCACATCCGAGAAGGCGGATTCCATGATCAGACATGGGAGCCGCTGGATGGACGACGTCGGTCTGGTGATAGCCGATGAGATCCACATGATCCACGACCCGGGTAGGGGGCCCACCCTGGAGGTCGCCATCACCAAACTGATGAGACGCAACAGCTCACTCCAGGTCATAGCACTGTCGGCGACCATATCCAACGCACAGGACCTTGCCGAATGGTTGAATGCAGAGTTGGTAACCAGTACATGGCGCCCCATCCCCCTGAAAGAAGGTGTGTACTTCGACGGTTCCATCCGCTTCGATGACGGGAGCACCAGGGACATACCCGATCCCAAACCCGACATCTGGCACTTGGTCAAGCAAGCCGTCGAGGATGGGGGGCAGAGCCTCGTTTTCGTCAATGCCCGTCGTTCAACCGAATCCCTCGCCGTGGACTTCTCCAAGAAGATGGCGAAGATATCCGGAAGGGAACTCACCACTGCTGAGAGGAAGATACTGGAAGGTGACGCCGAATCGACATCCACCGGCAAGAAGCTCGCTGACTGCATCTCAGGCGGTGTGGCCTTCCACAACGCTGGACTCACTTACAGGCAGAGGAAGTTCGTGGAGGAGGGGTTCCGTGCCGGTACGATCAAGTGCATCATCGCCACACCCACACTGGCTGCTGGCATCAACCTCCCGGCCAGACGTGTTATCATAAGGGATACCGCGAGGTTCGAGGCCAATTCCGGGAACACGCCGCTACCGGTCATGGAGATCAAACAGATGTGCGGACGTGCCGGGAGACCTGGATACGACCCATACGGCGAGGCGGTCCTCATCGCCAAGTCGGAGGAGTTCATGGACCATCTGTTCGAAGACTACATCCATCACGACACGGAAAGGCTGACATCCAAGCTGTTCAACGACAGGGTCCTGCGTAGCCACATACTCGGACTCATCGCCACAGGGGATGCGGATTCAGAGGAGTCCATCGTCGATTTCCTGAGGGATACGTTCTTCGGTACCGTCTCGCAACTCCTCGGCGTGGAGAGTGTCGTGAGTAACGTCGTCCAGTTCCTGGCCGATGAGGACATGGTGTCCGTAGTCGGGGACACCATCTCCATACAGCCGTTCGGAAAGAGGGTATCCGACCTCTACATAGACCCCGTATCCGCATCCATACTCAGGGATGCCGTGATGAGGATAAGGGACGATACAGATCCGATGCTGATACTCATCGCAGCTGCTATGACTCCGGATGTCCTTGGAATGTACCCCCGCAAGGGCGATGAAGAGCGCATAAAGCTCCTCATGGATCGCTATGAGGACGAACTCCTAGTGGATCCGGACGATATAGACGATTACATCTATGATTTCTTCAAGAGCGACCTGAAATCAGCGATGGTGGTCAATGACTGGATCGAGGAGGTACCTGAGGATGTCATGACATCCACCATGGGCATCGGTCCGGGCGACATCAGGTCCAAGGTGGACATGATGGATTGGATCATCTACTCCATGAGCGAGATCGCCTACATCTTCAACCCGGATGCTGTCCGTGAGATAAGGCCGCTGACCATCCGCATAAGGTACGGTGTCAAGGCGGAACTGTCTGAACTTGTATCCCTCCGCGGAGTCGGACGTACAAGGGCCAGGACCCTGTTCGACATGGGTATCCGCACGAAGGAGGACATAGCCACGATGGATGTGGACAGGTTGTCCGCCGTGCCCGGAATCGGCAAGGTGCTGGCGAAGAGCATGTACGATCAATGCGGTGGTGGGACCAGCATGCCCGCACCCGTTACCGAATGGTCCGATGAGGATGAGGAGGCGATGCTCGATGCCATGGCCGCGGAATACGGGGAATCGGTGGAGATGCCCGTCACAGATGGTCCGGTCGGACAGGACTCCACGGGAAAGAAGGGTAAGAAGGTGAAAGGTGAAGAGACCGGCCCCAGACAGGCCAGCCTCTTCGATTTCTGAATCACTGGGAGAGGATCCTCTCCACATCCTCCACGGAGTTTCCGCAGGGGACGGGGGGTGCGCAGTTGTCGATGATTGTATCGGGGTCCTTCAGACCGTTTCCGGTACAAATGCAGACGACGCGCTCGCTCTTGTCGACGACTCCCATCTCACGGAGCTTCTTGAGTCCGGCGACGGATGCCGCGGATGCGGGCTCGACGCAGACACCCTCCCTCCTTCCGAGGAGCTGCTGTGCTGCGATGATCTCGTCGTCGGTGACGGTGGTGCAGTATCCGCCCGTGGAGTAGATAGCCTTGAGTGCCTTCCTTCCTGAGACGGGGTTTCCGATCCTGATCGCGGTTGCGACGGTCTCGGGGTTCCGCTCTGCGATGAAGTCGTCGGTGTGTGCCTTGAACGCGGATGCTACAGGTGCCGCGCCCTCTGCCTGGATTCCGGTCAGCATGGGAACCTTGTCGATCCAACCGACCTCCTCGAGCTCGGTGAGTGCCTTGTAGACAGCCCAGATGTTGGCCGCATTTCCGACGGGGAGGATGATCCTGTCGGGGACGTTGTAGTTGAGCTGGTCCATGATCTCGAAGAGGACCGACTTCTGACCCTCGGGACGGTAGGGGTTGATGGAGTTGAGGAGGTAGAGCTTCCTCTCATCAGCCATCTTCCTGGCGAGTGCGAGTGCATCGTCGAAGTTACCGTCGACGGACAGGACCTTTGCTCCGAAGAACAGTGCCTGTGCAAGCTTACCCATGGCCACCTTTCCTGAGGGGAGGAAGACAGCGCATTTCATACCGGCTTTGGCGGCATATGCTGCGAGGGATGCGGATGTGTTACCTGTGGATGCGCATCCAACGACCTTTGCACCCAGTTCCTTGGCATGGGACACACCCATCGTCATTCCCCTGTCCTTGAAGGAACCGGTGGGGTTGAGTCCCTCGAACTTGACGAATGTGTTCTCGACACCGATCTCGGCACCGAGTGCCTTGGTGGGGTACAACGGGGTTCCACCCTCCTGTATGGATACCTTGTTGGCCGCATCGACGGGCATGAAAGGTGCGTATCTCCATACACCGATGGGCGTGGAGCGGAGATCCTCGGGTTTCATCTCCTTGACCTTCTCAAGCTCCATCTTGACGGTCAGGAGACCGCCACACCTGGGGCAGGTGTTCACATAGGGGTCGTTGACCTCGACCCCGCAATCCCAACAAACAACTCTGTGTGCTGCCATTTTAAATCCTCTTGCAACCGGTTCCGCACTCGGTGATCCAAGTCTCGCATCCCATATCGTTCTCGGCGTAGAGGGCCTTTATGCTGTCCGCAATGGCCTCACCGTTATGGGAGCTCTTATCGTAGAATGAAATGATACAGGGTCCGGACCCGCCCAGGAAGGATACGAGTGCGCCATGGGACATTGCCACGGCCTCCGCCTCCTTGAGGTAGGGTACGAGCTTGGCCCTTGCAGGCTCGAAGATCGCATCCTTAACGGACCTTCCGATGAGTCCGAGGTCACCAGTCATCATGGCATACACAAGACAGGATGCGTTCCCGACATGGAACACGAGATCCCTGACAGAGACCTCCTGGGGGAGCACCGCTCTGGACTCCTTCGTGGCGACAAGCACATCGGGCATGGCGACCACAACTCCGAGTTCCTCGGGAGGTGTGATGGTTATGACCTCGAAGGGCTCGTAGGACCTTATCATTGTGAAACCGCCAAGCACACAGGGTGCGACGTTGTCGGCATGGAATCCTCCAGAAGTCACATTCTCTGCATGTGCCGCACAGAGTACGACCTCGGTGGGACTGAGCTTCTCTCCACAGAGTATGTGTGCGAGGTATGCTCCACCAGCTGCAGATGCTCCAGAGGAACCGATACCGCTGCAGGGCCTGATGCCCTTCTTGATCTTAATCTCGATACCGAAATCAGCCTCGCATCTCCTGAGAACCTCAGCTGCTGCGATACTGACGGAGTTCTTCTCGGGATCCGTGGGGATTCCCTCGGAACCGGGTCCGGATATTTCAGAGATGATGATGCCGGATTCTATCCTGCGACCCTCGATTATGTCGTAGGGCTCCTTCAATGCAAGTCCGAAGATGTCGAAACCCGCCCCGATGTTAGATGTCGTGGCAGGTGCTGCGATACTGATCCATTCGTCGCTCATAGGCTCACGTGTTCCGGACGGGCTAACCCCCCACCCACTCATAAAGGTTTTTAGACACGCGTTCGATTCACTGACATGGACACCGAACTCATCGGCATTCGCGGGCCCGTACCATTCGAGGACCTTGTCGCACACTTCACCTCCCTAGGAGGGGATGTGGTCCTGATGGATCCCGACATGGTATGCGGAAGGGAACATGTTATGTCCGCAGTCATGCATGCCGAGAGGGCGTTCTCCAACGGTACCAACAGGTCCAAAACCATCCTTACGGAGATACTCCTGTACTGCGCATGGGAGAGGCAGATCGGGAAAGCACTCTCCAAAATGAAGCCGAAGGAGGGGAGAGACGAGTACGTGGCATTGCTCATCGATGTCGACGACCCGCATCTGGATGAGATAGGCATGGTCAGGGACGACTCCCTCTACGAACCCACCGAATGGAAATGCGAGAAGCTCGGATTGAGGAGCTGCTTCCTGCCACCGGTGGATCAGGCACTGGAGAACGTGGCCATGGTCGACCTCATGAAGATGTGACTCCGGCATCTACGCCCCGTATTTGTTCTACCCGCCACCTATCGGGAACGATGGTTTATCGAACCGGATGACAATCCATACTGCACCCGCAATCGATAATGCCACAACTCCGAACAAGAAAAGACCGTCTGGATGGAAATCGTTTGAAATGAAATGTCACCCGGGATGGAACCCATCCCGGAATGACGATTAGACTACCGGTTTATCAGAGGACTTCACGGACTTGGCGACATTGTATATATGGTCCGCAATCCTCTCCATATCCGAAGCGAGAGCAAGGTACTCGGCACCTACCTCTGCGGTACATATGCCCATGTTGAGCCTCTCGATGTGCTTCTCAGCCATGGTTGTCGTGATGATGTCGATCTCCTGCTCGATGGCATGCGCCTCCTTGACCATGTCACGACTGGATTCGGCGTACGCCTCCAAGGACTTCTCGAAAAGGGTGTTGATACGGGCACACGCATCCTCGATGTCCACATGAGCATCATGGGAGAACGAGCCTCCAGATGTCTCAAGCTTCTCGGCATATCCGACGATGTTCTCCGCATAATCACCGATCCTCTCGATATCATTCACTGTACGGAACGCTGTGGTGACGTATGCCACATCCTCGGAACTAAGTTCGCATTTCGTCAACTTAGCAAGGAAACGGGTGAGTTGCTTGTTGGTGTAGTTCAACTGCTTCTCCACCCTGATGAAATCCTCCTTCTCGGACAGGTCCAGGTTGAGGATCATCTTGCATGAACGGTTGAAATTGCCTATCGCGATCCTTCCCATGTTCATGATCTCGTTCTTCACCTCTCCAACAGCGATGGCGGGAGTCTTGAGCATGTGGTCATCCACATAGAACAGCTTGGGTGCTTCTGCCTTCTCAGGAGGGACCTCCTTGTCAGGAATCAAGCGCATGACCACCTTGATCAGACGTTCGGTCAACGGCAACATGATGATGACGGTGATGACGTTGAATATAGTGTGGAACATAGCAAGCTGTGTCTCCGGAAGCGGGAACGCAGAGGAGAACAGCGATGCATAGGTGAGTGAACCACCAGATACGAATCCCATTATGTATCCAGCGATGACGAAAATCGTCACACCCGTGATGTTGAACAGAAGGTGGATCAACGCGGTACGCTTTGCGTTCGTACCACTGCTGAATCCGGCCATCATCGCCACGACACAGGATCCGATGTTCGATCCCATCGTCAAGTAGATACCCTGCTGGAGATCAATCAGACCGGTGAACAGCATGGTGATGACAATCGACGTCACCACAGAAGAGCTCTGGACGATGGCGGTCAACAATGCCCCGATAATCACCAGGAGGATCAGGTTGTGGATGCTTGCAAGGAACTCCTTGACAGGCTCCATCTCCGCGAATCCGGACATTGCATCGCTCATCATGTTCAAACCGATGAACAGAAGACCGAAAGCGGTGATGATCGCTCCGATCTTCTTGGTCTTGTCCTTCTTGGCATATGCGTTCATGAACGCACCGACACCTGCGAGCGCGGAGAAAATCAAGGTTATGGATATCGTTCCCCCACCCATCAGACCCAAAGCGACTATCTGTGCCGTAATCGTGGTTCCGATGTTGGCACCATAGATGACAGCCGCTGCCAGTGTCAACGACATTATACCTGCGTTTACGAATCCTATGACCAGAACGGTGGTGGCTCCGGAACTTTGGATGGCTGCGGTGGCAACCGTTCCTACACCGACACCGACGAGTTTCTTATCAGAAGCCTTGGCGAACAGATTCCTCAATCTGACGCTGCATATCGATTCCAGATTGTTGCTGAGCATAGTGCACGCAATCAGGAATACTCCGATGCCGGCCATCAACGTGAGAATTGCAACGGTCGCGTCCATGTAAATCCTGCGAATCCTATGATCCCTATATTTATTCTATTGTACACCAGAACCGCTTGGATGCGTGGATTCCACCATCCTAATTGGAAAATGGAGGATTATGGCACCACTTCGGTCACCATTTGTTAGGTTTTGTTTCCATGATATCTTCAGTTTATTACAAAACTCGATTCCAGAAGTAAAATGTTTTATACCTCACCCATCCCGGCAAACTGGGACTTAAATGGACAGATCCAACTGATTTAATTCCATAAGAGCCAAAATCCAAGTAAAACACAATGGGAATAAGGCTGATAAATCACTGTTCAAAGGAATAAGTGGTTGACAGCGTACCTGTGTTCCCGTACGCTTGCGCAATACAGTACAGACAGATACGCGGGCGGACTTTACTGCCGGGTTCGGAATGGGACCGGGTGTGACCCCGCCGCTATGGCCGTCATACCGAAACATGGGATATCTGTAAATTATTTATAGATTTCTATTAATAATTGTTAATATTACACATCTATTCAGAAAACATCGCTGAGGAAAACACAAATCGAGAATCGGAAAACATCATCCGATCGTGAACGCAACCTGTTACTACTATCGAAAACATCAACCGCCGATGGGTCCGATAATTCCCCTTGAATTCCCCGACCGCAATGGTCTCCATGAATGGTTCGTATCCAACCACGAATCTGCATCTGAATGCTGGGTGGTTGTCAAACGCGGTACCCCGGATTATGTAAACCTTGCATACCTCGATGCCGTTGAAGAGGCCCTTTGCTTCGGATGGATCGACAGTACTGTGAAGAAGCTGGAAGACGGCCGTACGGTCCAGAGATTCAGTCCGCGCAGAAGGGGTTCATCCTGGACCCAACTCAACATAGAACGTTGCCGCAGATTGGAGAGGCTGGGCCTGATGACCGATGCCGGAAGATCGGTCATCCCCAAGGAACCGTTCGTGGTCGATGAGGATATCCTATCTGCACTGAAATCGGATAGAATCGCATGGGAGAACTTCTCCTCGTTCCCAGAACCATACCGGAGGATACGCATAGACAACGTCCAACGTAGGAAGGGCACACCTGACTTCGATAGAAGGTTGGAGAAGCTGATCAGGGAATCACATGAGAACAGGATGTACGGGAACTGGGATGATTCCGGTCGCCTTTCGGAAAGGGGATCTGACGGGGACGTGCCCCGCCTTTGATCATTCGATGAGCTTCTTCAGCCAATCCTTCTCGGACTCGGTGACCTCTCCATCGACCGCACAGACCATCAGGCACACGAGTACGAGATCGTCCTTGAGTCCGGGATCGACCAGACCGATCAAATCGACCAACTGGTCCATCATATCCTTGTATCCATCGGGGTTGTCCAATCCTGCGGCGTGGAAGACCTTGTCCATCTCCTCGAAGGTCAGCTCCCTACCCAACAAGGCCTCCAGGGAACCCCTCATGGCCACAAACTCCCCCTCTGACAACACACCATCAGCAGCTACGGCACACAGAATGAAATCCAGAAGTATCTCCAGGGGGTCTGTATCGTCGTCGACCACATTGGACAGTCCCTCCAGGATGGAGAGCGACTTCTCCTCTAAAATCTGATTGTAGGTCTCGGGATCCAGTTTCTCGAAGATCTCACAGAGCATGTCGAAGTTGTTCATGCACGTGTCAGGCCGTCCCGGAGTATAAAACCGTGACCCTCCATCCATCGGACAGGACGAAACTTCCCGGGCCGATACCCCTTTCATGATCCTGGCTGGATTTCCTGCCACAACGGTATTCGGGGGCACATCATGTGTGACGACCGAACCCGCTCCCACCACCGAGTTCTCCCCCACAGTCACACCCGGAAGGATGATCGCACCCGCACCTATCCAGCAGTTCCTGCACAGGTGGATCGGTGTGGAGACCACTGCCCTGCGGTCACTGGGATCTATGGGGTGGTTGGATGTCACAAGCGTCACGTTCGGCCCCAACAGGACGTCATCATCCACGATTATGCCACCCTGGTCCAGGAAGGTGCAACCGGAATTGATGAACACGTTCCTCCCCATCGAGATGTTTCTACCGAAATCGGTGTGGAACGGCAGTACTACGAATGCGGAATCATCGATCCCCCTGACGGACAGGGACCTTAGGTAGGAAAGGACCTCCTCCGGCGACCTGTAGTGTGAGTTCATCTCCATGGTCACCATGGCCGCCCTCCGGTACCCTTCCTCGACCAGTTCGTAATCAGGATCCGTTGCCCGTATGACCTCTCCCGAGGTCATGCGATCGTAGATGTGCATGGGACCTCATTGCTCCCATCCGTTATAACAGGGGCCGTTACGACGGTCTCAAGGTCACTTAAACAATCGACAATTCAACCATCCCCTTTATATTCCAGTAACAACAACTTAACAGCGATGATATTTTCATTCTCAGGAACAGGGAACTCGTACCATGTGGCTCAGAGACTATGCGTCGCACTGGATACCGACTATGTGGACATGGCACCGGCGGAACGCTACGGACGCTACGAATACGACGCCAAGGGAGAACCCGTGGGATTCGTGTTCCCCGTCTACTACATGGGACTCCCAGATATGGTCCGCAGATTCGTTTCATCCGTGAAGGTGAGGAATCCCGGGAAGACGTTCTGCGTCACGACCTGTGGCGGGGAATCCGGGGTCGCATGCGAGATCCTCTCGGAGATCCTCGAAGGGAGACTGACGATTGATTCCTATCACGACATAGTGATGCCCGACAACGCCATATTCGCGCCCTATGAGATGGCATCCCCCGAAGACAACGTGAAACTCCTGGAAGGTACGGATGCCTCCATTGATGCCATTGCCGGAAGGATCGCCAACGGGATCACCGGGGACTTCCGCACATGTGCGGGACAGGAGGGCAGCAGAGAACTTTACAAGCTCTACGATGAGCACAGGGTGACGGAGAACTTCCATCTGAACGACAGATGTGTGGAATGCAGGATATGCGAAGAGGTATGTCCGGAGCAGATCATCAAGGTGTACCACCGCAAACCGGTCTGGGATGAGGAGAAGTGCACCATGTGCATGTGCTGCCTGAACCTGTGCCCCAAGACGGCGATAGAGTACGGTGAACACACAACGGGAAGGGCTAGATACAACCATCCCGACTTCCACATGAGGAAGCTAGGTGGCCAACCCACAGACTACATCTCTGGATGACCATCCGAAAAACGGTAAATAAACATCACACATACGACGAACAGGGGGTTCCGCACGAAGGTACCCCCGACACCGTATCCAGGATTTGATGTGATGACATTCTCCAGTGACAGGAACGTCCCAAGTGGACCGGGTAACCAGAAGGGCATGAAGTTCGAGACGCTGATGCTGCACGTGGGGCAGGAGGAACCTGACCCCGCCTCTGATGCGAGGGCCACCCCGATCTACCTGACGACATCCTATGTCTTCGACAACTGCGATGATGCGGCCGACAGGTTCGCTCTGAAAACGCAGGGGAATATCTACTCCAGGTTGACCAACACCACCACGAATGTGTTCGAAAGGAGGGTGGCCGCCCTGGAAGGGGGCACTGCGGCACTGGCCGTCGCATCCGGTGCTGCGGCCATCGCCTACACGATCAACAACCTGGCCTTCTCGGGAGACCACATCGTATCATCCACCACCATCTACGGTGGAACCTACAACTACTTCGCCCACACCCTGAAATCCTACGGTGTCGACTGCACGTTCGTGGATCCCACCGGTATCGATCCCGTATCATCCTTCGAATCATGCATCAGGGAGAACACCAAGGCCGTGTTCATTGAGACCATCGGCAATCCCAACGCCAACCTCGTCGACATCGATGCTCTAGCAGAGATGTGTCACCGCCATGGTGTCCCGCTCGTCGTAGACAACACGTTCGCAACGCCTTACCTTTTCCGTCCCCTGGAGCACGGTGCGGACATCGTGGTGGAATCCGCCACCAAGTTCATCGGCGGTCATGGATTGGTGTTGGGAGGACTCATCGTCGAGAACGGGAAGTTCGACTGGGAGGGTTCCGGTAGGTTCCCCCATCTCGTCGACCCCGATCCCAGTTACCACGGTGTGAGCTTCGTGAGGGATTGTGCCGATTCCCCGTTCTGTACAAGGGTCAGGGCGATCATCCTGCGTGACATGGGTGCCTGCCTGTCCCCTGTCCATTCTTTCGCATTCATCCAGGGACTGGAGACCCTGTCCCTGAGGGTGGAGAGACACGTCTACAACACCCAGAAGGTTGTGGAGTTCCTATCCAAACACCCGAAGGTGGAGAAGGTCAACCACCCCATGCTCCCTGACCATCCGGACCATGCACTGTATGAGAGGTACTTCCCCAACGGTGCGGGTTCCATCTTCACATTCGAATCCAAAGGTGGCCGCGAGGGGGCGAAGAGGTTCGCCGACGGAGTGGAGCTTTTCTCGCTGCTGGCCAACGTGGCCGACATGAAGTCGTTGGTCATCCACCCTGCCAGTACCACCCATTCCCAGATGACGGAGGATGAACTAAGGGCATCTGGCATCGGACCCTCCACCATAAGACTCTCCATCGGATGCGAGCACATCGATGACATCATCGCGGACCTGGAACAGGCCCTCGACAGGATCTGAGGTGTCCGGATGTCTGAAGGACCCGTCATCGGAATCACCAGAGGGGAGCTCGCATCACGTCGCCTCGAATCCCTTGCTGAACGCATCGGCCCACATTCATCCGTGGTCCTCGAGGACTACGACCCCCTGTTCGACCCTGTGCCCGAAGGCGTGGATGCCGTACTCTATCCTGTCGATGCCATCCCACCCATGATAGAGAGGGAGACGTCCATCGCCGTCATGGTACCCAGATCCACTTCCGGATGGGTGTCAGTCCCCGTACATCCCGGTGAACTTCCACCGGGGTCCAAGGTGTCCGTCTGTGGGGAGGTCATGAAACGCTACATCGGATCCCTGTATCCCGACCTCGACGTCGTATCGGTACACGTCTCGGCTGACGATTGCCTCGACGATGACGCGGATGCGTGGATCATCCCTGAAGCTGACCTCATTCTCCTGTCGCCCGAACGCAAACACTCCGTTCTTGATCCGGACACTTTCCTACCGGTTCCCGGTCAAGGATGCCTGTGCTTCCTCTGCAGGAAGGACGATGCGGAAGCCAGGAGGAAGCTGTCCGGATTGAACCACATGCCGACGCGCATCGAAGTGGAGGCGGAACTGGGGATCCTGAAGCTCACCGGTCATGGGAGGTCATCCCCCTTGGCTGCAGGTGCGGTCCTGGAGGACATGTTCGTGCACATCAGATGCACGTCGTTCATCTGCGATGAGAGAAGGGATGCCGACGAGTACCTGCAATGCGACTACGTCATGGATGAGTTGCTGGGGATATCGGAGTATCTGACAGGGAAAAGGGATAGGGTCATCTGACCCCATCGTTATCAGAACAATTTTGTGCAGACGGGCACGTTGCGGCATGCATAGAGTGCGACATACACCTGCGCATCCTTTCCGCGTAGAACATCCAGTGCCTGCTGCCAACCTATTATGGGAAGGTCATCGCGGACGAGCACATTGACCTTCTTTCCACAATCAGCCTTCCTCAGTAGGAAGTCACTGAGCTCACGGGGAAGATCGATCCTCTCCTCACAGAGTGAGTCGCGGTCCAGGATGATAATCTCCGAACCGGGTTCTTGTTTCCTGACCTCAGCCTCGACGACATCCATCATCTTCCACACACCCTCCTCGCGGAGTCCGGCCAGGGTCTTAACCTGGGGATCGGACACGAAGGCCTCCACATGCTCGCGGGGATCTGATTCCGAAGGACAAACATTCACCATGGATGGTAAATAGACCTAAGGGTAAAAACGATTATCCGAAACATCGTACAGGTTTGCATGAAGGCTTCCTGCATCGGACCATCACAACCTGTGGATCTGGAGGAGAAGGTCATACGTTTCCTCACCGATCGCGACAACGACGCGGTCACAGGAGTGAGACGCGTCAGTCGCGACGACACCGTGGACATGGTCGTGGATATCGGGAGGGGCCTCGGCATTATCATCTCCATCTATCCGGAAATCGAACCGGATTCGGACATCGTGGTGTTCCGCCACTGGCAGGGGATGGATGAGATTGCTAACCACCTGTTGGAATCGGATCCGTCCTTGGACATCATCTTCGGTCAGGACCTGTGCCATCAGGTACCTGCAGTAGTCAGATTCCGTAGATGAGAAACCACTGCGGTCGCATATCCACCGATAAGCGTTATTAACTGAAGTGGAGGATATGCATCCGGGTTAAACATATGGAAGTAACCGTCGAGAAGAAGTACAACCCCTGGAAGGACTCCATGATCATGGGTATCGTCCTCCTGGTGGTCGGTCTCCTCCTGGCCGTTGGCGGAGAGGATTCACTCGAGATCATCCTGATGATCATCGGAATACTCATCGCAGTCAGCGGACTCCTATCCATCTACGAGGGAGTGAGGAACAAAGCCGGAGTTATGAACATAATCGGAGCCGTGAAACTGGTCATAGGACTCGTCCTCGCCATCATGCCCAACCTGTTCAGCGACCTCCTCATGATCCTCCTGGCACTCGGCCTGATCATCATGGGAATCGTGGCCGTCCTGAACATAAACTCGGGATTCACCGCATCCACCAGCAACAGGATCATCTCCCTGCTGATCGGACTGCTCCTCATCGCCATGGGTCTCCTGGCACTCATGGACCTTGATGGAACCGCCGACATAGTCATGATCGTCATCGGTGTAGTCGTGGCATTCGCCGGAGCGATGACGATCTACAACGCGTACAGAGTGAAGAACGCATATTGAAATCGTTTCATGCCCCCGGAATCACCGGGGGCGACCCATCCGGTCTCACTTCTGACCGTTGATGAGGATGATATGGTATCCGAACTCGGTCTTGACAGGTCCTACGACCTCCCCGACCTTTCCCTCGAAGCAGGCCTTCTCGAACTCGGGGACCATGTCTCCCTTTCCGAACCATCCGAGGTTTCCGCCCTTGCTCTTGGAGGGGCACTTGGAGAACCTCTTGGCCAGGGCTGCGAACTCCTCTCCCTTGGAGAGGCGGATCATGATTCCCTCTGCGTCCCTTGCACTGGACACGAGGATGTGGGATGCGCTTACTGATTTGACCATGAGTGGGCGGATGAATAGCCCGATATAATCGTTTCGGGATGATGTCATGGCAATCGATTATAACCAACCATGCGATGCATGCTCATGAAAGCCGACATATCCAGACTGGCACCCTGGAAGGATTCCCTGGCGAGTTCGATACTGCTGTTCATGCTGGGAATAATCCTGATCGTAATGAGGTCGGGTGCCATCTCCATGGTCATCATCTTCATAGGGGCCATAATGATGGTCTATGGATCCAACACCCTGAGTAGAGGGATCCGTGGTGACAACGGTAGCGAGAAGGTACTGGGCACCCTTGCATGCATACTCGGACTTCTTCTGGTCCTTGCATCGGGCGTGTTCCTGGTCCTGATGATCTACGTGCTTGCAGCGTTCATGGCCGTGTTCGGTGTCATCAAGATATTGGATGACACCAAATCCAAGAAGAAGAGAGGAACCAACCTCCTGATCGGACTCGCCCTGATTGCGATCGCATTGGTGCTCATAGTCGTACCCGGTGCCACCGCCGACCTGGCGATGATGCTCATAGGACTCGTCCTGGTCGTCATGTCCTCTCTCAGCATATGGACCGCGGTCCGCTGAAACCCCGAGTTTTCGGAGGGGCAAATGCCCCTCCCCAGCTATTTCATCTCATATCTATGCTGGACGGTTGTCCGCACCTGAACCTGTTGATACCGTTGAGCATCTCATCGATCAGATATCTGCATCCGCCTGTCCCGACAGTACATCTGCCAACGAGGTTCAATCCACGCATGTTGGGTGGACGGACCTCGACATACGATGTCACCCCTCCTTCCGCCTTACCGTATGCACAGTCCACACCATCTGTGAACACGATGTCATCGACTCCATGTCTGGGGGACATCAACGAATCGGCCTTGCCTATGGATTCCAGATACGTCGCTATCTCAGACAGATACTCGGGATCCAACGGGATGATGGAGTCAGGGACCATGGCGAAGACATCATGCATCCACACCATCAGCGGATACAGTTCCGATGATGATGCCTCTATGGAGTACATCCTTCCACGGAGCATGTTTACCCCTTTATTGTAGTTCCTCAACATGCCAAGTACCTTGGATGCCTCCGAATCCACTGCGCACAATGCAGGAGTGGGATCGATACCCAATGCCTCTCCGACCTGTTTCAACATGGAACGTATCGAATCGTATCCGACCGGTGCACCGTCCTTCGGACGCAGAAATGGAATGTCATGATTCCTCTCGTACATCCTCGCTGTCTCTGTGCATGACTCAGGATGGACCATTATGTTCAACCATGCACCGGTGGATGCGATGACCTCGTCCTCGGACGGCATGCAGCCGATGGCGGCCAATACCTTCACACCCATGTTGGAAAGAAGGGCCTTCAGATCATCTAGACCGAATTCCCAACCAAGATCGTGGATGCCATATCCAAGCAGATTGACGGATGGTTCGGATGTCCTCTCCCTATCATCCGGTAGCAGGTGACTGAGTATCCGCTCCATGGCGAAATCATACCCTTCCTCGAATGACATCGAGGACAGGTCTGCATCCAGGGGGATGACTTCCACACCGTTTCCGGATATCTGTGCGTAATCGGTGCATACCAATGATGCACCTAAAGTCTCCACGACTGATGTCGGCTTCCCAGTGATACCGGATACCGATGATATCCCCTCAGAAACCTTGCATCCCGTTCCGAATACGATGTCGTCACCGTTGATGTACGTGCACGGAAGACGTGACTGCCTGCTGAAGAATCTGGACCCGCAGCATCTCGTGTCCTCCTCCTTGTAAGTCGACATGAGATCGCGCAACATGATCTGCGTCCTGGACCTGCATCCACCGGCACCGTTGACCAGTGTGTCGGTGAGACCGAGCGATTCCGATGCCAGCACCGCACCCAGTGTTCCATCCGGCCTCAGGATCATAATCCTCCCTCCCATCCCCTGCCCGTAGGCAGATCGAAGGAATCTGCGACCTTCCGCGCCCATTCGACGGCACCACCTATCCCCATTGTCCATGCATTCATTCCGCACCAGGGTACACCGATACTCGATACCCTGTTGTGGTCGTTGGTTATTATGAGGTCTGGTTTCAACCTCTCGACCTCTTCCTTGAATCCGCAGAATGTTCCATCCCGTGTCACCGGAATGTCTCCACAATCAGTGACCTTCTCGTTGTGATCTATCACATTCCCCTTCACGAATGTCACGTGAACCACTTCCACACCGATGGCAGACAATGTCTCCAGGTGCCAATCCAAATCGGAGTGTGAGAAATAGTAGATCATCACCCTCTTCCCCTCAGTCCTCCGACGTATAGGTTCCATGAAGGACCGGTACCGTTCCCTGAGGGCCATCTTTGCATCCGCCTTCATGTGGGATCTGCCAGTACTGTCGCATATGACATCTACCCATTCCAACGATTCTGCGAGACCTATGGGGATGTCCACCTCCACATGCATCATACCAGTCCGCTCGGTTATCTTCCTGCAGACCTCCCTGTTGAACTTGGATCTTCCCAGTTGAATGCCGAATTCGGCTTCAGGGTACTGGATGACGTCATCCATCGTACAGATATCCAGGAAGACTTTGTTGACCTCCAGGCCCATGGACCCGAGTATCATACGGAACTCCCTCATGTTGTCATCTCTACCCAATGAGTAGAACATCCTGCTGACCAGGTTCACGGCACCCTCCCGTCTACTCATACAGGGTTCCATCCTCCCTATCAGGATGTCCATCACCCCGTTTATCTCACCGAACTTACTTCCGAGGAAGTTCTCATCTCCGGGCACAGCAACGATGTCCGCCCCCATCTCGGATGACAGTCTAGAAGCCACGCCGACCAGATCCGTGGCTATTATCTCGGATGAGCATGTCGGCACGATGAACACGTGTCTGAAACCATCGGATACCGCCCTGCGGACGGCATCCTCCACCAGGGCAACATCTCCGGAGAACGCGGTGTTCCCATCCAATGCCGTGCTGTAGATATTGCACGGTGGCAACAATCCTCCCCTGGTTGCAGAACTCTGCATCATCCTACGTCTGAAGGCGAACTCCATCAGGTATGCACAGTTCAATGGACCATGAATGACGGTGGCGGCATCCGTTATCCTCAGAGCGGCGTCCACACCTCCATGGGAGGAGCATGAAGGCATAACCTGATTTCCGGTGTATGTCATGTTCCTCTCATAATCAACCATCTCGAATGTGCATCTACCCTCTCTCCTACTGTCATCTCTATCCACGATGGGCCTGCCTGCTGCCAGATCCATCATTGAACGTTCAGGCAAGGGTGATGCATGATGGAGTTCCGATCTGGATTCTATCGCATCGATAATCCTGCGTATCTCCACGGCCTCATCGGAATCCGGATATGACTCCAACAACGTCCTTCCAGAACCTTCTGCCTCCTTGAAGAGGTTGCTGCGTGGTATATCACAAAGAATCGGAAGTCCGACTGCCTCTGAGAACCTCCTGACCGGTACTTCCTCCCCTTCATCGCCTCTGCGATTGAACACTATCCCCAGGATGCACGCGGTATCGTTGATGTTGCGGATACCTCTCAGAAGATTGTTGAGTGCATATAATGACATGAACTCACCCGATGTCACGAGGATCACCGCGTCGACATTTCCCTTTCTAAGTGGTATGGAAAATCCGCCGCACACCACATCCCCCAGAACATCACAGATCCTATAATCAGCCTCGATATCCGATATGCTGTCGAACATCAGACCCATACCCTTGCCTGCACAACCGGTACCACACTCTGCTCCCCCGCATTCCAGACATGATATCCCATTACCGGCATCGATGATAGGGTCGGTCGGTTTTTCAGCATAGGTCGGTATCGGTTCACCACCCACCAACAAACGAGTGGAATCATGTTTTGGATCGCATCCTACATGCAGTATGCGTTTTCCCGTTCTGGATAGACCATACGATAGATTGGCGGATATCGTGGACTTCCCTATCCCACCCTTTCCGTAAACCGATACCTTGAACATCGAAATCAGGATGGGATTGTATTGGATATATAATCCAATTACTGTTTACATATGCTTACAGTGATTCCAACAATTCATGAAAAATCGTAGTTTATATCACATATTATCAGAAATGAATTATTTTCAAAAAAACAAATAGTAACGGTCCCCAAGGGACCGGATCCGTTCATGGTGGATCATTCCCACACCCGTTAGGATGATAACCTTTTTTACGGAATGATGAAGACATTGCGACATACATCTCCCGCCAAGGCGATACCCGATGTGTCGACAGGGACAATCTGGTGCACCAGATTATTCCCTGCTCGACAATTGTATTCATGTCTTCCATCAGTTTTTAAAGTTGATTGTTGCAGTAACTGTTTACTCTATGAAACAATGGAAGATTGGTCACTTCGATAGTCTTCTAACCATCTCCGCCCCAAGTTCGAATACCTTCTTCCTCTCGGCAGGGAACTCGGTCTCGTGACGTATCTTCTTCTTTTCTGGATCGAAATATCCCCAGTCGTACTTGCTGTAATCATTCACCTGTAACGTATCTCCACTGATCATGATGTCAGTGGGTCCGATGTGGGCACTCAGCGTCTGCTTGTACTTCTCCAGAACAACGTCATAACCCACCTCGGGATACCTTTCCTCGGAGATGTTGCTGGTCATTATCATCAACACAGGGATGTGACGTTCATTATAGCTCCAAGGATCGTTGCTGTAGGTGATGTATTGGAATACCAACCTCTCATACAATGCACGGAATGCGGCAGTGACGTCTCCAAGGTAGTTGGGGGATCCCATGATCAATCCATCTGCTGTGCGGATCTCATCCAGTACCTTAGACAATCCGTCCTTGTGGACGCACTTTCCCTTGTTGTTACCTATTTTACATCCGAAACAGGACACGCAACCGGAGTATACACCCAGATCATAGAGGTTGAATGTTACGACCTCTGCTCCCTCGGACTTGGCACCTTCTGCTGCCTCACCGACCAATGTGGCAGTATTCCATTTCCTGCGAGGACTTGCGTTGATGGCTACTATCTTCATGAATTGATTCCTCTTACCTTGATTTTTGGATGATCGGTTATATTGGTATTGGTTCCAAGCATTGTACTTGTGAATTCGATCGTCCCCATATGGAATCCATTGATAGAGACGGCCCACACCGTTGACAACGTTCAGAACATCACACAGTTTTAGACCGGATCATCCTTCGACGACCTTCACCAGTACTTTCCTGTGTCTCGGACCATCGAACTCGCACAGGTATATCCCCTGCCATGTCCCGAGGACCAGGTCACCATCGGACACAATTACAGAGGTGGATGGTCCGACACATGATGTACGGAGGTGGGCGTACGAGTTGCCCTCCATGTGGCGGAACTCGGGACGGTCCGGAAATGCCATGTCGAGACCATGGAGCATATCCGTCTGGACGTCTGGATCGGCATTCTCGTTGATGGTTATCCCTGCAGTGGTATGCTTGCTGAATACCACGCATATCCCATCCGTCACACCGCTGTCCTTGACGATACGGCGGACCTGGGACGTTATGTCTGTCATGCACATGCGACCGGTGTCTACCTCGATGGTGCTGTAACCACTCATGGTCCGGATAACGGTCCGTCGGAGATAAAAAGGAAGATGTCCCGCGGGTTGGGTTCCCGCGGGATGTTTCGATGATCAGTTGATGGGGACGGCGGATGCCAATTCAGGGTCGGATTCCGACACGATCCACCATATGGGCCTGGCTGCGGACATGCAGTCCTCACCGGTGGAGGAGACGGAGAAGTAGCGGACATTGCTGAACAACGACTCCGCGACCTTGACGAATCCCTCCTGGCCGTTCCTGACGAGGAACTCCCTGACCTTGCCATCGGACAGACCGTCTCCGAGGTCGGCCCTGGTGGCGACGATCGCCAATGGAACATTGGAGACCTTGTTCGGACTGGTACCGTTGATCTGTGTGAACATGTAGTGGAAGGACTCGAACACATCCATCGGCGTGGAACCCTTCCTCTCCCTGGTCAATGCCATGGGATCGAATGCGAACACGATTCCATCGGTGTATGTGAAGTACTCCTCGAAGAGGATCTTACCCTCTTTGGGTTCGAACTCCTGCCCGGATATGTCATGGAAGATGATCTCCCTGTCTCTGACGGTCCTGGACCTGATGAACATGCACTCGGAATCCAGCTCACCGGGAGCGGTCTTGGGCGCCACATCCTTCGCAACGATCGCATCCTTGGACAATCCGGATGTGATGGTCTCAACACTGATGTCCCTGGTCCTCGCAGCCTGGGTGATCGACTTGACCGCACCGAGCATGAGAGTGGTCTTCCCGGAACCCACCGCACCGACCATCGAGATGGAGATCGGCATGGCCTCACGGGTCTCGATATCGGACTCACAGTAAGGGCATACTGTCCTGAGGTCGGACCTCTTCCCGCTCATACAGGGGATGTTGTGACCCTTGTTGCATGTATGGTACTTTATCCCGTAGATGTTGGGGACGGGATACTCCAGGTTGAGACCGCAGGAGCACCTGACGTTGGGCCTGAGGAAGTTCCTCTTGCATTTGGGACACACGGCATACTGCGTGGTGGATGTGTACTCCCTGCTCTCCTTCTTGGATGCCGAGGATATCCTCATTCCCACTACCGCCTTGATGAGGACCAGTGGGACGACCATGCCTATGACGGCCGCCAGCGCCCAGGGCCATGAGAAGACCAACAGGACGACCGGTATGATTACGAGCGCCTTGCTCTTGGCGTAGCATGCCGGGATCAGTCCGAACGGAGCGGAGAGCGCCCTGACAAGTGCCTTGGGCCTGTGGGTCCAAAGGTACTATGCGGGATTGTCCCTGCCCTGGACATCCAGGGACGGCTTGGATACCATGCCGAGGACCGTGACCACGAATCCGATGGCCACGAATGCGAGCTTCATGTACTCGGAGACCTTGGCATCCATCCCCAGGGAGTCGGTGATCACCGAGAGGATGTTGTCGTACACAGCGAGTACGCTGTTGACCACACCTACGACGGCTCCCAGCGGGCCATCCAACTCGTAGGAGATGGTCACATCACCGGTGCTGAACAGCCCGATGAGCGAGAGGATCATCACCAGAAGTGATGTCAAGAGTGCTATTCCGAAGACGACACCGACTATCGCCTTGTTCATCCCATTCATTGGGAGTGTATTGGTAAAGGGTTTCTTAACCGTTGTTAGAACGGATGAGGTTGGTCATCTTTTGGATGAATACTCCTGACAACGTCTCAGGAACTGGAATGGGACCTCGGGGTTGGAATAGTAGTACAGATGGGGATATCCCGCGACCATGGACCCGTTGTCATGGATGCAGTTGTAACGGGTGCCGTTCGTCTTGACAGCCTCCCAGTCGGAACCACAGTTGTCACTGTCCCAATAATGGAACTCGTGTCCCTTGATGACGGTGCCGGAGGGGATCGTACCATCGGATGTAGGAGACAGGGTGATGTAACCGAACCTGGCCAACTTTCCGGTGTTGCGGACCTCTCCCGGGATCACACCGCACATGTTGCGCATCTTCCCGTCCGAATCCTCCATCCTCTCATGGAGGTACATGAATCCGCCGCATTCGGCTACACACGGCATCCCGGCCGATACTTTCTCGCGTATGTCATCCATCATTGACCTGTTGGACTCGAGGTCGACCGCATGGAGTTCAGGATAACCTCCGGAGAGGATGATCCCATCCACATCCGGCAGCCTTTCATCATACATCGGGGAGAACTCGACGATCTCCGCACCGCATCTCCTGAGGATCTCGATGTTGTCCTCGTATGTGAAACAGAACGTATCGTCTGCAGCCACACCGATGCGGACATTGCCCTCGATGGTCTTCACCTCCGGAACCTTATAATCGAGTTCGGATGCGGATGATGCCAGATCCATCAGTGCATCCAGATCCAACGTCTCCTCCAGGACATCCGCCAACTGGTTCAGTTTGGACTTCAGCTCGTCTATCTCCGACGGTAGCACCAGTCCGAGGTGCCTGCTCTCCAGAACGAGATGACTCACCTTGGGAACATAACCTATCGGGATCAGACCCATCGCCTCCACCTCCGGTTTCAGCATGGCATAGACCTTCGGCGACATCTGGTTGAATATGACCCCGCGGATGGTGTTCGGCCTGAAATCCAGGAATCCCTTGAGGGTCGCCAATGCGGATATGCTTGCGCCCCTGCTGTTGACCAGGAGGACCGTGGGTGCCTGGAGTCTGGTGGCGACATCACAGGAACTCGCCTCGGTGCTCGCGACACTGATGCCATCGTAGTATCCCATGACCCCCTCTATGACCGAGATATCGTTCTCCTCGGCTGTCCTGGAGAACAGGTAGCGTAGCGTGTCGTCACCGACGAAATAGGCATCCAGGTTCTTCGACCTGGTACCAATGACCCTGCTGTGGAACATCGGATCGATGTAATCCGGACCGCATTTGAACGATGCTACCTTCAATCCCCTGTTGACCAGTGCCTGAAGTATACCGCATGTGACCAGGGTCTTCCCGCTCCCACTGGAGGGTGCGGCTATCATGAACCTCGATATCATCTTCCCCTCACCACCGCGATGTAGATGGGGTTCTGAGCGGTCATCAGGTGGTACTTCCCGAGCTTCCTCGCCTTCGATACGTTGAGGTTCACAATCTCCTCCTCGATGAGTCCCAATTCCGATATGGCCTCGGTCGTCTCCGCCAGCGTCTCGAGTGTCACGGAGTTAATGACTATCCTCACATCGGGATTCTTGTCCAACAGGCAACGGATGATATCTTTCAGGTTACCTGCGGAACCTCCGATGAAGGCATGTGTCGGTTTCGGGAGATCGGCCATAGCCTCCGGGGCCAATCCCCTGACAACCTCCAGGTTGGGAACCTTGAACTTGAGTTTGTTAACCTCAATGAGGTCCGCCGCCACATCCTCCCTCTCGATGGCATACACCTTGCCGTTGACAGCACATAATGCTATCTCCACGGATACTGAACCGGTACCTGCTCCCACATCGTAGACGACCGAATCATCATCGAGCTTCAGCTTCGCCACGGACAATGCCCTGACCTCGCTCTTGGTCATCGGGGCATCTCCGCGGACGAATTCCTCATCGGGAATGCTAATAGGATTCCTGCGGTCCGCATCGGGATTCTCGATTATTGCCACACACAGATCCCCGAACCTCTCCTCGAGGATCTCCCCCGGGGTTCCCGACACGAGTTTCTCGGTGGGATATCCGAGATCCTGCCCGACAGTCACACGGACATCCATCCCATACTCGATGAATTCCCTGCACATGCTGTACACAGATTCCTCCCCGGAGAGAAGAGTGAACAGCTTACGGTGCATCCTGCTGAGACCAACGAGGTTAGCCTCCCTTCCATGGGCACTCACCAGATGTGCATCCTGCCAGGATGTCTCCATCTTGGAGGCGAGGTATACCAATGATGATATCCCGCACTCTACACGGACATCGTAACGTGAACGGTCCAGTGCCTGGAGCAGCTTCTTCGCGCCGCTGTAGAATCCGACATCCCCTGACATCAGGATGACAGCCGACCCGTATTCCGGATTGGAATCCAGGAACGACACGACCTCGGAAGACCTGTACTCCTCCAGTGTCGGTCTGCCACGTACTTCGACGGATTCCAACATCCTGCGGGCACCGATGAGAACGTCCGCCCTTGCAACAGCATCCGATGCACGTACTGTCATGCAGTCCCTACCGACACCGATTCCGATGAGCGTGACGATACGACGCTCGATGGGGACAGCCGTCGGTTCGACATGCTCCAATCCCAGGAGTTCCTCCAACAGACTCACAGCCTCGGAGTACTGTATCCCCGGATCCTCCGGTTTCTTCACCACGATCGTGGTGACCCCTGCCCTGCGTGCTGCCCTTACTTTGTCATTGAATCCACCGATGTCCCCGGAATCCTTGGTCACCATGTACTTGGCACCGCAATCCTTCAACGCAGCATAGGTGGACTCCTCGGAGAAAGGACCCTGACCGCATATGAGGTTCGGTCCACTGAATCCGAATGCCGCACACCGCTCCACGGATGACACTGTGGACAGCACCCTGGCAACCACCCTCTCCCTGTACCCGTCGAGTCTCGTATACAGGTTAATGTCGTTGGAACCGGTGGTGGCGAAAACCCTTCCATCCTTGTTCGACAGGTAATCCATGGCCTCCTCAAGGCTCCCCACCTCGATGAGGTCGTCATCGCATGCCATGGAGGAATCATCCCTCCTGACCCTTACGTACCTGGCACCGGTGCATCCGCACGCCTCGCGGATGTGCTTGGAGATACGGGTCGCATAAGGGTGCGTGGCATCCACCACGATGCCGTACCCTTTCTCGGAGATCAGGTTCGCTATACCTTCCGTTCCCCCGCAGGAACCAACCCTCACATCGATGTCGCCATCGGATTCCATCACATCCGCACCGTACTCGGTGGCCACACTCACATGGACGGGGACCCCCCTGGAAGCCAGGTATCTGGCCAGGGAGCGTCCCTCCGTCGTACCGGAAAAAATGAAAACATCCTTCATCTCAGAAACCTCAGTTTTACTTCCCTCTTGGCAAGGGCCAATGTCATCCCGTTCTCGGAGACCTTGCGCATGATCAACTCACCACCACCGGCAATGACGGCAGAACGCTCGCATACACAATCGACGCTTGTCACGCCTTTCACGAATGCAGACGATGAGAACTCACCTGGTACGGACATGAGCTCAGAGGCTGTATGGAATCTGACAGGAGCCTTCAATCTCCTTGCCAGTGACAGGACCGCTTCCTCATCCTTCTTCAGGTCGATGCTCACCACACTGCCGACACGTTCGGGTGCTATCCCCTGCTCCTCCAGTTTACGGAAGACGAACTCCTCCAAGACTCCCGGATCCGTATCACGCCTGCATCCCACACCCACATCGATGTCCATCGGGACAAGACGCATGGTCGTACCGAATGGTTTTTTCGAAACATCTGCCGATATGCTGACTCCGAACTCACCCGAAGCAGAAGGAATCAGACCTACCGGGAAATCACCTTCAACGATGTAATCGCTGCAGAATCCCACGAAGCGTCCATCGAGAACCCTTGCAGAAACATCCTTGGCGATCTTCAACCCCATTATCCTCAACCCGTTTGCCACGGCGAAACTGTCCACCGAGAACTTGCCGTTGATATCTGTGGCAGTTGTGATGACAGGTTCCGATCCGAGCAGTGAGGCGATACGAGCAGTGAGGTTGTTTCCCCCTCCGATGTGTCCGGAAAGTAGACCGACCGTGTAATACGCATGCTCATCGAGGCATACCACAGCGGGATCCACATCCTTGCTCTTGATGTAGGGTGCGATGTACCTGACAGCAATACCTATTGCACCGACGAAAACTATCGCATCGCATTCTTTGAACGATTCACCGACCTTCTCTATGGTCCTACCCTCCACCTTGGAAATGCCCAATGTGTCTGAGGTCGTCTTACAGTACAATCTGACATCATCGCCCTCGAGTGCATCCTTCAACCTCAATGCTGTCCTGCACCCGTTGGTGGAGAACGCGAAGACATCAATCCTCAACATCACACCCCCTGACCTCATCCAGAAGATCGTCCGCCAGACTGGTCCTGCCAAGGACACCATAGACCGATGAGAAGAGGACGGCGCCCACCCTGATCGCACCTCTGGTGCGGTGGTTCATGTAGAACTCGATCCTCTCGATCAGCCTATCGGACAACGGGGCGATCAACCCCTCCTCTGCGATGACATCCAGGGCATCATCGGTGGAGATGCAATCCATGACGCGCTTCACCGCATCCATGCTCGCCCCCACCATGGCTGCATTGGATGCCAGGATCTCCATCCTGCAATCCGCATTGCGTGAATGGGTGTTCATGATTCCACCGGCCAGCTTCACCAGCTTGCCCAGGTTTCCAACAAGGATTATGTCCTTCTTCAACTCGCATGCGTAATCCAACATCTCCCCGACGAAGTTGCTGCACTTGACTGCGGATTCCGGATCCACTCCGGGGATGCCATCTGTGAAATCCTTACCGTAGTTCCCAGGAACGACCAGGAGGACATTGTGACCGTTGGCGACACGCATGTTCATCTCGGTACGTATCGTGTTGACCAGTGCGGTCTCGCTCATGGGCTCGACTATCCCACTGGTCCCCAGAACGGAGATCCCACCCTCGATTCCCAAACGGGGGTTGAAGGTCTTTGAGGCCAACTCCACACCATCGGGGATCGATATGACGACGTTGAGGCCCCCTGTGTAACCTGTACTTGACCTGACGTCCTCGACGGCTTCCATGATCATGCTGCGGGGGACCTTGTTTATGGCCGCGTTACCCGGCGGTTGATCCAGACCTTTGCGGGTGACCCTTCCGACACCGACCCCGCCATCGATGATGATGGAACCCGAATCGTTGCTGCTCACCTTGGAATAGACCATCGATCCATGGGTCACATCGATGTCATCCCCGCCATCCTTCCTGACGGCACAGCTGGTCCAACCATCACCCATCTCGATGTCCTCTACAGGCAGATCCAAGGTAATCCCCTTCGGGGTGGTTATCCTGACAGACCCCACCTCTTTCCCTGTCAGAAGCATCTCAGCGGCAGCTTTGCTTGCAGCTGCAGCGCATGTCCCTGTGGTATGACCACACCTCAGCTTCTTGTTGTTGACAAACACGTACAATCCATCGGCACTATCTGCCATCTTGAATTCACTCTCCAGTATATTTACATTGGATAATGTGTGCTGGATGAATCAGCCAACTTAAAATAGTTGGTATCTGATTCCAAAACCACTCTGTGAAAACAGCAGGTTGTGAACTTAATGGCAGGAAAACTGTATGGAATCGGAGTCGGTCCTGGAGACTCAGGACTCGTGACCCTGAAAGCCAGGAGGATCTTGGACCGTTGCGACATCATCGCCTATCCGGTCAAGGTTCCCGGAGAGGGGAGCGTGGCCTTCGATATCGTCCGTCCCATCGTGGACATGGAAGGGAAGCGCATCGAGGAATTCGTCTTCAGCATGGATCCCGATGATTCTGTACGTATGAACTGCAGGTCGAAAGCTATCGACAGGATGTGCGCCCTATTGGACCAAGGGAACGATATCGCCATGGTCACACTAGGGGATGTCGGTGTCTACAGCACCTACATGTACATCGACCAGGAGATACGCGAAAGGGGATACGAGACGGACATCGTCCCTGGGATCCCATCCTTCTGTCACGGGGCATCCGTTGCAGGACTGCCTCTGATGATAGGTAACGAGGGGCTTGCCATCGTGCCTGTGGCGAAGGAGAATTCCCAGTTGCTCGGTAACTCCCTGGACAACTTCGACAACATCGTGGTGATGAAGGCCTTCAAATCCATACCGATGATCGCGAAGATGATGGATGAGAGGGGCATAGACCGTTCCAAGGCCACTGTCATCAGCAATGTGGGTATGCCGGGAGAATATGTCGGACCCATGGACCTGACTCGCGAATACGGATACTTCACAACAGTGCTCATAAAGAAGAGGTGATTCCAAGATGATATCGTTTATAGGTGCAGGTCCCGGAGACCCCGAACTCCTCACACTCAAAGGTAAAAGATTGATCGATGATGCTGACGTGATCATCTACGCGGGATCACTGGTCAACCCCGACGTACTGTCCGGACACAAGGAAGGTGCGGTCATCTACAACAGTGCCATGATGGACCTGGATGAGGTCATAGACATCATGGAGAAGGCGGAGAAGGAAGGCAAGAAATGCGTCCGTGTCCACACAGGCGACCCTGCCATCTACGGTGCACACAGGGAGCAGATGGACAGACTCGACAAACTGGGCATAACCTACGAGGTCATCCCTGGAGTCAGCTCTTTCCTCGGTACCGCAGCCGTCCTCAACAAGGAGTACACGATGCCCGGAAAGAGCCAGACGGTCATCCTCACAAGGATGGAGGGTAGGACCCCCATGCCTGAGGGAGAGAAGCTCGTAGACCTTGCCAAACACCATGCCAGCATGGTCATCTTCCTCTCCATCGGATTCATGGACGAGATGACCCAGCAGCTCATGGAGGGAGGATACGAACCCACCACACCCGTCGCAGTGGTTTACAAAGCCACATGGCCCGACCAGAAGATCGTCATAGGAACGCTTTCCGACATCGCTGCCAAGGTCAAGGAAGCCGGAATCAGGAAGACAGCACTCACAGTCGTCGGTGATTTCCTCGGTGATGAGTACGAACTCTCCAAACTCTATGACAAGTACTTCACAACCGAGTTCCGCCAGGGAAAGGAGCGTGAAGAATGACCGGAAAACTCCATGTCGTCGGATTCGGACCCGGTGGCAAGGAACACATGACGTTCAAAGCAGCCGAGGTGATCCAGAACGCGGATGTCGTCACCGGGTACACGGCCTATGTCAACATGATGAAACCCATCTTCCCGGACAAGACGTACAAAGCCACCGGGATGATGAAGGAAGTGGAACGCTGCAGGATGGCGATCGAGGATGCCATGTCAGGACTCGACGTCGCCATGATATCATCCGGAGATTCCGGAATCTACGGAATGGCCGGAATCATCTACCAGCTCGCAGAGGAGATGGGTGCCGACATAGAGATCGACACCGTTCCAGGAATGACCGCGGCATCCACTGCCGCATCCGTTCTGGGTGCTCCCCTCATGCATGACCTTGCGATCATCAGCCTTTCTGACCTGATGACGCCTCTGGACCTGATCATGAAGCGTGTCGACTGCGCAGGTATCGGAGACATGATCGTATGTCTCTACAACCCGAAGAGCAAGACCAGGACAGAGTACCTCAATGACGCTCAGAAGATCCTCCTGAAGTACAGGAACCCTGAGACACCGGTCGGTGTAGTCCGCAACGCCGGCAGGGATGATGAAAGCAAACAGATCACCACATTAGGTGAACTGGACAAAGCGGACGTGGATATGTTCAGCATCGTGATCATAGGTAATTCTCAGACCTATGTGTCGAATGGACGTATCATCACCCCGAGGGGATACAGAATCTGAGGTGATGTGAATGGTGTTCGAGATAGTGAAACCAGAAGAGATTGAAAAGAGGAGCATGGAGATCATAACCTCCGAGCTCAATGGAAGGACCTGGCCGGAACCGCAGTTCTCAGTCGTGAAGAGG
The DNA here is from genome assembly GCA_017935945.1 of Candidatus Methanomethylophilaceae archaeon. Lineage (GTDB taxonomy): Archaea > Thermoplasmatota > Thermoplasmata > Methanomassiliicoccales > Methanomethylophilaceae > Methanoprimaticola. The sequence continues at coordinate 11,578 of JAGBGN010000119.1, read as the reverse complement.
TGCATCCACACCTCCGCCGACTTCGATTATGCGGACAACCTGGTCTTCTCCGAAGATGCTGCAAGAATCGGTGTGGAGGCCCTGAGAAACGGTGCACACATAGTCACCGACACCAAGATGGCAGCTTCCGGGATCAACAAGAAGAAACTCCTGTCCTATGGAGGAGAGGTCCACTGCTTCATCAGTGATGATGACGTCGTACAGGCTGCGAAGGAACGCGGATGCACGAGGGCCACCATATGCATGGAGAAGGGAGCTGAGATTGCAAAGGATCATCCGGTGATATTCGCAATCGGAAATGCACCCACTGCACTCGTCAGACTTGCAGAGCTGATCAAGAACGGTGAGGTCAAACCCGCACTCGTCATCGGTGCTCCCGTCGGATTCGTGAACGTTGTTGAGTCCAAGGAGCTGATCATGGAATGTGATGTACCCTTCATCGTCCCCAAGGGACGCAAGGGAGGATCCAACATCGCAGCCACGATCTGCAACTCGATGCTGTACTTCAAGGATTGAAGTCCTAAAACATTTCAAACCCCGGTGGGGTCAAGGTTTCCTGACTGTCCCATCGGGGTATTCTATGAATCTTCCGGTTCCAAGCGGTTGAGCCTTATCGATGACATCCCAGGGCCATTCCGAATAGAGGTCCTTGCGGATCTCGTCCAAAGCCGCACGGACATCGTCCAGGTTGTCGAGGAAGACGGGACCGAATGCCACGACCTTCTCCCCTATGGGCTTGCCCTCCAGTACCCAGAGGACCGAATCAGATTCCCCGTTGACGACCACGACCTCCTCGGTCGGGACCATCGTCGCCCTGGCACCCTGCTCGAACTTCCTGTCGCATATGGTGAGTCCCCCACCGGATACGTAGTACAGGTTCCTCTTCGCCTCAGCTGATGTCGGATCCAGAACGAACCTTGCACCAGGGGCCATCTCGACACGTAAGATCCTCACATGGTTATCCCCATGGGACCAAGATACCGGACTGGGTGAACGGACATCGTGCCCACCGTACTTACCACACATCACGAGTACACGGGACCCTTCGGACTCTACGAATGCCGCCTCCTCCTTGAAGACGGTGTTGACTGCGTTCTCCCCACCCTTCATCGACATCGGCAGATTCAGGAAGATCTGCGTGATATCGTTGGGATTCCTATCCTCCTGATTGGCCAACGGGTACATCTCGTTGTGCTGGTACTTGCTGGGAGCACATACCCACTGGTAATCCCCGAATCCGAACCTTCCCTGGATACCTTCCGTATCGAAATGGTCGACATAACCGACCTGGGCCAACGTTATGGTCTCATATCCCCAATGAGCATGCATCGGGAATCCGGGCACTACCTTCCCATTGTACATCCTGAAACCGAAGAACTTCTGGTAATCTCTGCCGAGATCCCTACCGGATATCTCCTTGAGCGGAGGCGCCTGCTGCCTGTTACCGGCAGGATAGTCATCCTCATGATGTGACACGAAGAGGAACGGATCCTCCACATCCCAATGCATATCGATGTATCCGGTTCTGATGAAGGGTCCTTTGGGTTTCCTGGAGAATAGGGCCATGGCCCAAAGTCTCAATCACAGTTGAAAAAACTGTCGGAGGTTGCAACGGTCTGATTGGATGTACATACATCAGATCCTCTTCACTCCGATGTACATTACCCACCTGCTGTCAGGGGCGGTCTCCACCTTGACATCGAAACCGGCAGATTCCATGTGTCCTACGATGACCTCGTCGGGAACCAACCTCGCACCGTAATCCCTGAGCGATGATTCGATGTACTCTGTATCATCGACGGTCACACGCATCTCGGAACCGATCACGAACATCCCGCCTGCGGATGTCACGCGGTATGCCTCCTCGATATCCGATTTCAGATCCGGCCAGAAGAAGTACGTCTCAACAGCAGTCACCAGGTCGAAGGAACCCTCCTCGAACGGTATGTCGCTGACGGATGCGTTCAACAGCTCCAAACTACCTTCTTCCATAAGATCGTAATTGACTTCCGCAGTGACATCGAGTGCATCATCGGAGATGTCGATACCGAAGAACAGGGCATACGGATAACGGTCGGACAGACGCTTCAGGAAACCTCCACCACCGCAACCGATGTCGAGAATGGACCCATCCATCGCACGGGGCAGATTGGATATTATCCAGTCCCAAAGAGGTGCATGGTGATCATTCATATCATGGAGTACATCCACACCATCAGATCCGATGGGCTTGCTGTATTGGCTATTCGGATTCTGATTCTGACCGCTCATAATCATGTTACACCATCACAGATTATAAACACTGTTCATGTTGGATGGACAATAATCATTTTCATACCATTGGACCATCCCTGAGAACTTTGATAATGCTTCACACCATCCAGGTAGTATGATTTGTAAAGGGACCAACACATCGATTGCCGAAGGGATCATCCGCATGGGCGGTGATGACAGAAGATCCCCCATATTCGAGGGAGAGATCCCCATTCCCGAAGGCGTATCCTACAATTCCTACGTGATCCTCGATGAGAAGACGGTTCTGCTCGATACCTGCGACGAATCCGTATCGCATGGCTACATGTCCTCTCTCGAAGATGCTCTCAGCGGTCGTGATCTCGACTACTTCGTCATAAGTCACATGGAACCCGACCACGGTGCGGCCATCGGCGATGTCATCAGGAACTACCCCGAGGCCACCGTCGTAGCCAGCGGATTGGCGTTCGAGATGCTTGCCAACTTCCTCGAAATAAATCCCGAGAAACGCCTGGTGGTGGAGGACGGTACCGTCCTGGAACTCGGAAAACGCAGTCTGACGTTCATCTCCGCATCCATGGTACACTGGCCCGAGGTCATGATGTCCTACGAATCCAAGGACGGTATCCTCTTCTCCGCGGATGCATTCGGAACATTCGGTGCCCTGGATGGAGCAGTCTTCGCTGATCAGCTGGACTTCGATGGAAAATACATGGATGAGGCTCGCAGGTACTACACCAACATCGTCGGAAAATACGGTGCACAGGTCAGGAAAGTCCTCGACAAGAGCGGATCCGTGGAGATCAAGATGATCTGTCCCCTCCACGGACCCATCTGGCGTGGAGGATTCGGAGAATTCGTCGGGAAATATGTCAAATGGAGCGGTTACGAACCCGAAGAAGATGGTGTCGTCATCGGATACGCATCGATGTACGGGAACACAGCCGATGCCGCCGACACCCTGGCGACCATGCTCAGGTCCAAAGGTGTGAAGGTCGTCGTCCACGACTTGTCCCGCAGGCACTCCTCGTACCTCGTATCAGATGCATTCAGATTCTCGAACATCGTCCTCGCCGCACCCACGTACAACAACGGGCTTCACCCTGCCATGTCTGCAGCCATCGAGAACATGGAATCGATGACCGTCAGGGCCAGGAAGTACTCCATCATCGGTAACGGATCCTGGGCACCCAGATCCCATGAGTTCATGTGCAAGCGCACGGAGGCCCTGAAGGACATGACCTTGGTCGGCGAACCCGTGGTGTTCAAATCCTCACTCAAGGACGAGGACCGTGAGAAACTCGCTCACCTGGCGGATGAGATCGCCGCATCCATGGGCGAAGCCTGACAACGATGGACCTTAAACGGAACTACGGTACTTCACGTATTCCAGGAAACACTCGGACGAAGGGGGCAGCATGCGCCCCTTTCTCCTTATTATGCATATCTTCCTTATCAAGGGCGGTTCCAATGGAACTGCCCTAGTTCCCTCAGGCATCATCCCCAGTATCAGACCAGGCAGTATACCTATTCCCAAACCGCATTGAACCATGTTCATAATCGAGTAGTCGTCCCAGGTCTTGAACACGACATCCGGACATAACCGATGTTCGTCTATGTACCTCCCAACCTCGGACCTACCACCCTTCTCCAAGAGGATAAACGGGCGTCCGTTCAGATACTCGGCACGGAAAACACCCTCGCCCACAGAGGGGTCGTCGGATGGAACCACTGCCTTGTACTGGTCGTCTTCGATGAACATACACTCAAGAGAATCATCCTCGGGAGGGTGCGAGAATGCGAAGTCCACGAAACCCATCTTCACCCACTCCTCCAATTCGGAATAATCACCCAACACCAGTTCATACGTTGTATCGGGATGGTCCTCTCTGAACCTGCTAATCATCCTGGGCAGCCAATAGGTTGCCACACTGGAGAAAACTCCCACCCTTATGTGTCCACGACGGCGGTCGTTTATCTCATCCACGACCTCTCTGACGGAATCGAACTGCCTGCATAACGATCTCACATACGGCAGGATGGAAACCAACTCCGATGTGGGGAGGGTACCACCCCTATCCCTATCGAATAATCTGAACCCCCATTCCGCTTCCAGGTCCGAAATCATCCTGCTAATCCCGGATTGAGACATAGACAGACTCTCAGCCGCCTTGGTGAAACTGCCCTCATCGGCAATCGTCAACAAGGCCTTGTACTTCATGAGATTCGTTTCCATGCTATCATCCGCTTAAAGCATAATTACATCACATTTTGATATAAAATCCTTGATATACATCAGTTTTTATCATCCAATCAACATGGATCAGAGGCTCATATTCATCATATTCCTGACATCGTTGATACTGTTCGGTACAAACGGAGTGATCGCGGAAATGATATCCCTTCCGAGCAACCAGATTGTCCTGTTCAGGACAGCGGTCGGAAGCCTATTCCTGTTAATTGTGACCTTGATCATCACTAGGAAGAGCGGGACAACAGTGTGCATCGGACAGTTACCTTACACGATCGCATCCGGTGCATCCATGGGCATAAGCTGGATTCTCCTCTACGAATCATACACTATGATCGGTGTTGGGATGTCCTCCATCCTGTATTATTGTGGTCCCGCCCTCGTGATGTTCCTCTCCCCACTGATCTTCAATGAGAGATTGACAGTGAAGGGCATTGTTGGATTGACCACGGTCATGGTCGGTGCCTCCCTCATCTGAATGGAAGCATTGGAACCTGAATCGGAACCCATGGGATACGTGTATGCGATCGGTTCAGCTATTGCACACGCAGTCATGGTGATATGCGGGAAGAAGGTGACTGTGACCGGTGGCCTCGAAAACTCATCGATCCAGATGACGGTTGCATTCCTGATGGTATTTGTATACTCCATCGTGATATCCGACCTCCCCACTTATGTGAATGGTGATGATTGGTTACCCATATTGGTGCTAGGAGTGCTGAACACAGGGATTGGATGCTTCATGTATTTCCTTACGATCCCGAAACTGGAAGCACAGACGATATCGATATGGGGCTACCTCGAACCGCTGTCCGCTCTTGTTGCTGGAATGATGTTCCTCGGCGAACAGATCCTGGTTGTGCAGATTGCAGGGGTGGTGTTGATCCTCTTCGGAACGATAGGGACGGGTCTTGGACAGGAGGGCACGGATCAATTCCAAGGATGCCATCCGATGATGAGCGGACCGGAGGGGGACGATCCCGGGATCACTGCTTCTTCTCATCCTTGGAGACGTTGACCTTCTTCCTCTGACGTCCACCTGTCTTCTTGAGTTTTCCCTGTTCCAATGCCCACTCGAAACTCTTCTGTTCAGCAGGAGTGATCAATACACGGTCACCCTTGGCATACTTCCTACCGGTGACCCAGTTGGTGAATGCGGACAGGACGCGGTACTCGTCCGCATCCATGACAACCTCCCTAACGTTCGGCCTGCCCTTCATCTCGGAATAAGTGCCTGTAAACATGCGGACATGACCATCCTTGACCTCGATCATCTTGGTACAGGTGGTGTCCAGGAAGTACCTGTCGTGTGTTACTGTGAGAATCGTACCGTCATATTCGGTCAGGGCCTCTTCGACGGCATGCTTCGCCGGGATATCGAGATAGTTGGTGGGCTCATCCAGGATCAGGAGATTCGTCTCATCGAGGAGCAGCAGACACATGGCGACCCTGGCCCTCTGTCCACCGGAAAGCGTCGATATGGGGCGTTCCACATCCTCACCGACCAGCAGGAACCTGGCAAGCAACTGCCTTGCCTCACCTCTGCGCTCCTTCCCAATCAACTGGAGGAGCTGCTCCTCTGCGGTGAGCTTCATATCCAACCTGTCATGGTGCTGGGAATAGTAACCTATCTTCGCACCAGGAGCTACCCATAACTCCCCTTTCGACGGGATCTGACCGAGTATCGCCTTTACCAACGTGGTCTTCCCCTCGCCATTGGAACCGCAGATACCGATCTTGTCTCCCTTGTGGATGTCGAGGTTCACACCGCTGATGATGGTCCTGCCACCGAGGTCAACCGAGAGGTCCTTGCATGTGAGGACGTTCTTACCCGATTTGTGGGCGGATTGGATCCTGACTGTGATCTCCCTGTTCTCCTCGGGCTTCTCCTTCTCCTCCATCTTGGATATGAGCTTCTCTCTGGTCTTATGGGTGGTGAGGTACCACTGGTCGCGGTGGAGCTTGTCGGCGATCTCCTCCTGCTTCTTCTTCTGGGCTGCGTACTTGCGATACTCCTTCTCCATACGGTCCAGGTCCAGCATCTTCTTCATGATGAAATCGGAGTAGTTGCCCTTGTACTCCCTGGATTTACCATGGTCGATCTCCAGCATCCTGGTCGCCATCTTGTCCAGGAAGTACCTGTCGTGACTGATGACCAATACGGAGCAATGGGTGTCCAAGAGGTAATCCTCCAACCATTCGACCGTGTTGATGTCCAGGTGGGATGTGGGTTCATCCATCACGAGCAGGTCGCAGTCATCCGCCTGGACGACGATCCTGGACAGCATGACCTTCGTCCTCTCGCCGCCCGAGAGGGAATCCATCGTCCTCTCCATGAGGTCGGAGGAGAGTCCGACCTTCTCCAGTGCCGCCTTGAGGTTCTCCTCATCCTCCATATCCGATTTGGCCAACTGACCCTCCAATATGGCATTCTCCTCGGCCAGAGCATTCCAATCGATGTCCCCACCGGCGATCATGAGCTCCTCGATCTCCCTGAGACGACGCTTGATGTTCTCTATGTGTCCATAGGGTCTTCCCAAAACCTCACGTACCGTGACATCGGGGGAATCCTCTGCGAACTGCTCCAGGTATCCTATCCTCTCGGTGTTGCGGATGAGCTCACCTGTATCGGGTTTCAGCTCTCCAAGGATGATCTTTAAGAACGTACTCTTACCCGCTCCATTGACCCCGATCAGTCCGATACTGTCCCCGCGGTTGATCTGGAGACTGACATCCGTTAGGACTTTGACGGGACCGAACGACTTCGCTATGGATTGGGCTTTGAGGAGCATAGGTAGAGGATGGACTTCTCATTGATAACTACCATCCATTCGACAGGTGCGATCACCCGACCATCCACCGAATCGGATCCAGAACAGTGGCGACTGATGGATCGATTCCAACATGCCGAACCGCATCTATCGATCAACATGACCTTCAGATGTATTCCTGGGGATACTCGACCAGACGTGCATGCCTTTCAGTGATATCCGTGATACGACGGACGAATTCATCCTTCTTCTCCATGCGTACCCACACCTTCACGTCCACCCGATCGTAGTAATCGCATTCAGGACGTTTCGCCATGAGGTCGCGGCATTTGTTCTCGAATGCACTGTAATACGAGTAATCCAAGGTGAATTTGAAAACACAGCAAGCGCAGCGGGAATGACGTACGACCTTCTGGAGTGCGAGTTTGGATGATTCCGTGTACGCATGGACAAGTCCCCCGGTTCCCAGAAGGGTACCTCCGAAGTACCTGACCACTATGACCATCACATCGGACAGTTCAGAACCCTTTATGGTGAAGAGTATGGGTTTACCCGCCGTACCAGAGGGCTCACCGTTGTCGCTGGACTTCTCACGCCTCTCCGAACCGTTGAAGACCGCGGCATAGCAGTAGTGGGTGGCATTCGGATACTTCTTGGCGACCGATGCGAGATTGGGCTGTATGCACCCCTCATCCGGACAGGGCATGACTATCCCTATGAAACGTGAACCCTTGAGGGTCATCTCGTCCTCGCATACACCGGTGACGGTATCGTAGTCCTCTATGTCTCCCATCGATGACCCGAAGTGATCACCGTTTTATAGTATTTAGTAGAAGACAGATTACCAAGAAATGGGTCGGGGCCGTCCGGAGACGACCCCTGTGTTTGATGGTTTATCGTATTTACTGGCCCATGGGCTCCTCATAGACCTGTGCGGCATCGAACTCATCCTCGATCTCCTTGGAGGGAGCGGGGGTCACGAGTGCGACGACGATTCCGACTATGAGTGAAGCTAAGAATCCGGGCAGGAGGGAGTAGATTCCGGTGAAGTCCATGAAGTTCTCCCAGAACAGGACCATTGCGAATCCTGTGATCATGGATGCGATGGCACCCTGGAGGTTCATCCTCTTCCAGTACAGGGACAGGATCATGAGGGGACCGAACGCGGATCCGAATCCGGACCATGCGTAGGACACGAGACCCATGATGTTGTCTCCACCGTACAGTGCGAGGATGAGTGCGAGGATTGCGATGACCGCGACAACTCCCCTGGAGATCCACATGAGCTGGGACTCGGAGAAGTTGAACCTCTTGCTCTTTCCAAGGACATCGTTTGTGATGGACGAGGAAGCCACGAGAAGCTGGGAGTCGGCAGTGGACATGATTGCTGCCATGACTGCGGCATAAAGGAATCCTGCGATGATGGGAACGAACATGTCACCGGCCATCAGGATGAAGATGTGCTCGGGGTCGAAACCGTCCATGGAACCATAGGTCTCCATGTAGTATGCCCTTCCGATGACTCCGATCATGATGGCTGCTGCGAGTGCGATGACGATCCAGATGAGGGAGACCCTGCGTGCGATCTTGACCTCCTCGGGGTTCCTGATGGACATGAACCTGACAACGATGTGGGGCATACCGAAGTATCCGAGACCCCAGGCCAGGAGAGAGACGATTGCGATGAAGGACATAGCCTCTCCGCCATCATAGAAGATGTTCAGGAAGTTGTCAAATCCGACATTGTCGAGGGCTGCACTGACCTCGGACCAACCGCCGAGGTGTCCCATGGCTGCCATGGGGACGACAACGACAGCAACAAGCATGAGGAGTCCCTGGATGAAATCGGTCCAACAGACTGCCTTGAAACCGCCCATGAATGTGTAGACGATGATGATGATCGCTCCGATGAGCATTGCAATCACAAGGGAGATCTCGGGGAAGATCGTCTGAAGGACGACTCCGCATCCCTTGAATCCGGATGCGACGTAGATCACGAAGAAGAAGAGGATAACGATAGAACTGATGAGCCTGAGGTATCCCTTCTCATCCTTGAAACGGTTGGAGAAGAACTCGGGCATGGTGAGCGCGTTTCCAGCCACCACGGAGTGTTTTCTGAGTTTCTTAGCGGCGAAGAGCCATGCACAATAGGAACCGATTGCAAGACCGATTCCGATCCAGGCCTCTCCGAGACCCAGAAGCATGACGGCTCCGGGCAGACCCATGAGCAACCAACTGCTCATATCCGATGCCTGCGCAGAGAGTGCCGCGACATAGGGGTTCATCTGACGTCCGCCGAGGAAGTAATCGGAGATTCCGTTCGTCTTTTTGAAGAACAGGAATCCGATCGCCAAAACGACCAGGAAGTAGATGATGAATGCTATAAGCACACCTGTTTCCAATCTAACACCGAAGTGTCGATGGCGAGCATATGTTAAAACGGTTACGTCCACCCTATATAATGGTACCTTCAGTACACTCGGAAACTCGGGGTATTGCAGATACCGTCATAAAGGATCTATGGAAGGCGCACGCCCGTGCACCACCTGATCACCGGGTCTCTGCACGGTTATTGGAGGAGACAGCGCCCTTGATCGAACTGCGATGCTCCTTCTCTCTGATGACTGCCTTGGTATCGGCAGGACCGCAGATCATACCGTTGACCATGACATACCCCAGTCCGTTCTCCGCTATATCGGGGGTGACATTGGAATCCACCCACAGTATACCTGCAACCGATATGGAATGTTTCCTACCGTTCGATATGGCATCCTCCAGAACCTTCCTGGAGAGCCTCATGGCTCCAAATGACACCTTGATGTCGGAGCAAACCTGTTCACTCATACCATTCCACCTCCTCAGACGGTGTTACGATGCAACCGACAAGATGCTTCCTCTGGTCGACCGATTTCGGTTTCATGAAGGGGATGATCAATTCGAATATGTCCTTGATCAATCCATCCATCTCCTCACGTGTTGCGTAGATAGGGACATACTTCACATGTGATCCATCCCCGATTATGTCCGCACCTTCCCTGCTGGAATAACCATCGAACTTCTCCGACAGTATGGTGAACGTCTCACGGACGATGGCCATGTATGCATTGACATCGTTCCTGCAGGTAACGGATTCCGTCATCTTCTGAAGGATCTTGCTCAAATCGTACGTCCTCTCGACAACAGCCCTCTTCTTCTCCTCACGGACGATCTCCAACAGACCATCACTCTCCAACGCGCGAATCTGACGGTACAGGGTCGCCTGAGGCATGTTCTTAAGATGAACGAGGAGGCCCTTCGGTGTCAACGGACCGTTGTTGTGGAGTGTTGCGATTATCTTGGCCTTGACAGGATTGTCGAACGAACGAACAATTGTGCTGTAGTCCAGTTCCATCAATACCATGTATTAATCTCAATTATATAATATTATCAATGTGATAACAGTATCTAAACGATAATAATTGGAATTCCAACCATTCACAAGCGTTTTATAAGCATCCATCATGGATGCATCCATGCTCCTGAAGGCACAGTCTGTTTCCAAATCGTTCGGTCCCGTGAAAGTACTGGAGGATGTCAGTCTCCAGATCAACAAAGGAGACCGTATCGGTATAGTGGGTGCCAACGGAGCAGGTAAGAGCACGTTCCTGAAGATTCTCATGGGCATGGAGGCCCCCGACACGGGGGAGATCACCCGCAGGACGAACAAGATTGGGTACATGGAACAGTTCGCCGAAGCCTCGGAGAACATGACGGTCCGTGAGGTACTCAGGAAGCCCTACGGCATGACCGAGGAGATCGTCCGTCGCATGCGTGAGATCGAGGAGATCATGATCGCAGGCGGGGACATAGATTGGAACGCACTTGCCGAGGAGAACGCCATGCTCGAATCCCAGATGGCCAAGTTCGATCTGGAGTTGGAGGACTACATCAACAAGATCCTCGACCAGGTCGGCTTCCCACGCGGGATGATGGACCGTCAGATGTCATCCCTCTCAGGGGGAGAGAGGTCCAAGGTGATGATAGCGAGACTCACCGTACAGACCGATGACTGCGACATCCTGATCATGGACGAGCCCACGTCGCATCTTGACATCAGTACGGTCGAATGGATGGAGAGGAGCATCCTCTCGGCAGGATGTGCCGTCGTCGTCATCAGCCACGACAGGTACTTCCTGGACAGGATCTCCCAGAGGATAATGGAGATCGAGAACGGTAAATCCAGGGAGTACAAGGGGAACTACTCCGCGTTCGTCGAGAAGAAGAACATGGAGATCGAGAGGGCGATGAAGGAGTACGAGAGGTA
>JAGBGN010000118.1 GCA_017935945.1 Candidatus Methanomethylophilaceae archaeon | reverse complement strand
TCCGCCCGGATGGGAGAGTGGGCGGATTCGACGAACTCCGAGGGTGGGAAACAGCACGATATAACCCTCGGAGTCGCGGAGGAAGGGTCCTCAAGACACAAAACGACGTGACTAAGTATAAACCTGTCCGTATGTGTGTGTCTCTCTCCCCCTCCGCATCCCAGGAAAGGATGTGAAGAAATGGACGGAAAAATCAGCACAGAGCAAGCAGGAAGGGTTGGAATCTACGAGCAGGTCGATGTTTTCATCGATTTCCTCAAGCGCACAGGACGCAAGGAATCGACCTGCAGGACAACCAGGTACGACCTCGTCAGACTCCTCAAGATCCTTGAGGCGGCAGGAAGGCCCACAAGGGCAGAGGAGATCACAATCGACGACCTCCAGTATCTCAAATCAGCGATGCAGGTCAAGGATACGGTTGCCAAGTCCAACCTCCGTCTGGTTTCGAGGTTCTGCGCCCACTTCACCGGACAGGACCTTGAGAAGATGGCAGGGATCCTCTACAACAGGGAATCCATCGACAGGAAGTTCATCAGTCTCGGGCAGTTCAAGATGATGCTCCGCAACGCTGATCCGAACATGAGGGCGGCTTTACTGCTGGGGTCCATGATGGGACTCAGGCGCGCGGAGATCTGCGGTGCGAGATGGAGGGACATCAGCTGTGGGAAGCTCCACGTCTACGGAAAGGGACACGGCAAGGGACTGGAGGCGAACATGGAGATCCCGGAGCCTGTGATGCAGGCCATCATCCATGCCAAGGAGTACAGATCCACAACGGGCATCGAGGATCCTGATGACGACCATCTGGTGCAGGGCCTCCAGTACGGAGTATGGGGAGGACTGTGCGTCGCCGCCATGAGTAAGAAGGTGAGCGACCTCGGCAAGCTCTGCTGTGTCGATGTCACCACACACTCGCTCAGGAGGCTGTTCGCCTCCACCCTCTACAACGAGGTCGAGGTCGATCCCAACACCTTGAAGACGCTCATGAGGCACTCCGATATCTCTGTGACCTATAGGTGTTACATCAACGCGGACCCTGTTAGGTGCAGGAAGGCTCAGGACAACCTTGAAGAAGTGATGAAGGGCTACTTTTAAATAGCCGTTTGACGTTACGTAGGACAGCGAACCGAAAAAACGGAGAATCGTCAACATCGGCTTTTCGGGGACAAATATCATCCAGACCCTCCTTTCCGTCAAACGGTAAGGAGGGGCCTGGCAATCATTTGTCTCTTTGATTGCCATGAATCACCACGATTTCCCCGCTTTTTCGATTCGACTATCGAAAAAGAAGGGAAAGCACGAATGCGTAAAATAACCACGCAAGAAGTTCAAAAAGCACTCTACGAGCGCAGAACGGAGGCCATAGCCGGGACATTGTCTCTGGGCATGGTCCTCATGCCGTACAACTACGGCCATTTTGAGAAAGACATGTATGCCGACGGATTCATCGCCGACGGACGCACAATCAAGCAGAAATGGAAGATCCTTCAGGCGGACAACATCGTCATCGAGAAGAAGACTTCCACCCGTGGTGTTCAGACCTATCTCGACCTTTCGAAGTTCAGATCTTTCATGTCGGGCACCGCACTCTCGCTTCTCGTAGAGGCAGAGGCGGGGGGAGAGAGACACACACACATAAACAGCGTTAACGAGGAGGTGGACGCATGACCGAGAAGGTCATGAACATCTACCAGAGGCGCAACGCCGCCAAGAAGGAGGTTCGCGCCCACACCTTCGAGAAGATCACCGGCGAGGGGTTGAACTACAAATATTTGCCCGTAGAGACGATAAAGCCCGTGGTCGAGGACGCATGGAACAATGCTGGAGTCGTCATGGATATCCTCGATATCGAGTACGAGTCCCTGCGCGAACCATGGATCACCGTGTCCAACTACGGAAAGGAGTCGATGTGGTTCCACGGTGTGTACACTGCCAACATCGTCCTCGTGAACATGGATGATCCCGAGGATAGGTGTAATTTCATCATCAAGGCAGATGCCAAGGACAACTCGGACAAGAACTACAGCAAAGCGTACACAGCTATCCTCAAGAACTTCTACAAAGCCGAGTTCAACATCTCCGAGGGCCCCAAGGACGATCCCGACAGTCTCCAAACTGACAGCGATATCGAGAAAGCCAATGAGGTCACGGAGGATAAGAAGGCAAGACGCAGGAAGATGGCACAGCAGGCCGACGCGTTCTTCAGACCTGCAGTAAAGCCTGTCGAGAAGCCGGCAGAGACCGAGACTCCTTCGGAGCCGTCCGAGTTTGTCACAGCAGACGAGATCCCATTGGACGACCTCGCTGAAAAGGCAAGAGAGCGCCGTGCATCCGTCAACATCGCCCAGGCAAAAGGCGCATTGGCCAGGCTCAGGGATTCTGACGATACCCCCACGACACTCACGGCCTACCTGGAGATCTACGGACCGGGCATCGGTCAGTGGTCTGACAAGGAGGTCATCGACTGCTACCTGGACCTCCAGGACGAGGGGGTGCTCTGATGTCCTCCTCCATCGGAACCTGCATCAAGTGTCAGGGTCAGACCCACATCACCGAGTCCGGTGATGGGATGCTCTGGATCGACTGCACCAACTGCTCCTACAGGGCATACCGCATCCCCCCGGCGGTCCTCGCCAGATGGGATGAGGAGGACGAGGCCGAGCGCAAGCGCATCGTCGAGGAGCATGCCAGACTGACCCGTCAGGAGTCCATGCGCCAGCATGGGGGGTGGGCATGATGAGGGACGTCGTCATGATCCCCATCGAGACCTGCGGTTTCACGCTCGACCAGATGATGACGTGCATAAAGTGGATGATCAGGGAGTTCCCCGACCGTGAGATCTTCCTCGACGGGGACTCCTATTCCATCATGGGTCGCAGGAGGGTGAGCGCATGACCTACAGGTGCAGTGAATGCATGCGCATCTTCGAGGATGCGTTGGATCTGTATCTATCGATGGATGGCCCGGATTACATCTATGTATGCCCGTACTGCGGTACGGATGGGTACATCGAGGATCTGGAGGAATCCGAATGAGCGGGTTCGGCAAGCCCACCAGGTCCATCAAGGCATCCGCCCAACCCGTCTACGACTACATCAGGGCAGTGGGTCCCATCACCTGCGCAGAGGTCTCCAGCTACCTCGGTCGCGACGTCCAGAGGGACATCAGGTACTTACAGGATATCGGGGCCATCCGCAAGGCAGGCCGTGCAGGAGTCACCACCAGATGGAGGTGGCAGGTATGAGGCAGGAGGAGATTCTGAACAGCCTCCGCGAGCTCGGGCCGAGTACGGCAGTGGAGATCGCGATGCACATCCACGGGGACGACTACAACATGTCCGTGAGGAACCTCGCACACGCAAGGCTCCGCACCTTGCTGAGGCAGGGATTCGTCAGGAAGGTCGGGGAGAGGAGGAACCAGCGTTCCGGCGTGCCGTCCCCCATCTACGAGGTGGTCGAATGACCGACCCCACCCTCGAAGCCCTGCGTGGTCTCGGCGGCAGTGCGACCAACATCGAGGTCGCAAGGGTACTGTACGGAGAGGCATCCGCGACCGAGCTGATCCGCACGAGGAACAGGCTCAACGCCCTGTCGAGGTACGGCTTCGTCCGCAAGGCGGGGCATGTCCGCAGACCATGGTCTAACAGACCTATGATCCTGTGGGAGGTGGTCGAGTGACCATCCAGATCCGCCCCCGTTACAACGGATGGAGGGAGGTGTACTTCGAGCAGGCCCGCGCATGGGTCGCGTTCACATGGAGGCAGTTCCTGACCCGTCGTGGCTGGACCTACGAGGCCAAGCGCCAGTATATCGCCGAGCGTGTCAAGGGCATCGATGTGGACATCCTGCTGGAGGGGTTGGAATGACCGCCACCTACGACGGACACCTGATCCTCGCAGGCAAGGTCATCGAGCCCTGCTGTGCATCGATGCATCGCGCCATCCACTCCAAGGTCATCTACCCGGGCACGTCCAACCGCGCCCCCGTGGTGGCCCTGCGCATCGGTGAGAGGGAGGCCATCCCCGTGAATTATTGTCCATTCTGCCAGGCGTCCGTGGAGGTCCGTCCATGAGGTACCCCAACGCCGAGCAGGTGGAACGTGTCCTGGAGTACGTTGACGGGCCGAGGTCCGTCCGCGGACTCGCCGAGGACACAGGATTGACAGTCGAGAAGGTGCGCGCGGCCCTCCGCATCCTCACCTACAGGGGAGCGGTCGTGCAGGTGTGGTCCCCCAAGGGTCCCTCCAGATGGGCCAGATACAGGAGGTTGAGACAGTGAGCCTGAAGTGGATGATGATCAGCGCAAGGGTGGACGAAGAGGTCTACGACAAGGTGGCCACGCACGCCCACGAGTGCGGGATGACGATCAGCGAGTTCGCGAGGTACGCGATGCTCAAGGAGTGCAGATGCGGGAGGGACGGCGATGAGTGAACTCATGAGTCCCTACGGCGACATCATCGCCACCATCGAGGTCAGCGACGGCCGTGTCGTCATCAGTCAGGACGACACCATCGCCCTCTACCCCGAGCAGGCGATGGAGTACATCGACATGCTCAAGCAGGCCACGATCGACGCAAGGGAGGATGATCTCGATGGCTGAGTCCAGGGGATACTACGCCCTCGCCCGCGAGATGATCGACAGGGTCCGTGCCGGTTCCCTCACAGAGAGGCTGTTGATGGATGCTATGGGAGGGGACAGGGAGCTGATGCAGTCCCTGCTCCTGGATCTGACCGCAAGGGGCATCATCGCATTCGACGAGCATGCCCGTCACCTGACCGTCCACGAGGGTCAGGCGGCACGCTTCTCAGCGAGGTGGGAGGAATGACTGAGGACAAGCTCAAGATCACGCCCGAGGGCAACGTGAGGATGAGTCTGAAGAAGCTCCTCGAGATTCTCGCAGAAGAGGCAAGAGATGACCCTCTCTGGTCCGAGGACTTGAGAGTCGTATCCACGGCGATCGGTGGGATAAGCTATCTCGATCACATGCAGAGTACCATTTCGGAGTTCCATAACCTTCAATTCAAGGAGATGGGCAAGAGGACCGCCGATGATATCGACATCATCCTTTTGAAGATGGAGGGGGACATCCTCAGACTCAATTTCATCCTCAAGGACTACCTCAGGAACCTTGATAGGAGATACTTCGGCAAAGGGGAGGAGTCCGAATGACCTTCACGGACATTCCCTACGAGGAGGTGTCATTTTGCATCTACCAGACTATAGATAGAATCCGCAGCGCAACCCTTGCTGAGAGCCCTGCAGAGATGGCGTATGTACTGGGGGTTCTAAGCTCCGATTTGAATCGCTGGCTGGATACGCATTGTTTTCAGGAGGAGTCCGAATGACTACCCGCTTCGAGGTCCTGGACCAGCTGGACAGGTGCATCCTCAAGGACGTTTCCGACTGCATGGCCATCGCACGCGAGTCCGGTGTCCTCACCGTCGAGGACCACAAGGAGATGGACCGCATCTCCGCCGCTCTGGTGGCTTTCCACGCACACGTCAGGAGGACTGTGGAATGATCGTCTACATCATCTCGCGGTTTGCAGAGACACTAGCACGATTCTGGGGGTCTATGCTGATCGTGATTTTGCCAAGATGATGCTGAATGTGGCCATCGACGTGCCTGTGAATCAGAAAATCACATTCACAGAGGCAGAGGTGTATGAGGTGAATTCCAATGACTCAGCTTGATTTCCTCTCGATGGAGCGTGGCACCGCCCACCGTGGCAGGTGCGCATACCTCAGGCCATCGGCACTCACGGGGACCACGGTGGAGGGGCTGGTCATCGTCGGATCCTGCACCATGGGCAGGGGCACCGTGTACGACCGCGACTGCGATGAGTGCGGCATGTGGGAGGAGAGGGCATGATCGAGTCCGACCGTATGGCGATCCACGCGGCTGCAAGGTCCTTCCGTATGGGTGCACCCATCACCGTGGACGATATCCGCTTCGCATGCTGGGCCGATGGGCACCCCATCGACCACGTGGAGGGGCGTTATATCGCCAAGTGCCTGGCAGAGATCTGCACGCATGAGCACAATGTGAGCCACGCGAACGTAAGCTGGAGGCTGAGGGCATGACTGAGGTCAGGAGAACCCACCTCGGGGGGCCCTGTTGCTTCAAGTGCGCCCACAGGCGGAAGCATGGCAGGGCCTGTGCCGTCAACCCCCTCTACACCGGAGGGGATGCCAGGCACACCTGCGACCTTTTCACCCTCGATAGGGCCAGATGGCACGACCTACGCATGCAGGCGTGGGAATGGGACCTCCACGTGCGCAAGTGCCACGGCAGGATGACCTTGGAGGACTACGCATGACTGTAACGACCTATTGCGGGGACTGTCTGGTTGAAATGGACAACATTCCAGACCATTCGGTCAACATGATTCTTTGCGATCTGCCCTATGGCACGACTAAGAACTCATGGGACGCAGTCATTCCCTTCGATTCACTATGGGAACAGTATAAGAGGATACTTATTGAAGGAGGGGTGGTTGCGTTGTTTGCACAACATCCGTTTAATTTTACATTGGGTTGTTCCAATCTCCCATGGTTCAGATACCAGTGGATCTGGAGGAAGAATGTTGTAACAGGATTCCTTAATGCAAATCGTGCACCCTTGAAAAGTCATGAGGATATCCTGATATTTTGCGAAAAAGGTGCCCCCTATAATCCTCAAGTATCTCAAAGGGCCCCAGCAAAAAGTCCTGGGATGGGATCTCGTTCATCCAATTATGGAGGATATCATACAATGCCGGACGAACTGACCGGTGTCCGTTATCCTCAAGACGTACTTGATTTCAAAGTTGAGTCAAAAGATAAATTACACCCGACCCAGAAACCCGTACCTCTTTGCGAGTACCTGATTCGCACATACACGGATGAGGGTATGACTGTTCTCGACAACTGCATGGGATCCGGAACGACAGGTGTCGCTGCGGTCCAGACTGGAAGGGATTTCATAGGGATCGAAAGAGACCCTGAATACTACAGGATTGCAGTGGAACGCATAAACGCAGCCAAGCGTAAAACCTCTGGCCGTGTGACGTTGGAGGCGTTCGCATGAGGTTCTGCACAATCGAGTGTGATTGCTGCGGGGAGCTCCTGGAGTGGGACGAAGTGGATACATGTCGCATCGAGGGGGAGCTAGAGCAGTGCTGCCCTTACTGCGGTTCCACCGAGCTCATCCATCTGGACCATGAGGAGGTCGTCGAATGAGTCAGGCAGAGGTTCTGAAGGCGGTCCGCGAGATCGGGCCCTGCACGACGATGGAAGTCGTCCGTGAGATCTTCGGCGATGTACCTGCATGGGAGAGGGGTTCCCGTAGGTCAAGGGTCTACAACTCCCTGAGGCTCTGCGAGAGGTTCGGTGAGGTCACCCGTACAGTCGTGGACGGGGATGCAATCTGGAGGTGTGTGGAATGACCTCACCGAGTCTCGTTTTCGTGTCCATGGGCGACCCTTCCCCCATCGTGGAGGATTCCCACAGAGTCGGATGCACCAGAGTATGGATGTGGAAAGCCACCCCCGAGCAGGCCAGACAGGTCAGCGCATCCCAGTGGGTCGGAGTGATGTCGGAGAAGAGGGGGACCGAGATCCCATGGCGCAGGTCCATCAGCGGATACTATCTGGAGAACGTCTCCGAGGATTGGGTTCCGAATGGGACGGAGCCGTTGTTCTCGGAGATCCCTGTTCCGGAGGTGCCTGAATGATTCCCATCGGAATCGATATCCACAGGATCCTGCAGGAGGCCGAGGAATGACCGACTACAACGTCTGCAAAAGGAACCCACTCACAGGGTTCGCTCTCAGGATGCATGTAAGGAACGCAGAGAGATTCGGTCCAGAGGTGCATCAGTTATTCAAAGATCTGGAGCACGCAACGGAGTTCCCCAAGCAGACAAGTTTGGATGATTTCGAGGTGGAGAGCTGATGTTCTGCAAGACCTGTGCGAGATTCCACACAACCTGCAGGGGCGTATGGCCCGTAGAGGGATGGAATGGAGGGGATGGGGGATGCAGTCGTTGGACCAGTACCATCCTGTCCGGACAGACCAGCCTGTTGGATTTTGGAGGGATGGCATGAGCAAGAGAACCTTCCCATGCTGCAGCGATTGCCGTCACCGTGACATCCACTGGACAGGTGTGGCACTGTGTGCACTCAAGAGGGAGCTCGAGTGGGACTGTGTCGGGATCCATACCGCTGCAGATGGTACTGCCATCGGATGTCCTCTCAAAACCCCTTACAAAACCCCTTCAAGGAGGCAGTGAAATGATGGATGATAGGATCCGTACAATTGCGACTTGCACAAGAGCACACACCCTTCTGGAGGGTATCGTATCCAGCATGGAGGAGATGGAGGAGTTGGACTTGGGAAGGGCCAACATCTTCCTCAAGATCATGGCAGACTCAATCAAGATCCATGAGGCGTATGTCTCGGAGTACCTCGAGAAGGAGATGCAGGGGGCCTGCCAGTGAGCGAGGAAACCGCATACAATCAGGCCATCCGCATGATGCATGTCGTCCGCACCGAACTGGACAGAGCCATAGAGTGCATGATGATAGGTAAGAACATCGAGGGAGGCATCCATCTGGAGGCCGCCAGAAACAGGGCCAGAGATTATGAGCTCGAACTCCACGACAGGAAACGGTCCGCACTCAGCGACGAGGAGGAGGTGGTGCAGTGAACAGATTGGATTTCGGATCCGTCCTGCACAAGCTCTCCAAGGACCCCACAAAGAAGTTCAGGAAGGTACACTGGGATCCATATGTGTTCATCACCGTGAGGGAGTACACAGGACTGTACTTGCCCATAGTGGTCATCTACAGGGGACCCAGCAAGCAGATCGTCCCGTTCATACCCGGCTCGGACACCTTGCTGTCATTCGATTGGGAGGAGGTGAGCGAGTGACCACATGGATATGTGTGACCTGCAATAACAACTGCGTGCGCGAGGATGAAGCTGAGGATCCATGGGACTTCCCCTTACAAGGTGAATACTGCCCGTACATGGACGATTACACCGAGTGGGAGAGGGAGGATGATCCGGAGGATGATCTGGAGGTGGATGAATGAGATATAAACACACCATCCTGTCCACCCTCCGCAGTCTCGGAGGCAGGGCCACCGTGAGGGAGTTGATGATTGCCATCGGAGGGGAGCCCAGCAAGCATCTCCATAAGAATCTGCACCACGACATCAATGAGCTGTACAAGGCCGGAGAGGTCCGCATCGCAGGCGAGGTCATCAACTCGCATGGTGACAAGACCACCGTGTGGGAGGTGGTAGAATGACACTGACCGCAAGAGAGGCCATGCAGGCATTGCTGGAGGGGAAGACTATCTATCGCAGGGGTTTCGATGACTCCGAGCGCAAATATATGTTCAAACTGTCAGAGAAGGGTCAAACCGTAGAATGGTTCGACAATGGTTGGATGGAGACGATGTATATTCCTTTGAATGGCATCGAGGACGTCATCGAGGAGTATCCCCTCAATTTCGAGCAGGCCCTCCGTGCTATGCTGGACGGTAAGATCGTGACAAGCGACCTTTACCCCCATCTCAAGCAGAGGTTCCATGATGGATGCTTCGAATTCAAAGAAGATGATGCTGAATGGCGGGACACATATTTCGCCCACGTAGAGCAGAAAGCTAAGTGGAAGGTGGTTGAATGATAGATACGACTGCTGCACTCCACCTTCTGCTGGAGGGCAAGACTCTCCGCTCATCTGATGACATGCTGTACAGGGTGCATAATGGGAAATTGGCCATAAGCTGCAACGAGGGACTCGATTGGTACACCGACTCCGACCTGAACAAGATCGAAGAGGTTCTTGAGGAATTCCCCCTCACATTCGCCCAAGCCCTCCGTGCGATGCTCGGGAGCAGGGTTGTGATGCCAGAGGCCCCCATCGCCGAGATCAGACTTCAATACAGGTTCAACTGCGTGCGTTCGTGTTTCGAGTATCAGACAAGAAGCGATGGAGATTGGAAGGCGACCCATATCGGTGAGTCCGAGCAGAAATCCAAGTGGAAGGTGATCGAGTGAGATTCTCATGCAGATTCTGTGGTGATGTTTTCGACAAGGATGAAATCTCAGTACCTATGGACGACCCCGGATGGGTGTGGATGCGTGAAACCTGCCCCAGATGTGGCAAGGGCATGGATGATTGGTATGTCTCCGAGATATGGATGAGGAATTGGATTTTTCTCGCTATCAGGCACCAGAGGAACGTGAAGGTGGTCGAATGAATATCGAAAAGTGCATGGTATGCAACCATCTGATCTTCCGCAAGCCGGCGAAACTCACCATAAAGGTGAAGGGAGAGCTGAGGAAAGAGGGGAAGATCCATGAGAGGTGCATCTCCAGACTCCCCTCTACAGACCTGACAAAATATCTGGAGGTGTGTGAATGAGATTCATAGAGATAGATGGGGAGAGGTACAATGTGCCGTATTGTTACAATTGTCCCTGTGTGGATGGTGGAGACGATGGATGGGGAGCCTGTTGCAGGCATCCTAAAGCACCCCTGTTCGACAGCTGTGTCGATTACTTCGGTAATGGGGTTCCAGACTGGTGTCCGTTGAGGGAGGTGAAGGAATGAAGATCTTCACCTGCAACGCCTGCCACCGTGCCTGCGAGATCATCACCGACGACCCTCTGGATGTGTATTTCCCCTCCCAGTGCCCCTACGGAGGTACCTGCAAGTGGGAGCATGCCTATCATGAGGAGGTGACGGCATGACAGACGGATGGCTGGACAGGCTAAAGGCCGAGAGGGACGAGGTTAACGAACGGCTATGCAAGCTGGAGGGATTCATGTACTCTCCCGAGTACGCAGGCCTTCCAAGTCCGGACAGGTTCCTGCTGACCATCCAGGCGGATGTCATGCACGCATACGAGGAGATCCTATGCGCACGCATCCGTCGCGCGGAGGAGTCCGAATGAATCGCAGACGTATCATGAAGGGAGATGAAACCTGGTTGATGTCCTCCTGCTCCCAGTGCCCCTACAACCGCACAGCTTCAGGCAGGCAGTACTGCCAGAGGAAGCGCAGGGATCTGGACGATACGGAGGACTTCCCCGACTGGTGTCCCGCCGACAAGCTCACGGGGGCGGTACAGTGACCGAGAGGCTACTGGAGATCTGCGAGCAGAGGATAGGTGCCCTTGAGATGGAGACAAGGGCCCTCTGGTGCCACATCCGTGATTTGGAAAGGGACCTTCATCGCATCAGACTCTACACCGTGGCCCAGGTCGCCCTGTTCACCCTGCTGTCGCTCGGAATCATCACAGGAGTGGTCTGATGAAGTGTCAGTACTGCACCCGCCAGGCGGAACACGAGGTGGAGATCGGGATGACGTTCCGCCTCTGCGACCAGTGTGCAAGGGTCTTCCGTGAGGGGTTCGAGAGGGGACGTCTCTGGGAGTCCATAAACCGCCGCAAGGTCGGAAGGAACCTCAGGCACAGGGGGGAGCTCCGATGTCGATGAAGAGATGCAGGAAGTGCGGTAAGAGGTACGTGATAAAATGGCACAACCACAGGGTATCGTCCACATGTCCGTACTGCGGACATCTCCAGGAGGACGGTACGCGCACAGTCCAAGCCCTGCCCCTACCGGATGTATGGGTGACCTACCCGAGCTTCTACACCCCACAGAGATACGTGATAGAGAAGGGCAAGGATGAGGGTACGGTGAGGATCTTCTTCTCCAGCCGCTACGAGGAGTTCACCCTGGATGAATTGCGCAGTATCTGTACAGAATCAGAGGAAATCCTGAAAAATGCTTAAAGCTAGGAGAAAATGTGATATCATGCAGGAAAACGTCTGCCCCTCATGTGGAGAGGGTCTATACATGAATCTCGATGGGCTGAGGGGCACATGCTCCAGATGCCAGAGGGAGTGGAGTGTCGCGGATGTCGCGGATCATGTCGCACAAGATGTCGTTGATGTCGCGGATCCAACCGGTTCCGAAACGGAGGTTGCAGCACCACCGAAGAGGCGGTTGCTGAAGAAACGCAAGGTTCAAGAGAAATAAACTCGGATGTAATTCCAACATTAGGTATGGGGAGTCCTTGCCGGATGGGACTCCAACCACAGCAAGTAATCAACATCCGGCACAAAGCTATGGAGATGAAGCAGTGGAAGACGAAGTATGTGCATCAGGCAAAATCGGTAAAGTGGAATGGAGCGGACTTTTCGAGTACTATGACGATGGAGAGGTGTATCTCGACGGAGTGATGAGAGGTCCTGATTTCACAAGGCCTTTCCATATAGATCTCACATCCAAAGGAGAGGATGAATCCGTGGTGGATTTCGTCAACGGTCTCCTCCCACGTGTCTGCATGGCATTGGGAATCAGGAAAGAGGTATTCGGGGATGAGTGACCCCGAACAGTTCCTCATGTTCCATGAGATCATGGAGCTGAGGGAGACGGTGGTGGATGTCGGTTGGCTCGACCTCTCCACTGCAGTGGTGATCTCCGTGGTGCTGGCAGTGCTGATACACCTGCTGGTGTGGGTCTGGTACAGGCGCGAACACTGGTATGACACAGAGAAGCTGACCCTTGCCCGTGTGCTGTCCGTGACCCTCGCCGTGATCCTCGTGCTCTCTGCCCTGCTCGTCCAGGTCGACGTCGGGGAGTACGAGATGCTGTGTGAGACATACCGTACCCTGTACGGCCCCCTGCCCTGGGAGGTGGCGTGATGGACGAGAGTCAAATAACCCGCCCTAAATGCAGAGCCCCGACCTACTACAAGGATGGAGTCGAGCGTTGCAGAGAGGTGTATGACGAATGTGATCTAACCTGTATGAAATGTGGAAAAACAAGTATGGAGATCATGAGAAGGGATGCAGAGATGGGAGGGTGGGAAGACCTGTCTATATGGGGAGTCAAAGGTTGGTTCTGCCCGATATGCAGGGAACAAATCTGCATCACAAACACAAAACTGCATGAGATTGTCCCTAATCTCCCTGATATTCTGACTCCATTGGCAAGGAGACACTATAGGTTCCGTATATAGGAAATCCTGAAGCGTTTGGAGGCGGCTGAACTGGCACCCTACAATCCTAATGAATCACCGTTTAGACGGGATGATTGTAAGCCCTGGCGGTCCTCTCGACAAAACACCCCTTACCACTAAGTAACTCCATAGACTAATCCTTTTGAAGTGTGGTGGCTCTGTGAACTCTGCACCGCACTTCCTCGATTTTTCTCAAAACGTTTACTCAAAAGCGAAGTAAACCCCGTTAATGGTTTTATACTCGGTTAACGGTGTTTACCGTACCATAACGGAGGGTAAACCGTGAAAACAGAGGGTGGATATTTTGGCAACGGCCTTGGATGAGAAGACCAAGGGTCGCATCTATGCGATGTTCAAGAAGGGTGCTCCAACGAGGGTCATAGTCGAGGAGACGGGCGCCAGCAAGTCCACCGTCAACGCCATGCGCAAGGCTTGGAAAGAGTCAGGCGCGCACGCAGGCGCGCACGCGCGTATAGAGGGGAAACCGACCGAAGGCGTTCGGTCGACCGAACCGACCGACCAAACGACCGAACCGACCGAACCGACCACGGCCTTGGAGGTGACCAGGTCGCAGATGGCCGAGGAGGCCAAGAAGTACCTGACTTTCATCGCAGACCGTGCCAAGGAGGGATACTCCCGTGCCGTCCTCTGCGAGGATGCCCGCGACAGGGCGTGGATGGAAACGCAGTTCCTCAAGGTCCTGCATCAGTCCGCAGTACAGCTAGGCAAGTGGGGTGGACTGGACAGTACAGTGGATAAGGACAATGCGATCCTGTCCGAGTACGCCAAGGTCATGCAGGCCTCTCTCAAGGATGTGGAGGTCGAGGACTGGGAGGCCAAGCCATGAGCGAAGGTCTCAGACCGTTCTCCGCCAAGGTGAATCGCCGTATCGTGTGCTGTGATGCATTGCAGTTCTACGAGGGTCCCGTCAGGTCGGGGAAGACGCAGGCCAGCCTCATGTCTTTGTTGTACTACATCGCCACCCACCCCGTCAAGGTCGGGATCATGTCCGGGAACACCATCGGGTCTCTGATCCGTAACTGCATCAAGTCGAAGATGGGTTTCCTGGACCTGTGTCCCAAGGCCAAGCACGGGATGAGGGACAACGTCAACCAGATCCTCGTGCCCACCGACCACGGGGACGTGACGATCTACCTCTTCGGAGGAGGCAAGGCGAACAGTGATGACCAGCTGAGGGGAGTCACCGCCGAATTTTGGTATGCGGACGAAATCACGAAGCATCACCAGAATTTCATCAACGAGGCCATGGCGCGTCTCGCAGCATCCGACTATCCGTACATGGTTTGGACGAGCAATCCCGACAATCCAAGGCATCCCCTGTATGTGGAGCACACCGACAAGTACCTCCACATGTCACCCGAGGAGAAAGAGGCATTCGGAGGCTACCACGAGTTCCACTTCGTCCTCGAGGACAACCCCATCATGACCCCGAAGAAGATCGCGGCGCTCAAGCTCCGCTACACGGGTATGGAGTACAAGCGCAAGATCCTCGGGGAGAGGTGCATAGCCGAGGGGTTGGTGTTTCCCTTCTTCGGCCCGCAGTGCATCAAGACCCCTCCCTCCGATGTCAAGGTGGGCTACGCTGCAATAGACTACGGTGCGGTCCACCCTACCGCGATGGGGTGGTATGGGCGTTCACCGTCCACCAAGGAGTGGTACAAGGTCCGGGAGTGGGTGGCGACCCCTGAACAGTCCGCCAGCATGACCACGGCGGACTATCTGCGCGTTTTCGAGGAGATCACCGACAAGCTCGGCGGTATCAACCGCATGAATGTAGCCATCGACTACGGAGGGGGAGGGGAAGCCCTCGCACGCGAGTTCGAGAAACGCCGCTGGATGCCACAGAACCCTAACAAATCGGTTCTGGACGGCATCAGCGAGATGGCCAGGATGCTGAACACGGGGAGGCTCTTCATTTCCCCGGACTGCCCCCAGACCATCGACGGGATATACCTCTACCACTGGGACGAGAAGGCCAGCGAGAGGGGTGAGACGAAACCGGTTAAGCAATACGATGACACCGTGGACGAGACCAGGTATATGGTCGCCACGTTCATCGAGCCAAGGGTGAGGAAATGAAAGACATCATCAGGACACCTACTCCGTACACGGAGACCAGCATCAAGAACGCATACGACCATTTCAGAAGGAGGGCCGAACACCTCAGGATCCTGGACAACGCGTATTTCACAGGGAGGACCGGGACGGAGGCCAAGCTCGCCAAGCTCTCCGTCAACTACTGCAAGTACATCAGCGATACCAAAGCATCCTTTGTGGCGGGCATCCCGCCCGTGTACGAGGCAGATGCAGGGGACGTGAAGGGGCAGGAGATCGTGGACCTCTACAACGAGCAGACGCTGGCCACACTCGACCAGCAACTGGTCAAGGATGCATCCCGCTACGGCAGGGGCATCGAGCTGGAGTACATGGACATGGTCGACGGCGCCCTGACGCCCCAATCCGTGCAGGTCAGTCCCCTGGACGGCTTCATCGCATACGACCAGACACTCAACCCCAAACCCGTGTTCGGTGCCATCCACTACGCCGTGGAGCGCGATGACGGGACCGTCGACGACTTCCTGGACGTCTACGATGACAAGGAGGTCGTGAGGTACCAGATGACAGGGGCGGCGGAATCCTCCGCATGGGTGGAGGTTCCCGGCACACGCAGGCTCCATGGATTTTCATCCGTGCCCATGGTCGAGTATCTGAACAACCCTGACTGCATCGGTGATTTCGAGCCTATCCTCGACCTGCAGACCTCCCTCAACGAGATGCTGTCCGATAGGATCCGCGACAAGAACCGTTTCGCCTCCGCCATCATGGTCGCCAAGGGAATGAGTTTCGGTGATTCGGACGAGGAGGTAGACGAGGTCATGGGTACCGTCAAGGAGGACGAGTACATCTCCATCCCCCGTGACTCCGATCTTACATACCTGACCAAGGTTTTCGACGAGGCCTCCGTGCAGATCCTCGTGGACGACGTCACCACCAACATCCACAAGATCACCGGAATCCCCGACCTGTCGGATGAGCAGTTCGCATCCAACACCTCAGGCGTGGCCATGAAATACAAGCTGCTCGGACTGCTCAACGTGTCGCAGGCCCTGGAGGCCGAGTTCCGCAAGGGTTTCCGCAGGAGGTGCAGGCTGTATTCCAGCGCCATGTTCGGTGATGCAGGTGCAGATGTCAGGTCGATGGATGTTAAGTTCCGTTTCAACCTCCCCACAGACCCCAGTTTCGAGGCCCAGAGTCTCCAGATCTTCATCCAGAACGGCCTCCTCTCCCGTGAGACCGCACTCGGCTTCGTGCCCTATGTGGACGATGTGCAGGAGGAGCTCGAGCGCATCAGGGGTGAGGAGGAGGAGCAGGACGCACGTCAGCGCAGGCAGGAGGTGGACTTCCTCAACGGCAACCTCGGTCAGGACATGATCCCGGAGGACGAGGATGACATCTGAGGAGGACAAGGAGCAGGAGAACACCGATGCAGTCTTGGACTACCAGGCATTGGTGGCCGTGGTGTCAGTGCAGATAGCAAGGGCATCACGGCGTGCCTCCAGGGACCTCGTGGACGATATGGGGTCCATCCTCTCCACCTACGCCGCCAAAGGCGGGTTCGAGTCCACAGAGGAGGCGAGGGCGTACCTGCAGGGCTTCATAGAGCCCAAGGACCGTGCCGTGCTGATCGAGGCCGCACGCAGGCTCCCTGAGCCCGAGAGGACCAGGGAGCTGACCCGCCTCTCCTCCTCGGCATACAACTGGCGCATCACACGCGCACAGGCCATCGACAAGGCCCAGAAGCTCGCATCCAAGAGGTTGAGGTCCGACATAGAGGGGCGCCTGATCCCGGCACTGGAGGACACCGCCGAGAAGGGGGCCAAGCGCACCGTGTTCTCCACTCAGAAGCAGTTGGGTATGGGGTTCCGCTTCGACCTCCCTTCCACCAGGAACATCGATCAGGTGGTCACGGGGACCGGGGTGTACGACCTGGTCAAGCTGTTCTCCAAGCAGGAGATGGAGGGCGTCAAGGAGATCGTCACCAAGGGCATGCTTTCAGGGCGTGACCTGAAGACCATGACGAGGGAGGTGGAGCTCTACACCGGGAAGGAGGCGTACAAGGCCCGCAGGCTGGTTAGGACCACCATAGCACAGGCGGCGGTCGATGCCGAGGAGGAGGAGCTGAGGAAGCTCGGCATAGAGGAGTACGAGATCCAATGCACCTATGACGAGCGCACCTGCCCGATCTGCAGGAAGTACGACAAGAAGAGGTACAGACTCGACGACCCGAAGGCAGTGAAACCGACCTTCCACCCCAACTGCAGATGCAGGATCCGTCAGGTGCTCCCTCCGGAGATCCAAGCGACCGCCAGGAAGGCTGCAAGGAACGCAGAGGGTAAGCACATCACCATTCCGCAGGACATGAGCTACGATGAGTGGGAAAGGAGATTCGGAACCAAGGCGGGAACGCTGCAGTTGAAGAGGTTGCCGAAACTCGTGTCGGATTCAGAATCCAGATGAGTGTATTTTCTCGGAAGATGTGTAATCACAGTCGGATGCCTCGTAAACACTGTTAAAATGCTTATATACCAGATTAACGGTGTTTACCGTACCATAACGGAGGGTAAACCGTGGCTGAAGACAATATCGACATATCGGAATCCAAAGAGGTCACCTTCACAGCCGAACAGCAGGCCAAGATCGACGAGATCGTGTCCTCGCGCATCAATGCGATAAACGCGAAGCACGAGAACGCCTTGAAGGACCTGGAGAAGAAGCACCAGAAGGAGATCGAGCGCAGTAAGATGGACGAGGCCGACAGGCTCAAGGCGGAAGCCGACGAGCAGATGGCATCATACAAGAAACGCGCTGAGGATGCTGAGCTGAAGGTCCGCATCGGAACCACGGAGAGGGAGCTGGCTAAGGTCGGTCTCGACACATCGCTGGCACGCACCCTTATGGGAGAGACGGACGAGGAGACCATGTCCAACATCAAGAGCATCGAGAAGGTCGCACGCGAGTGGGCCAACAAGATGTACGCGGATATGGTCGGTAAGGGGGCACCCCCTGCACCGACGGGAACCGACGGAGGCTCCGAGATGCTGTCGATCATGCGCAAGGCCGCGGGCCTCTGATGGAGGCTAAAACATGGCTGCAATGACATTGACCAATCAGACCCTGCCCCAGGGCCAGCCCAACGGCTTCGAGGAGATCAAGAAGTACCTCACTCAGATCACCGACGAGATCGCCACGGCTGACGTGCTTACAAGCTACATGACCCCGAACCCTGCACTCTTCCAGGCATCCAAGGAGGCTGGAGTGTTCAGTGTTCCCACTCTTTCCCTTTCCGGACTCGGAAACTACAGCAAGTTCAAGGGAAGCCCCCTTGGTGCAGTGAGCTCCGAGTTCACCGACTACAGGCTGAGATTCGACCGTGCTAGGTCCTTCGTCCTCGATGGTGTGGACATGATGCAGCAGAACGGACTCATCAGGGGGACCGCCGTCCTCTCGGAGTTCATGAGACTCTCTGTCGTTCCCGAGATCGATGTCACAAGGCTCTCCACCTGTGCGGACACGGCTATCGAGGCTCAGAACACCAAGGAGATCACTCCCTCCAAAGCATCGTTCCTCTCCGATATCACCGAGGCCATTACCAAGGTCAAGATCAACCTCAAGCACAAGGGTGCCACAGGGATGAAGATCCACATCAACGACAAGTACATGAGCGTACTCGAGAACTCCTCAGAGTACACCCGTACAAAGGGCATCGACACAGGATACAGGAAGCTCGACACCGGCGTGGACATGATCAACGATGCAGAGATCATCTGGACCCCTTCGGACTACATGTACTCCGCATACGACTATGCGAGCGGTATCTCCGACCAGGAGCCCGCAACCGCCGCAGACGTCCCCACCGGAGGATTCTCCCCTAAAGACGATGCATCCGAGGTCGCAGTTCTCATCGTCGCACAGGGCGTCGCAAACGGACTCGTCGCCTCCGAGGCAAGCCAGATCTTCGCGCCCGGAACCGTTCCCGGTATCATCAACTCCACATGGCTGGACTACAGGATCTACCATGACTGTCTCATCATGAAGAACAAGGTCGGAGGACTCTACGCACTCACTGCACCCTCTGCCTGAGGTTGAACCATGTCGCGCCTTCCGAGCATACGCGCACGCCCCCAGTATCAGCATCTGGATGACACTATTTGCATGGCGATGCTGGACGAGGCCTCGCTGGACTTCGAGGCATACACCAACCGCCCGGACCCCGGCAAGCAGGCCGATTCGGTCATCGTCGAGATAGCATGCATCAAGCTGAACATGCTGGGGGCCGAGGGTTCCTCCTCGGCATCCGAGGGCGATGTGTCCCGTTCATGGGATGCCCTCCCCGAGTCCCTGCGCGTGCGCATGGACAGGTGGCGCAGGCCCATGGTAGCCAAGAGGTCCCGTAGATGATCCCGATGGCCCTGGCAGGTCGCCAGTTCAGGATCTGGGAGTGTGTGCCCGTGGACGACCACGGGGACGTCACCCAGGAGTGGAGGCAGACACGCAGGACCGTGTTCGCCTCGGTTTACCCTCTGGGAGCTTCCAGGACGCAGACGGAGGACGGGCAGGTGTGCCGGGACCTCTATCGTATCATCTTCCCTCTGAAGGTCGGTCACACCGTGAAAGCGGGGGACCGCCTCGGAGGGGTCACGGGGCCCGAGTACCATCTCGAGGAGGTCAAGACCGTGGAGGGTCGTGCCTCCTGCATCGGGGTGAGGCTATGAGGGCTGGATCCGTCGTTATGGATTCAAGTGCATGGGAGAAGTCCATGGACCTCAAGCTCGCGGACCTCAACCGCGAGATGCCCAGAGCCATGGCCCGCATCGGACTCACGATGCAGGATCTCGCACAGGACATGGTCCCGAAGGTCACAGGTCACCTCGCCCGCTCCATCACCCACGAAGAGGGTACCGATGGTGCCGGAACATACTGGACCGATGTGGGGACCAACATGCACTACGCCCCCTATGTGGAGTTCGGAACCGGTGACGCCGGTAGCATGAGCCGTGGGGAGATCCATCGCGGGATCGTCACTCCTGTAACGTACACGGCCGGGTGGCCGGGTGTGCGCGCACGCCCGTACCTGCGCCCGGCCCTGTACGACTACGCTGATACCTACAAGAGGATGGTTCGCGAGGCTGTGCAGAGGGCGATCAGATGATCTACAACATCACGCAGGTGCAGGACCTGGTCTCCGAGGCCATCGGGGGCAAGGTCTTCCTGAGCTACCCCGAGCAGGGGTTCTCCAAGACCGAGCCGTGGGCGGTCATCTCCATGCCGTCCAATCAGGCCCTCCTCCGTGACAGGCACGGGGATGCGGTCGCCTCCCAGCTCGTCTACATCGTCAGGATCTACGCGAAGGGGCAGAGGAACCTCCTCGACCTGTGCCAACGCACGGCCAAGGCCCTGAACCCCTACCACCTCCATCTGATGGGGACCTCCCCGGCATACAACGATTCAACCTACGGCCCGTTCATGGTCGCCACGTTCTCGGGCGGTCTGGACAGGCGCGGCAACACTTTCGCATGAGGTAATACAATGGCAGAAACTTACGCAGTATCAACGATCGGTACCGCGATGTACGTGGACCGTGGAGAGGGATGGGAGGAGGTCAGGGAGATCAAATCCACACCCGAGCAGGGAGGTTCGCCCTCCCAGCTGGATGCAACCCATCTGAAGAACCGGGTCAGGGTCTACAAGCCCGGTGTGAGGGACCCCGGTACAGGGCAGACCGTCACAGCCAACGCCATGCCCTGGGACGCACCCGGATCCAACCTCGCACTGATTGACTCGCTTTCCGAGACCAAGAGCTACCCTGTGAGGT
This sequence comes from Candidatus Methanomethylophilaceae archaeon, assembly GCA_017935945.1. Taxonomy (GTDB): domain Archaea; phylum Thermoplasmatota; class Thermoplasmata; order Methanomassiliicoccales; family Methanomethylophilaceae; genus Methanoprimaticola. Next base: position 13,934 of record JAGBGN010000118.1, on the reverse strand, counting down.
TCGACTACCCTCTGCTCAACACCATGGTGGTCTACCAGGCACAGCTCAGCGGTAGGATCGCAGCATCCTCGGTGGACTCCATCCAGGATCTCATCATCGCGATCACACCAACATCCGAACCCACACGTCTCCCCTTGGATTCCGACTTCACCGTCACCTACGACGCCAACGCACCCGAGGGTGCAGAGGCTGCAGGAGAGGGTGTCGTGGACAACCTGACATACAGCGCAGGATCCGAGGCGACCATCAAGGCCAACACCTGGACGGTCGAGGGATACAGGTTCGTGGGATGGAACGAGAGTTCCTCCGGAGCCGGTAAGATCTACGCACCCGATGACACCATCCCCATGACCGGCAACATCACACTGTACGCCATCTGGACCCCTGAGGGTGGTATCTGATGGTGAGGTACCTTTCGGCCAAGGGGGTGGAGAGGGACTTCAAACTCTCCATCGAGGGCGTGCTCGCGATGGAGGAGCAGGACAAGTCCTTCCACCTGGTCCGTGAGTACTCCTCCCTGACCGCACGCATGAGGCTGTCCTCAGCGGACCGTCTGTGCAGGGCGATGGGGACCTCGTGGGCCGAGTTCGTGGACGACGGCTTCACCTTCAACGACCTGATCTCCATCATGGGGGTCGTGTTGCCGGAGCTGGGGTTTTCAGACGCATCCGCGACGAGGTTGGATCCCCCGCCGGAGGGTGCATAACCGAACACCTGACGGGTGGGGGACGCATGTCCGATGGGGTCCGCGAGGTCGCGGTATCCTATGGAATGGATGCGTCCCTCCCCGCCACAACCCTTTACCGCGCCATCCGCGTCCGCGTCGAGACCGACAGGGAGGCCATGCGTCTGCAGGCCCTGACGATGGTCAACGTCGCAGCCTTCTCGCGTGGTGCGAAGATGGATTACTGGGACCTGGTCGAACACCTGTATCCTGACGGAGTCGTCAAGGAGAGACGTGAGTCGCAGAGGATCGAGCAGGAACGCAGGAGACAGCAGGAGATGCTGGACCGCATGATGGCAGGTTTCGGGAATGGGGGTATGAGGAATGGTTGATACAGAGCCGGTCAACACTCGTTTTACAGCGGATACGTCCGGGTTCCTCCGTGGTGTGGAGCAGGCCAAGGCCAAGATGGGGGAGCTGAAGACCAGGGCCCGCGAGGCGAGCAACGACATCGACAGGAGCTTCAAGAAGGCCTCGGACTCGGCTGACAGGTTCAAGGCCAGCTGGGTGGGCGCAGCACTGGTCGCAGGTACCGCACTATCTGCGATGGCCGTGGATATGGCGAAGTTCGCATCCAAGGCCGAGGGTGTCGACTCGTATTTCGAGAGGTCCTTCGGGGTGTTCTCCGAGGAGGCATGGGGATGGGCCGAAGAGCTGTCCGAGGCCTACGGAGTGTACTCGGGTGAGGTGGAGCAGTACTCCGCCAAGCTGAACGAGGGGTTCAAGCGTGCGGGCAACGGGGCATCGCAGGCGTTCCAGATGGCCAAGGACTTCACACAGCTGGCCTACGACATCTCTGCGGTCAGGAAGGATATGGATGTGGCCACCATACAGGACCTGCTGCAGGATCTTGCGGTAGGTGGTGGGGAGGAAGCTCTGGAAAAGCTGTTGCCTGGTTTCGACGAGGAGGCCCTGAAGGCCGAGGCGTATCGCTCGAAGATCGCACAGGTCGGCGAAGAGCTGACCGTACAGGCCAAGCAACTCGCCGCGTACAACCTCCTGATGGAGGAGTACGGTGATGACATGGGCAAGTACGGGGAGGAGTCCCTATCCGCATCCAAGGCATTGAACAACCTGGATGCATCCGCGAGGGAGCTGAAGGAGGCACTAGGTACGGTGCTGAGTCCCGCCGTCACTGCAGTCGCCAATGGACTCACAGCTCTGGCGGACCGTGCCACGGCGAAGCTCAACGAGGTCATCGAGAACGCGAAGGAGGCATGGACGTGGATCCGGAAAGGGGCCAATGAGCTTGCTGGATTCCTGGGTCAGGATCCTATCTTCGACCTGGATGCAGACGAGGCTGTAGCGGACACGTCCGCATTGGATGCCATGCTGGACCACGTCACGAAGTCTGCGGATGAGGCTAGGGCGGCGATGGTGGGTCTGTTGGGATTCGACCAACTGAACATCCTGAAGTTCGACAAGGCTGAAGGTGTTTCGGATGAGTTCAAGGATGGGGAAGAGGCATTCCTCCAATGGGTAAAGCTGTTCGAGACCGAGCCGGAAAGGGCCGTGGATGCTCTGGATGACATGTGGAACGAGATTCTGGATGGTTCATATGACTCTGTAGAAGATCTGAGGAGACAGTACGATCAGTATTTCGACTGGGTGCTCAAGTCCGAATTGGCCAACCAGGAACTCACACAGGCTGAGAAAGAGGCCCTCATGGATCAGTTCTATGAGGACCTATACGACAAGGTCTTGGAGTTCAAGGAAGAGGAGCGTCTTATCAACGAAGAATTTGACAAGGCGATCAATGAGGCGCGGTTGGCAGGAGAGGAAGAGACTGTAAAAGCCCTCGAAGAGAGTAGGGACGAAGCTTTGGAGAATACTTATGACAAATATCAGACCCTGATGTCTGATACCTGGGCAGAACTTACCACAGAATTTGGATTCGTAAGTGATGAGCTTGCATTGATAATGGAAGATGCCTTCGCTCGGAAACTAGAAGCAATCGAAACGAACTATAATACTATATTCGAAGGGCTTGGAAAAGAAATGGCCTCTCTGGAAGCCAAGATCAATAATATACGGGGAGAAATCGAGGAAGCGGAAAACCGTATTGAGCAATTGTCTAAAGCTCAGAATTCGAAACCTACGTCCCTGTGGGACAACCTTAAGGCAGAAATTAACGAATGGCGTGGAGGTTCGGAGAATGAGTTCTGGTCTAATCAGGCGGATATAGAGATGGATTACATCCGCAAGAATCGTGGTTATGCCACAGGTGGAGTAATCGAGCCTCGCAACCCTGCTCTGATTATGGTCGGAGACAACCCTCGTGAGCGCGAAGTCATCGCACCAGAGAGCATGATCGAGGAATCGGTCATCCGTGCACTACAGAAGATGGGAGGCAGTACGACCAACCGCCCGATCGAGATCAACATGACTGTGGAGCTCGATGGCAGGCAGGTGGCTCGTGGAATCTACAAGTACACTCAGCAGGACTCTTTACGCCGTGGAAATCCGATGTGATCTGCGAAAACCATTTTATAAACCTCTTTAACATGTTTTTTCATGGGATTATTCAGTCGGAAAGAGTGGTTGGTGGTGCTGGTGGCGAGCATTGCTCTTGTCGCTCTGGGTTTATTCATATCTACAGACCATCATATTCGTGATGAAGGGGTCTATTTTAATTATGAATATGAAGACCAACTCATTGTGGAAAAGTATGGCGGCGGATCATTAATTCCTGATGAAGGGATGATTTTTTCAGTAGTCTCGTTCAATATTGACAACAATACGAGAGAAACTAAAACTTACATGTGGGATCAAGTCGTTTTATCTGTTGATGGTGTGGAATATAAACCATACATCCTAGCTGAAAATCTAGATGGTTCTTGGGAGATTGGGTCGTATGTTGACCATAGTGGTGTAAATACATACATGATTCCTGAGAATCATGGAGATTGCATCTTGAAGATTTCAGGTTGGGATCTGATCCTCGACGAGGAGTTATCTTTGATGGAGATCCCTTACAGAGCGGAAGGCCAGTTGTATGGAAAAATCACTTACGAGTTACGCAAAGATACCTCATCTGATGTTGTATATGCAGACGTCGTTATGGAAAATATCAGTTACGAGAACGGACTGACTCCTCAACCAGAACATTTTAATCTATCTGGTGTGAACAGTATGTTGGATTACGCTGGGGCCTTGCACCTTATTTTGAACCCACCAACTGCGACAATTGGAAATTCCATTGAATTTACACTAGAGTTTGAGATATACTTTGATGAGGAATACACTCTTGAAAACATATCACTGGATTGGACTGGTTCTCCCGAGAGAGGTATGGAGATTATCCGCATTTGAAACCATTTCTCAAACCTCTTTTTATATCTCCAACTACCTAAACACCGTTAATGACCGAGATCATCTCCTCCAGTGGCGAAGAGCTACCCACGCCTTCCTCATACGTCCCCCGCGTGAATGTCATCTACTCAGAGGAGACCAAGCGCGACACGACCGCATACCTCCACATCCACCGTATCGCATCCAAGTACCAGATCGACATGACCTGGAACCTCCTATCCCCTGCCGAGTTCGCGAGGCTGTGGAGGATCACGGACAGCGACGACCTGTCCATCTCATTCTGGAACCCCACCATCAACGGGTTCTCCAGCATCATATGCTATCGTGGTAACGTCGACTACAAGCCTATAGGACCGTTCGAGGAGGTCAACGGGGAGCCCAGCAACTTCCGCTACATCGGGGACGTGTCCATGTCCCTCATCGAGAGGTGATCCGGGATGTACTCGACACCGGAAGGATACAGGGATGCCATCCTGTCACCCGACAGGAGCGTCAAGCTCTTCATGCACATCGGGACGGGTATCGACAACACGTCCGCAGACGACATAACCGCCATGGACGCCTACGTCCTGCCCCTGTCCAACGAGGACCAGCTCGTCGATGCCAACTACTCCATCACCCAGAACCTCGCCACGTTCGAGGGTGACGGCATCCCCACGGCCAAGTCCGCCGGCATGGTCGTCCCTCCCGAGGATCCTGCGGAGATGCCCATCCAATCGGGGCTGTGGTCGGACATCATCAGCGATGCGGACGGCAACATCGACTGGGACCTGTCCATCGCGTTCTCCTCCACCCACTCCTCTGCACTCACGATCTACACCGGGGAGGTGAACATCCTGGAGGCGGAGGTGGTGTTCTCCGTCGGAGGATCCGAGACGCACAGGGACACGTACACGGCCACCACGGACAGGCTGCAGATCCCGGAGGTGCACGACTACGACAGGATAGACATCAAGGTCACCAGGATAGACCAGCCCTACCACCACGTCCGTATCACGGAGGTGGAGTTCGGGGCCTCTATCACCGTGTCGGATGGAACGCTCACAGGCGTCACGGAGTACGTCGCACAGCTCGACCCCACGGATCTGAGGGTGCCTTTGCATGAGGTCACGTTCGCGATCATCAACGAGGGCCACGTCTACGACTACGACTCCCCCTCCCTCCAGAACGAGGCGATAACCGTGGGGAAGCCCGTGATGCTGTCCTACCAGGTGCAGACCGACAACGGGCCCGTGACGGTGCCCTGCGGGCGTTTCTACATCCGTATGATAGACATGGGGCAGGGAGTCGCCAACGTCACTGCGGATGACCCGAGGGTGGTGTTCACGGACGTCCACGAGGCATGGACGGCCCCTGCATCGGTCAGCATAGGGGACACGCTAGACAGCGTCTGCGAGGCCCTGTACGTGATCCACACCTGCGAGGAATCCCTCTACGAGATGTATCCCCCGAGGGACCTCGTTTTCACCGAGGACACGACGTATATGGAAGATATCCACAACCTGTTGCAACTCATGGGCCTGCAGATGTGGCCCGATGCCAAGGGGGTGTTGCAGTTCAGGCAGTACCCTGAGGTCCAGTCCTACGGGGTCGTGGACGGTTCCGCGATGTACTCCTTCCCTCAGAAGCAGTCCAACCTCAGAGCGTACAACTACATCTCGGTGAGGTACGGGGATGGGTCGTACAACATCGACCTCAGGGGCAACTCCACGGCACAGGCGGTCAACCAGATCTCCGTGTCGAACCCGCTGGTCGAGACCGAGGCGGAGGCCAGGACGATAGCGGAGAGGGTGAGGGCGAACCTGCACAACGAGGAGCTGTCCGTACAGTGGGTCGGTGATCCCTCCGTGGAGGTGGGGGACAGGATAGGATTCCCGGGCAGGTGGTCGGATGCGAGGGAGAGGAGGATCGTGTCGCAGAGCATCAGGTACGACGGGGGCATGAGCGGGGACATCACCACAGTAATGTGAGGGTGTGTCCTGGGGGATTTGTTCCCCCTTAGACACATCTCGGAATATGTCCGAGGGCATAATACACAATTACACCTATTCTGTCTATCTTACGACATTTCATTTATACCATCACGTTCGATTCCACAAATATGGAGAGGATGAAGGCAGAGCTAGAGTATCACGGACTCTATGTCGACGATCTGGAAAACGGACTCGTACAGATCGAGTTCGTCAGCGAGTTCACGACATCCAGTCTAACTGTCGCACATTCCGACCTCGATGAGATCATCAGGGTGCTGGCGAGCGTGAGGGACGGTGTGGAGTACGGAGAAGAGGATGAGGGCTATGAGTTCCCGGATGAGGAGGACCTGATCCCGAAGCTTCCAAGATCACAGGTCAGATTCGATCCTTGAAACCGGTTGGAAACTTCTTACCTTACGTTATAAATACCCCGAAACAAATTACCAATATAGAAAAACGGAGCCGTAGCTGATGCTACAGCTCCGGGCCGAAAGGCCGATTAGGATACGGTTATTGGTTGAAAGCCTCCACTATCAAGTGGAGTATGGATACTATACACTGTATCCACCCGGGTGTGGTCGACTTATCTACCAAGCGATCACTCTTCTTCTTGTCGGGCCTAGCTCCAACTGGGCTCGACGTCCCTTTTATTGGAATCAGGGTATTTAACACTGTTTACCAGGGGTAAACCAATTTTTATCGATAATCATTAAAAAGGTGGGCCTTTCGGCCCTAAGGAGAATGCCCGATTGGAACAGAGCAGATGCTCACTCATCGAATATCTTTAACACATATTTATAAACACCGTTAACCATCGAGAGTCCATGACCATCGTGTCTGTAACCGCAACCCAAGCGGGTGTTACCACAACCCTCACCGAATCGGGAGGGGTATGGACGGGTACGCTCACTGCACCGTCCAAATCATCCGGATCCAACAACTCCGGACAGGGAGTGGATATCGGAGCAGAGGCCCAGGGTAAAGGATACTATCCCATCACCATCACACTGACCGATGACGTCGGGAACGTCACCACAATCGATTCTACAGACCCCACATGGGGAGAGACCCTCAGGCTCAAGGTCCTGGAGAAGACTGGACCCACTGCAGTCCTCTCATACCCCACAGCAGGGGCATACATCAACAACAGGGCGCCCGAGATCAAGTGGACCATCACGGATACGGGTTCGGGAGTCAACCCCAACGCGGTGTTCGTGAAGATCGACAGCGGCAACGCCATAGCGGTCACACCGTCGATAAGCGGAGGGGTGGCCACCGCAACATACATCCCCAGTCCCGCACTCTCGGACGGGGACCACACCGTGGAGGTCTACGGATCCGATTACGACGGCAACCAGTCAGCGGTCGCATCCGCAGCGTTCACCATCGATGGAACCAACCCCACACTCAACATCACCAACCCTGCGGAGGAGACCACCAGGACCAACGTGGCGGCACTCAAGCTGATGTTCATGGTGTCCGATCAGACAGGCGTTACTGTGACCATCACCCACGGATCCAAGACCTACACGCCCACCATCTCCGGCGGAGCGGGAACCCAGGACATCACCCTGTCCAACGGTTCCAACACCATCGGATTCAGAGTCGTGGATGCCGCCGGTAACGTCACCGAGGCGACAAGGATCGTCATCCTCGATACCTCTGCGCCCACTGTGACCAACGTCGAGTTGACCGAGAATCCCATAGACGTCGGAAAGACGACCGTGATCAAGGTCACAGCAACCGATGCGTGAGGTCAGACATGACGGTGGTCAACATGTGGGGGAGGGTTGACGGCAAGGACTCCCTCCCCTTCCATCGCAACGGAGACGACTTCTTCTTCACGGTCCCCGATGGGTTCATCGGGGACCTGTACTGCGAGTTCTGGGCGCAGGATGACGTCGGTAATATTGGTTACCGCGCCGCCATCCTGACTATCAGCCTCGGCGGTAGGAAGTGCATCCGTTGGCTGGACACGGGCGGGGAGTGCATCATGCACCCCATACGCAGGCCCGGGTACACCATCACGGAGGACAGGCCCCTGTGCATCATGCACCCGAAGGCCTGCTCCGAGATGGTCGAGATCCTGCGCCCCGTCTGTGACATGCTACCCATCGTCTGTCCCCGTGCGGAGGCATGAGGATGCAGGATGCATACGTAGGAGACCGTTTCCCCGTGAGCTTCACGGTGAAGGACACGACGGATCCCGACCGCAAGGTGAGCTCGGCCATCTTCACCGTCTATGTCAACGGCGCGGTGGTGCAGGCCGGCGACATGGCGATCGGTGAGGGTAACCTCATTTCGTTCCGCTTTGAGGCCACCAGGGTAGGGGTCCACGATATCGCCGTGACCTGGACCATGGGTAACGACAGGTGGACCGAGGTCCATCGCATCAACGTGAGGGCGGTCGTGTGACTTCCGTCCAAGCGGTCATCATCGAGCATATCGGGGTCACCCCCTCGACAGTCGATGCAGGTCAGACGTTCATGGTCTCGGTGAGACCTAGGATGCTGGTCGCAGGGCTCTACACGGCCCCGGCGGTCGCGTGGACGGGCACGGGACCCTATGCGATGACGATCGCGACGGATGGGATTGACATGTCCTCGGAGGCCATCGCCTACGTGGACCACAACGCGACATTGGAGCAGAGGATGGCGGAGTACAACGGATTGCTGCAGGGGATAATCGTGGCGGATGGACAGGTCCAGCTCAAGGCCCACTCCGTCCTGCCCAAGGAGAACCTGCCCATCAGGGTGATCTCCGGGCCTTTCCCCTATCAGACCACCGTATCGATACCCGCGTCCGCATGGACGGGCACGGGCCCGTGGATGGCGGCGATGACCCTGTCCAAGGGCCTCAAGACCGCCGTGTGCGGAGCGACGGAGCTGACGTCCACAGCCATGGCCGAGGCCATAGGCAGGGCGGGGATCCACGTGTGCTCCCTGTCGGGGCTCACCATCGTGTTCCGTGCGATGTTCGAGAAACCCACCTCGGCGATAACCATCGGAGTGGCAGGTGCATAAGATGCTGCCGGAACTGATGATGAGGATCTGGGACGGAGACCCGGATGAGAGGTTCAGAGCGGTCGACATGAACCGCCTGGCATACAACACCAACATATTGGCGAGGGAGGCCGGCGTGGAGCAGGAGAGCTTCATGGAGGTCACCCGTGCCGACCAATTCTACTACTCGGAAGCGACCAAGCTGGAGGGTTTGCAGAAGGCCATAGGCGACGCCATGGGCGTGCCCCTGACCATCAAGACCTACTGGCATGCCGGGAGGTCGTTGTCGTATTCCGACTTCGAGAGATGGGAGTCCAACAACTGGGCTCTCTACAAGACCATGGGCGGGGTGGGGGAGAGGATCCCCTCGGACAAGTTCCTGCACACGGTCAACGCAACCCTTTTCGCAGGGGCATGGAGGGGTAACGGCCCGTACTACATGGATCTGGATGTTCCCATGGTTTACGCGGACCGCGATGTGATCGCATACGTCCCCCACACAGCCACCCTTGAGGAGAGGATGGCTGAACGTCACGCCTTGCTCAGGGCGGTTACGACAGGGGACAGGAAGGTCCGCGTATGGGCACTCTCCAAACGTCCTCACATCAACATCCCCATGAGGATGACACTGGGAGTTTTCAGGATGATAGAGACGAAGACGCTAACGGCATCGGGATGGGCAGGGTCCGGGCCGTGGACACAGACGATAACCCTGTCCAATGCCGTGGCCGATGCGGTCATCGGTGCGGTCGAAACGATGACGGATGCACAGGTCAGGGCGTTCACATCCGCAGGCATCTCTGCCAGTGCGGTCAACGGTACGAGCCTGACGATAAGGGCGATCCTGGAGAAGCCCTCCATAGACCTGCCCATCGGTGTGATGTACAATTCTTCGAGCGTGATATGATGAAGGTGATTATTTGACGATGATCGGAGCATTCCTGGGTGGGAATCCTCCCGATGTACCCGCAGGAAAGGCGGGTATCAGCCTGAGTGTGAACACCACGGACAGACAGAACCTGTCCACTGCCTCATGGACCTTGACCGGTGGAGGGAAGACCTACACGGTGAACGCGGATGCATCCGGCAGGGCGTACATAGAGGTGGATGCCGGGATCACATACACGGTCACGTTGACCCATCAGGGCAACTATGAGAACGATGACCCCCAGACGGTCATCACCGAGAGCACGATGCAGTACGGGGTGCTGTTCGACCTGTTCAGCTATGCGGCGGTATCGACCGTGGTCATTGTTCAGACCTCGGAGAACACGGTGGTCACTGCGACCGATGGGGAGACGACATACACGGAGACCTCCAACGCATCGGGTATCGCGACGTTCAACGGTCTTCCTGCGAACTCGGAATGGACTTTCTCGATTCCGCAGGGCACCACCAAGACTGTAGTCATCAGCACTTTGGTGACTCAGGTGAATCTCGAACCGACGTATATCTACGGTGTGAGGATCGCACGTTCCACGTCCTCCCCTACCTCTAGGTGTGTCTATATCGATGATTGTGCTAGTTTCACCCCCGCATCAGGTACAGCTCTGAACTCATGGGCGGGGAATAATCTCATCTCCGGCATCAGGCCCGTGGTCTTCAATGGAAAAACGTTCACGGATCTGAACAAGAGGGATCTGACGAAGACCATCGATGGATCTGCATCCAATATCGATGTCGCAGGCAATGATGCATTGACAGTCATCCCTACATGGTGGCTATCCATCACAAACGATAGTACCTATATCTACATACGGTTCTCCAACAAACAGGTCGATAGCTCATATCATAGGTATGCATCGATGTTCGATGGGGAGGATGTGGGGCAGTTCGCCGTGGGTTGCTTCCTTGGATATAATCTGAACTCGAAGCTGTACTCCAGAATCGGAAACACTCCCACAGTCAACACGAGCATCACGGATTTCATCACCTATTCACATAACCGTGGCGCAGGATATGACCTCTTCATGGGCCACCACGTGATCTACCTGCAGGCGCTCTTCACCCTGCTGTACAGGTCCACGAACTGCCAGACGGCACTCGGACAGGGTTATGTCGGAGGGTCTGCGGTTCAAGCGAACACTGCACTGTCGTTCTCGAACGACTACGGTATGGCGGGGTCCACGAGTACCACAGCTAGGATGTCGTTCTTCTGGATCCATGATTTCTGGGGCAACATTTACCAGTTCATCGGAGGTATGAAGACGAACTCCAGCAGACAGCTGATGACCATCGTCGATGGATTAGCATCCATCAACGAGGCGGATTTCACCCTGCAGAACACTCCGGTATTGTCCTCGAACCTGTCGGGATACATCTCGGACGTCGTGGGCACCTCGGAGACAGGGTTCTTCCCGCAGGCCTGCTCTGGATCTGCAACCACATATTGGTGTGACTATGGCTATGTCCTTGCCTCGTATTTCCCGCGTTTCGGTGGCCGCTATAACAACGGTGACAGTGCTGGTTGTTTCTTTCTGGGCTTCAACTATTCGGCTACTGAAACTAGCTCCTATGTCGGGTCCCGCCTCTCATACCGGGCAGGCGGAGCCTGACCGCTTTCAAGGAGGGAACGCAGTGACCGACCTTAACGGAGGTGCGATGGACCGCTAACCACGCCCGAAACCCCTTTCCCGAAAACGGCGGCAGGGTACGACTGGTCTTGGTGTGACAATGGCAATGTCAATGCCTCGAATTTCCCGAATTTCGGTGGCAACTATAACAACGGTGACAATGCTGGTTGTTTCAATCTGAACTTCAACAATTCGGCTACTGAAACTAACTCCAATATCGGGTCCCGCATCTCATGAATCATCACGCTCCAACAGTGGAATATTCCCGACCGGAGGGAAAATCCCTGCAGCCATGCCTCTCGGCAAAAAATCACGAACATACGATCCCGTCGCTGGTACCCCCGGAAGGGCGTGGGAACGCGCCGGACACATCATGAGAGATCGACATGGTAAAACGTGTTTCACAGATAGATGGAGTAAAACTATACGACATAATCAAATCCAGGGCGAACGTCCTCGGTGCGATAAAGGATGCCTGCAGGGACCATGCCAAGGACCCTGCGGTCATCAACATCAAGGAGAACCCCGACAAGTATGCAGACGTAGTCCAGGAGATACTCGAAGCTCAGAACTACCGTCCCTCGGGATTCAAACAGAGGAGAATATTTGAACGCGGGAAATGGAGGGAGCTATGCTACACCCGCACCTTTCCCGACAGGATAATCCAGCATTGCGTCCTCCGTGTGGTCGCACCCATCCTTTTAGGTACGTGCATCAGGGACTCCTATGCTGCCATCAAGGGCAAGGGTCTGCATGCAGGCTCAGTCCAGATCCGCAAGGATCTCAGGGCCGATCCCGATCACACACGCTACTGTCTTAAGATCGACGTGAAGAAGTATTTTCCCTCGATCAATCGGGATATCCTTTTCCAGATGGTGAAGCGGAAGATCAAGTGCGGAAGGACCCTCTCCTTGCTGGAGACGATAATCTTTGAGTGTCCGGGCGATTCCGGACTGCCTATCGGGATGTACCCCTCGCAGATCTTCTCGGCGTTCTACCTCTGCGAGTTCGACAGGTACTGCAAGCAGACCCTCGGTTTGAGATTCTACTATCGGTACATGGACGACATCGTGGTACTGGGCTCATCCAAGAACGTCCTCAGGAACGCTCTGAACTTCATGCGCAGAATGCTGAACTCCTATGGATTGACTGTCAAATCGAACTGGCAGATCTTCCCCATGGGGGCCCGTGGGCTGGATTTCATGGGATTCGTCTTCCGCCACTCGCATACGAAGATCCGTAAGCGGAACAAGGTGAAGTACATCCGTGTGTGCAACCACATCGTCAGGAACATCAAACATAAGATGGGATTGACTGCGCACATGTTTGCCTCGAAGATCTCGTATGAGGGTATGTTGAATTGGTGTGACTCCAGAAACCTGTTAAAAATCCATAGCTCTAAGGTGTACATAGCCTTGGAGTTCGGACCGGAGGCATTGAAATGATCTATAGAGACAGAGTGAAAGGGACGCAGGACCTGCGCCCTCAGAACATCGAAGTGAATGAGGATACCGTCTACATCCGTGGCAACATCGACCTCATCTCGGAGGTCGAGAACGGCATCGAGGAATGGCTGTGGCTGTACGACGAGGTGGAGATGAGCCGTGCGGAGTACGACCGCTTCAAGGATCTCCAATCCATCGTCCCCGCAGGACAATGGACCGCAGGACTGCAGGAGGCAGGCAGGTCCGTCCGCTACCAGCGCATGGACGGCAGGAGGGCCAAGTGCGAGAGGATGATCCGTCTGGGGATCGATACGGATGTGCACACCGAGCATCTGCGCCTCATCGACGAGTACTGCGAGGCCGTGAGGCAGACGCAGTATGCTCAGGGATATCCTACAAACGACCCCGTGTGGCCCGAAGAACCCGATATGAATTGACCGCATGAGGTCGGCCCCGGGATCACTCCCGGGAAACCCCTTCATAAACACCGTTAATTTTCTCAATCCTAAACCCTAGTCTTAAATCCCACCCCCTCGTGGACAAAACCATGTACTGCTTGAATTGCCAAGCTGAGGTCAAATGCGAGTATGATAGCATCATGGTGACATTGGGTGCCGTGATATGTGTGCTGATCGTATCCCCACTGCTATGGTTCGACAGCATATTGGTGAAGGTAGGATTTTTCATCCTGGGCATCGCCGTAGGCTCGCTCTTCGTCTACAAGTTCCAATACAAGTGTCCCCGTTGCCACAAGCACAATTTTGACAGGCTTCGTCTGGAATGATGCTCACTGAATCGGTGTATAATCACAAATACACCGAGTAAACACCCTTAACTCTCCCTTTTATCCAATCGCATCGATTTCCTCAACACCGTTAAGAAACGGTAGGAGGTGCGATTAAGTG
>JAGBGN010000010.1 GCA_017935945.1 Candidatus Methanomethylophilaceae archaeon | reverse complement strand
GAGACCGCGCAGGGTATCTTCGTCAACTACCCCAACCTCTACAGGTACAACAGGGAGAAACTCCCCCTCGGAGTGATCCAGACCGGCAGGAGCTACAGGAACGAGATCGCACCCAGGCAGGGTATGATCCGCATGAGGGAGTTCAACCAGATGGAGGTCGAGCTCTTCGTCGATCCAGAGGACAAGGACTGGATAAGGTTCAAGGACATTGAGAACGAGACCATCGAGCTCGTGCCCAACACCACCGAGCAGATGGTGACCATGACCGTCGGCGAGGCCGTCGAGAAGGGAATCATCGCCAACCGCGTCCTCGCGTACTTCGTGTACACGACCAAACAGCTCCTGGTCAGACTCGGTGTCGATCCCGCCAGGCTCAGGTTCAGGCAGCACCTCGAGGACGAGATGGCCCACTACGCCGCCGACTGCTGGGATGCCGAGGTCCTTCTCTCCTACGGATGGACCGAGATCACCGGTATCGCGGACAGGGGAAGCTGGGACCTCTCCAGGCACGCCGAGTTCTCCGGAACGGACCTCACCCACTTCAAGAGGTTCGATGAGCCCCGTGAGATGGAGGTCGAGAAGGTCCGTGCCAAGCACAAGGCACTCGGTCCCGCGTTCAAGGGCAAGGCCAAGGCGATCGCCACCGCGATGGAGTCGATGTCACCCTCCGATGTGAAGGATGGCAAGCTCACCGTCGAGGTCGACGGGGAGTCCATCGAGCTCACAGACGAGTTCTTCGAGGTCATCAACGCCGTGGAGAAGGTCACCGGTGAGCGCGTGATCCCCCACGTCATCGAGCCCTCGCACGGACTGGACAGGATATTCTACTCCGTCCTGGAGCACGCATACCACTACGATGCCGAGGAGGACTACACGGTCCTCAGGTTCAAGCCCGAGGTCGCACCCATAAAGGTCGGTGTGTTCCCCCTCATGGAGAAGGACGGTCTCGACGATGTCGCCAGGGAGATCTACGACAGGGTCCACACCAGCAGGGTCGAGGCCTACTACGACGGTTCCGGAACCATCGGAAAGAGGTACGCCCGTATGGACGAGGTCGGTACACCCTGGTGCATCACCGTGGACTACGACACCCTTGAGGACGGAACGGTCACGATCAGGGACAGAGACTCCACCGAGCAGAAGCGCATCCCCAAGGACGATGTGCCCCGCATAATCGATGAGCTCCTGGCAGGAAAGGCGTTCTCCGACCTTTGATATTTAATATCTTTCCATAAAACGACGTTGGATGCAACGTCGTGAAACCCTTTCCCTCATTTTTTCTACGATTTTCGTAAAGATGTTCGGGATTTCTGTGAATTGTCCCCACGGTATGACGTTTTCCTGAGATACCATTATATCCTCAACATCTGGATGTCATATCCAGAGGTGTATTATGGGAGTCAAGGACCTAGAAGATCTGAAGAAGCTTTCTATGTTGAGATCACAGATCGATGGAATCTCCATCGATGAGGTCACTTCGACGGAATTCCCCACCGTTTCCTCCGATGACCGTATTTCAGATGCTCTGGCGGTCATGAAGCAGAGGAACTACCAGGACCTCCCGGTCGTGGATGGTGGCGAGTTCGTCGGTATGGTGAGCTACGCATCGATACTCAGGAAGAAGAGCGTGACTTTGGATGCGAAGGTCAAGAACCTTGTCCGCAACACGTCGACCGTATCCAAGGGCGACGAGATCACCAAGATTGCGGAGATGATGGTTTCAACCAACTGCAGGCAGTTACCTGTCGTCAACGGCAAGAAGATTGTCGGAATAATCGAGAGGAACAAGTTGGTGGAGATCGTGAGGGGAATCAAGGCCCTGCACGAGATCAAGGTCTGGGAGATCATGACCAACCCCGTCGAGTCCGTGAAGGTCAACGACCTGATGGATGACGCACTGGAGATCATGATCCGCGAGGACTACAGGACGATCCCGGTGATCAACGATGCCAACAACGTTGTCGGAATCGTCGGAATGAGGGAGATCATAGACAACAACTGGAAGAAGGACAACAAGACCATCGGTGACCTGGAGAAGAGTGCCAGGTCCCAGATCACTGTGGAATCCATCGCCACGATGGCCCCCAAGACCATCGATTGGGACTCGGACATCTTCGAGGCAGTGGACATCATGGTGGAGAACCACTTCTCCACACTACCTGTCCTGGAGGGCAAGGAACTCGTCGGAATAATGACCGAGTACGATGTCCTTGAACTGATATCCGCATGCAGGGAGAGGGACATGCTCTTCGTGCAGATCAGCGGACTCGAGGATGACGAGAAGCACATGACCGATGCGATCTACGCGGACATCGAGTCCATGGTCACCAAGGTCTCCAAGATGTACAAGCCCGAGTCACTGACCATGCATGTCTCCAGGTACAACGATGTCGGTGGCAACTTCAAGTACAGCGTCAGTGCGAGGTTGTTCATCAACGGAACCGCCATCCTCGGAAAGGAGGTGGGTTGGGACCTGACGAAGACCGCGTCCGACCTGATCACGAAGCTGGAGGATGCCGTCATCAACATGAAGGACTCCAAGGTGACATTCCGCAAGAGGAAGAAGTGAAACTCATGACTCCCCGGTGATCCCGGGGAGTCCCTCAAACCCCTCGGTCCGTCGTTCTGGAACCGAGGCGTCTTCCCAATTCCTCGATGAACTCCGATGCGCATTCGATGTACCTTCCGGATATCGGTCTGCGCAACCTCCTTCTCCTGTCGTTGACGAACCATGACGACTCGTCCCTGTCGGCAAGGAAGGAGAATCCCGCGCAAACATCGCCGAAGCGCCATTCGAAGTAGACCTCGTAGGGTTCGTCCGCCTCGAAGATGAACTGTGCCACGGAGAGGTCCACGTCCGGTACGACGATGTCGTCCAAGGTGTCGCAGACGATCCCCGCTTGTTCGGCAAGATTGAACGTATCCAATCCGATGATGAGTTCCCTCATCTCACCAGTGTCCATGATGATGGATGGCCGTCGTGAAGATAAAAACAGGTGGTCCCCATCGCCACACATCCGGATATGGCGACGGGGTTATCGGGACCGGAGACGGTTCCCAAAAATCAGCGATCTCAATCCTGTACGGTGTCCGAGTTCTGGTTGTAGGCCTTGGCCACGCATCTCCATTCATCATCGATCGATTCAGGTACCTACCAATGGGAAAGTGATGATATGAACAGATGCATCGCCGACGAGAGGTTGGAGGAGACTGGATTCAGCTACACCTTGTCGTTGATCAACGGGAAGTACAAGATGACCATACTCTACACCCTGATGGAGTTCAAGGTGGTGAGGTTCAACGATATGAAGAGGTACATAGGTACCATATCGGACAAGACCCTCAGTTCCTCCCTTCAGGAGCTGGTGGAGGACGGCCTGGTCCACAGGGAGATGTACCCACAGATCCCTCCACGCGTGGAATACTCGCTCACAGAGGCGGGACAGTCGTTGATACCCATCCTGGACGGGATGTGCGAGTGGGGTGACGTCCATCGTGTCAAATCCGGATGACCTTTTCCATTGGGTCCCAATATGAATTGGATAAAGGAACCCTTTTTATATTACCTCTATAATCGGTAGCCCAGAGGAATCTAAATGGCACGTTTCAAAGAGGCTGAGCACAGGCTCCTTGACAAGACTGTATGCATGAACTGCTACGCCACCAACCCCAAGAAGGCTGACAGGTGCAGGAAGTGCGGATACAGCAATCTCAGGCCTAAGGCCAAAGAGAGCAGGAAACAGTGAATTCTGTTTCATATTGAATTTTACGGCCGGCCATCGGCCGGTTTTATCCAGGTCATAGCTGGGGCTATGGCCTGGCCGGATATCCGGTTCTGGAAGTTCTCCCGATATTCATTTAATACAGACAGGCCTTAGGTCATGTTGTCGGAGTCAATCCCATGAAGGTTCTCATAGTAGATGACAACGTGGCTGTCCAGGAGATCATCAAGGACATCCTCGGTGGCCAGGGTTACACAACACTCGTGGCCAGCACGGTCGACGAGGCCGTCGAGATCTACGTTTCCTCCCCGCCCCAGATAGTCCTGTTGGATACGTGGGTCGGGGACGAGGACGGACTCAGGATGATCTCCGGTGTCAGGGAGGCCGGTCTCGACGGCGGTCTGAACATCATCCTCATCAAGAGCAGTTCCGAACTCGTTCCGAAGGACAACCCCTACATCAAGGGGTTCATAGACAAGCCGTTCAAATCCTCGGATGTGCTGGAGATAATGCGCAGCACCGAGGCGAAGATAGAGATGGTCCCCGAGGCTCCGGTGAAGAAGAAGCACTCCCTGTTCAGACGCAGGAAGGAGCCCAAGATACAGAACACCGGGAAGGACCTCAACGAGCAGGGTATCGTCTACGGTAGGTCGTACGTTTTCTTCGAACCGGAACCCGACCGCATCTACAGGTTCATGGGGATGTTCGACCACAAGGTCTACAGGATGCTGGTCGTAACGACGGACAAGGTCAAGGCGATCAAGGAGAGGTTCGACTACGGAGGTATCGAGGTCCTATCGCTCACATCCGGTCGTAGGTCCGGGACGATCGACGTCAGCAGACTCGGGTCCCTGATGGCGTACGTCAAGGAGTTCATATCAAACACTCGTTCGCCGGTGGTGGTCTTCGACTGCATCGATGAGATCACGGACGCCGCCGGGTTGAACGACACACTGGTGATGCTGCACCAGCTAATCCAGGCTTATGGCGGTCTGTGCACGTTCGTCGTATCGATGGACCCATCCAAACTGACGGACAAGGACCGCAGCATACTGCAACATGACATGAGACAGTTCAACATCGATTGATCGTAAAAGGAGGCACAGGAATGGAGATAGAGAAGATTTGGGCAAGAGAAGTATTGGATTCCAGGGGAAACCCCACCGTTGAGGCAGAGGTCACCGTCAAGGGACACAGGATCACAGCCATAGCACCCTCTGGTGCATCCACCGGAACATGGGAGGCTCACGAGCTCCGCGACGGCGGCGACAGGTACGGGGGCAAAGGCGTCCTCAAGGCAGTCGGGAACGTCCGCACGGAGATCGCCAAGAAGCTCGTCGGTATGGACCCCACCGATCAGAGGGCCATCGATGAGGCAATGATCGAACTGGATGGTACCGAGAACAAGACACGTCTCGGAGGAAACGCCACCGTGGCCGTCTCCCTGGCCGTCGCCAGGGCCGGTGCCATGTGCAACGGCGTCCCGATCTACGAGCACATCGGAGGAGACCACGTCACCCTCCCCGTCCCCATGCTCAACATCATCAACGGTGGAAAGCACGCCGGTGGAAACCTGAAGATCCAGGAATGCATGATCATCCCCGCCGGAGCACCCAGCTTCTCCGAGTGCCTCAGGATGTCCACCGAGGTCTACATGCACCTCAAGACCCTCCTGAAGAACAAGTATGGGGTCGGTGCCATCAACATCGGTGACGAGGGCGGTTTCGCACCTCCCCTCGACACCGTCGACGAGGCACTGAGCATCATCGTCGATTCGATCTCCGATGCCGGTTACGTCCCCGGAAAGGATGTGTTCCTCGCAATAGACGCAGCATCCTCCGAGTTCTACAAGGATGGCGTCTACAACGTCGATGGAATGGACCTCTCCGCAGGGGAGCTCGCCGACCACTACGTGGAGCTCACCAAGACCCACCCCCTCATAAGCATCGAGGACCCCTTCTTCGAGGACGACTTCGCGACCACCGCCGAGCTCACCCGCAAGGTCGGAAACAGGGTCCAGATCGTCGGAGACGACCTCTTCGTCACCAACAGCAAGCGTCTCGCACGCGGAATCGACGAGGGTGCCGCCAACGCACTCCTCCTGAAGGTCAACCAGATCGGTACCGTCACCGAGTCCGGTGATGCAGCCAAGATGAGCTTCGACAACGGATACAACGTCGTCGTGTCCCACCGTTCCGGAGAGTCCGAGGACACAACCATCGCCGACCTGTCCGTCGGATGGGGATCCGGAGAGATCAAGACTGGTGCACCCGCCCGTGGAGAGAGGACAGCCAA
Source organism: Candidatus Methanomethylophilaceae archaeon (assembly GCA_017935945.1). GTDB lineage: Archaea > Thermoplasmatota > Thermoplasmata > Methanomassiliicoccales > Methanomethylophilaceae > Methanoprimaticola. Next base: position 1,736 of record JAGBGN010000010.1, on the reverse strand, counting down.
GTACAACCGTCTCCTCAGGATCGAGGAGGATCTCGGTTCCAAGGCCGTCTTCCCCGGAATCAGCAAGTTCCACCTGTGAGTTGGTCACATGGCCGATCTGTTCAACGCCAGCGAATCGGAGATCCGCGATGGAAACACGATGGATGTGTACTTCGAGCGCACCAATAGGATCCTCGAGAGCCGTGGGATCGCAGGTGTCCCCGTGTGGGCGGAGTTTACCGGTAGCTCCCTTCCCCGTGGATGGGACTGGGCGGTGTTCTGCGGTCTCCAGGAGGTCCTCAACCTCCTCGAGGGCAAACCCGTGTCCATACACTCGGTGCCCGAGGGTACCGTCTTCAGGCCCAGGACGGACAACTCCGTCAGGGTTCCCCTGATGAACCTGTACGGTGCCTACACCGACTTCGGTGAGATGGAGACGGCCATCCTCGGGATGCTGTGCCAGCCCTCCGGTATCGCAACCGCTGCCGCACGTACGAAGATCGCGGCCAAGTGGAAGACGGTGCTGGCATTCGGGAACAGGAGGATGCACCCTGCGATCTCCGGTGTCATAGACCGTTCCGCCTACATCGGCGGGTGCGATGGCGTGTCCTCCAAGATCGGAGGGGAGATCACCGGTACGACCCCCGTGGGAACGGTCCCCCATGCGCTGATGCTCATGATGGGCAGTAACGACACTGCGTTCAAGGCCTTCGACGAGGTCATAGAGCCGGAGGTGCCCCGCATCATGTTGATCGACACCTTCTCCGATGAGCGTACCGCCGCACTCGATGCCTGCAGGTCCGTGAAGAACCTGAAGGGCGTGAGGTTGGACACCCCCGGTTCCAGGAGGGGCAACTTCAGGGACCTCATCAACGAGGTCCGCTGGGAGCTCGACATGTACGGTTACAAGGATGTGGAGATCATCGTCTCCGGCGGTCTGGATGAGGATTCGGTCGCCGCCATCGCCGACACCTGCGTCTCCAGTTTCGGTGTTGGTACATCCATCAGCAACGCACCCACATTGGACCTGTCCATGGACATCGTCGAGAAGAACGGGAAGCCCCTGTCCAAGCGCGGTAAGTTCGGTGGAAGGAAGTACACCTACCGCTGCCCCCACTGTTTCGAGATGGGTGTGTCCCTGTCCCCCGATGATGACCTGAAGTGCCACTGCGGTTCCATGATGGACATGATCGAGGTGCCCGTCATGAAGGACGGTGTCAAGGTCGGTCCGGACAGGTCTCCGAGCGAGATCCGTGAGAGCGTGCTCAAGCAGGTCAAGCAGATTTCGGAGCTGTGAGCGCCTAAATTGTAGTATTTAAAACTTATTCTTGTACAATCGCCGTTAAACCACTCTGAGAGGAGCTTAACGGCGATTGTACAAAGGTGTCTGATTTTGCCTCTAGACAAGGCTTATATGTGGAATCTCCATAGTGGTGGTTGCGCGCTTCGCACGTTCGGAATGGATGGATTGGTGTGTGCGATGCGTTCAATAACATAAAGGGGAGAAAGATGGACGACACATTCGCCAGCGTTAGCTATCTGTCAGGTGGCAGGCATATCACTGCGTTGGACGCATTCATGCCTATTTCTAGGATGAGTGTGTACTGTAAGTGCGGTCGTGTCGTTGTTCAGGACCGTTCCGAGATGAAAGTTAAACTCGAACTCGGAAAGGAGCTCCAATGCATGTCCTGCAGGAACATCCGTATCTCCCGTGAGATCGACGCACTCAACGAACACTATGAGGGAATCGTTGATTC
>JAGBGN010000009.1 GCA_017935945.1 Candidatus Methanomethylophilaceae archaeon | reverse complement strand
GGAATCGGTGCGACCACCCTTGTGTCCACGTTCCTGGTGGGATTCTACTCCAGGGAGGAATCCACGGAGGCCGCCTGGAAGTACATCATCCTGTGCTCCGTCGGTATCACGATAGCGTTGGCGGGATACGCGCTCGTGTACGCCTCGACCATCGGTGTCATCGATGCGGAGGCCGCCTTGGACTGGCCCGCGCTCATGGCCGCCGCCGAGGACCTGGACCCTGCCATGATGAAGATGGCCATGGTCATGATCATCGTCGGATTCGGTACGAAGGTCGGGTTCGTCCCCATGCACACATGGTTACCGGATGCGCACAGCCAGGCGCCCAGTCCCGTCAGCGGACTGCTGTCGGCCGTGCTCCTGAACTGCGCCATGTACGGAATCCTCAGGTTCTACGCCGTATCGGAGGTCACGATCCCCGGGTTCGCATCCACCATCCTGCTCGTGTTCGGACTCCTCTCGCTCGCGGTGTCCGCACTGTTCATCGTGTCCTCCAGGGACCTGAAGAGGATGCTCGCCTACTCGAGCATCGAGAACATGGGGTTGATCGCCATCGGTTTCGGTATCGGCACCCCATTGGCCATGTTGGGGGCCGTCATCCAGATGGTGGCGCACTCCATCACCAAGCCCATCCTGTTCTTCTCCGCGGGCAACATCATACAGTCCTACGGCACCAGGGACATGTCCAGAATCCGCGGTGTGGGAAGGACGCTGCCGACCACATCCGCGCTCATGACCATTGGCACCCTTGCCATCATCGGCTCACCTCCCTTCGCGGTGTTCATCGGTGAGTTCACCCTCCTGAAGGGTTCCCTCGAAGCGGGAATGGTGTGGCTTACCGTCGCGATGGTCGTTCTGCTGTGCATAGTGTTCGCAGGATTCACGAGGAACGTGTTCCCCATGATCACAGGGGAACCCGTGGATGAGGTCGAGGCCCATCCATCACCAAGCCGTCACATCCCGTTGGTCGTCCTGGCGGTCGCATCCCTGCTGATCGGACTGTTCATGTCCGAGCAGGTGGTCGGATGGTTCGGGAACGCGGCTGATTCCCTCATGGGGGTGTTCCTGTGATCGTCAGCAACATATCCTGTGAGAGGGACACCGTCCTGCAGGAGACCCTGGACCACACGGACAGGGGCTACCGCCTGATGACCATGTTCGCCGACGAGGGCGGGGGACAGTGGGTAAACATCCTCCTCCGCAGGAAGGACGAGGTGGTCAGGTTGAGCTACATGCCCGGCGAATCCGCCATACCGCTTTCCGAGGACATACCCTCCGCGGAACCGTATGAGAGGCTGATGTCCGAGATGAGCGGCATCAGGTTCTCCGACGGCGGACGCGACCCGATAGTGTTCAGGCGCTCCGGAGAGGGTTACCCGCTCCAGAAGGAACCATACGATTACTCCGCCACCCGGTCCATCCCGATACACCCCAACCGCACTGTCGGGGACGATGTGTTCGAGATCCCGGTGGGGCCCGTCCATGCGGGCATAATCGAACCCGGTCACTTCAGGTTCAGCGTGGCGGGGGAGACGGTCATCGAGCTCAACCCCTGGCTGGGATTCACGCACCGCGGAGTGGAGAAACTGCTCGAGAAACCCGTGACGGTAGATGATTCCAGGTTGGTGGAGAGGATCTCCGGGGACACATGCGTCGCGAACTGCATCGCGTATTCGGAGATCATGGAATCCGGCACGGAGATCCCCAGACGCGCCCTGCTGATCAGGACCGTCCTGGCGGAGATGGAGAGGCTGTACAACCACATAGCTTCCATAACCGGCATCTGCACGGACACGGCGTTCACGGTGGCATCCTCCATCGGGAACGGCATCCTTGAGAAGGTGCTGAGGATCAACCTCAGGCTGACGGGTCACAGGTACCTGATGAACCACGTCGTCCCCGGCGGCATCAGAAGGGATATCCATGACAGCACCCTCAAGGAACTGGACGACTTCCTCATGGGTCTGAAGTTCGAGATGGACGAGCTCCTGGACCTGATGGACAACACCGGACTCATCGACAGGATGGAGACCACCGGCATCCTCACACAGGAGAAGGCACTGATGATCGGTGCCGTGGGACCGATAGCCCGTGCAAGCGGCGTCTCATCGGATGTGAGGTCCGAATGCCCCTACGGCATGTACGGTGAACTGGGATTCATCGTCCAGGGACGCACCACCGGCGACGTCATGGCGAGGACCATGGTCAGGTTCGGGGAGATCACGGAATCGATCAGTTTGATACACCAGTGCATCCAGTCCATGGAGCCGGGCGAGACGAGGGTCAGGCCATCCACCACGGACGGGTTCCACTGCTCCGTGGTGGAGGCCCCCCGCGGCGAACTGGTCCATTCCGCCATCGTGAAGAACGGCACTTTATGGAGATACAACATCAGGGACCCATCGTTCCCCAACTGGTTCGGCATGTGCCATGCCGTGCCCGGGAACGTCGTCCCCGACTTCCCGCTGATCAACAAGAGCTTCAACCTCTCGTACAGCGGGAACGACCTCTGAGGTGATCACATGATGAGAACAGCTATCCACAACCTATTCTCCTCTGCGAGGAACACGGAGGATGAGGACGGTATTTTCGGATCCCGTGGCAGCATGCCCATGGCATCCGACTCATGTTCCGGATGCGGGAAGTGCGTTGAGAACTGCCCAACCAGGGCGATCTCCATGGATGGTGGATTCTGGAAGGTGGACCTGGGCAGGTGCATATTCTGCATGGACTGCGCCATGGTCTGTCCGGACTCCGCGATAGACGAGGTCCCCTCGCCCGATTACGCCCTGAGAAGAGAGGCCCTGGTCATCGGACGTGACCACGACATCGATGCGATCGAGGGCACCTTGGACAAGGACACATGC
>JAGBGN010000117.1 GCA_017935945.1 Candidatus Methanomethylophilaceae archaeon | reverse complement strand
TTGCATCGACAGACTCGCCCTTGTAGAAACGCTCACTCACGGTGATCCTGGTGCCGTCTCCCCTGAATGTCATGCCGATGAGGTCCTCATCGCATGCAGCCAACATCATCTCCCCATCGCAGTTGTGAATCCTGACAAACATATGATCACGCCATCTTGTAGAGTCCTGTGGAGGACCTGAATATCTCTCCGCCGTCATGGAGGTTCCTGACGGCACGTGTGACGTCCGGTTCGGACAGTCCCTGGTTGGATCCGTGCTGGATCAACTCCTCTATCGTTAGTCCCTCGTCACCGAACTCGCGGAGGATGTCACGGATGACATCCAACCTGTTGCGGTCCTTGGAACTTATTCCGGTGGCGATCTTGTCTATGTCGAAACCACCGTCATCGCTTCCCGCAATCTTCCTGAGGTAGAACTCCACGAGATCCACCGCACGGTTCGCATCCACATCAGTGACCTTGTCGCTGAGCCTCATCCTGGCGGATGCCTCGGACAGACGGACGAACGCCTCGAGCTGCCTCGCCGTGATCGGGACGGAGTTACCGCCGTTCCCCATCATCCTAATCCTGAGGTAGCTGTCCTCGATGATCTTCATGGCCACATCGGTCATGATGGGGAATATGCGCTTGGAATATGCGACGTACTTCCTGATTATCTCAACATCGTACACGGGCTTGATGTTGCTGGTCCTCTCCATGATGTTCTTGACATCGACGCCCTCGATCTCCGTACCCTCGGTGACCATCCTGGCCTGTCCACGCTGATGAGCACTGAGGATGTGCTCGGTAATGGCGATATCCCTCTTCTTGTCCGGTTTGTCGGTGAGCACGAATATCATGTCGAAACGGGACATGAGTGCGGGAGGCAGATCGATCTGCTCGGCAATCGCGGCATCCTCCTCGAACCTACCGTACTTGGGGTTCGCGGCTGCGAGCATGGAGCATCTGCACTGGAGTGTGGCCGTGATACCGGCCTTTGCGACCGAGATCTTCTGTGATTCCATCGCCTCGTGAAGGGACGACCTGTCCTGATCGGTCATCTTGTCCAACTCATCGATACATGCCAATCCCTTGTCGGCGAGGACCAATGCACCTGCCTCCAGGGTCCATCTGCCGTCCCCGAAATCATCCCTGACCGCGGCAGCGGTCAGACCGGCCGCCGATGCGGATTTTCCGGACGCATAGATTCCCCTGGGAGCGAGCATGCTCATGTACCTCAGGAGTTGTGATTTGGCGACTCCGGGGTCTCCGATGAGGAGGATGTGCATATCACCCCTCATGACGGTCCCATCGTCCATCTCCTTGTGACATCCACCGAACAACTGGAGGGCGATGGCACGCTTGACCTCATCCAACCCGTAGATCGAAGGTGATATGGAGCGTATGATGTTGTCATACAGATCCGGATCACGGGCCATCTCGAGGATGGTCTTCTCATCATCCTCGGTGATGAGGATCTCATCGTACTCATGCTGCTCGAACTCCACCGATATGACGTCGAGGTACGTGTCGAAGATCGTGGTCTTGTCCCTCTCGCTCTTCTCGACGGAACGGAGGATACCGTTGAGTGTTATACGGTTACCAGCTGTGACCTCCCCTGCGATGTCATCCTCCACGAAACCCGATGTCCTCTCGGGCTGGGCACCGCCCCTGAGTCCCTCGGGACTCTCCTGGATCTCGATCTTCTGGGTGTCGATGTACACAGAGTTCTTGTCATCCAGGATGAAACGTGTGGCCTGCTTGTTGCAGCTACCATCGGGATTGGAGCACATCATGGGCTCCTTGAGGATCATTCCCGGCTGGGGGACCCACATCTCGCTTCCGCAACGAGCACATCTGAACAGGGCATGGGTCATACGGGGCTTGACCGTGGTGACCTTCCTTGCCAGACCCTCCACTGCGATCATCTTGCCGAGGTGGTCCGCCCTGAGGTTCCTGATCTCGACCTTCGCATCACGGGGGAGATTGTGGATACGGACGTTGATCGCATCACCGGGACGGTTTATGTTCGGAACCAGGGACATCACGGTGCGACGTGCCTGTTCTATGCATATATCCGGATTGTCCAATACGAACATCGCGAAATCGACGTTGTAGGCATTCACGTCGGCATAATCGACCTTGACACTCTTCTTCTGAGGGTAGTTGTCAGCGATGTCGGAGATCATGATGCGGTATGCATCCTTGGCGAAGATGTCCGACCAGGCGGCCTGTATCTCGTTCTCCTGGAAGTTGACGGTCATTCGTCAGACCTCCCCGAACGGCATTCTTCATCGGCCCACCAGATCCATCCGCCCTTCTCCATGGAAATCTCTCCCTTGATCAAACCTGTCCTGCGGAACTTGGTCAACGTCTTCGCCAGATCGTCCGGGCACCTGTAGTTGAATAGATGGTCCAGCCTGTCGCTGGCCTCCCTCGTGGTCAACCTGTCGTCCCCGAGGGCTTCCCAGACCATCGTCAGAAGATCGTCACCAGTCATGCTATCCGTATCTGCAGGCCATATTTATGAACATGCAGTTGTGCGGTAATCACTCGGAATCATCATCGGAGACTATGGATTCGATGTACTCGCGTTGGATGCGGACCACTTCCGTACTATCCGCGGCCGCTGCATAATCATCCAGAAGAGGACCGTTCAACCTCATGAACTCAGGTGCCCAGTTGAACCTGCCCAAAAACGTCTCCGCCTGCTCCTTCTCACCCAGGATGTACAGGGATGCCATGACCGCCTCTGCACTGTTGAGCTCCATCGGACGGCCCCAGTTGACGGGGTTTGCTGCCAGGAGGTATGGCAGGGCGCGCTCCTCCACCTTCTTAAGACGGGGGAACTCGTCTATATTGGTCCAAGTGAGGTCCATGACGACCAGTCCCTTCCTCGCATACTTCATGTCCGCAGGGGAGAGGGCACGTTCGGCGAACGGAGACAGGACGATGGAGCCCGAGGGTATCGAACCCAATGTCTTGGCCTCCTTGCCCAGACCGAACTTGAGCATGCGTTTGGCAGTGCACTTCTTAGGGTCGCACTGACACTTGTCGTAGATTATCACTGGGATCATGCAGATACCATGGAAGCGAGCTTCTGGGGGTCGTCGAGGTTGGCCTCCACCCATGCCCTGACCTCTTCCATCGTCTTGACGTATTCCTGGTGGAGTTCCAGGTCGTCGGTGGCGGTGAATTCGGATCTGAGCCTCATGGGAGACAGGATCTGCTTTCCCTGCCAAGGTGTACGGGTGGCCCACTCGTCGAAACTGACCTTGTCGACATAAATCACATAGTCGTAATCCTCGTCCTTGCGAAGGTAGTCACGGTCCTTGAAATCCTTGGAGACCTGCCTCCTGAGGTCCTCGTTGCACTGATAGAGGGAGGACACCATGTCGCAATCCACGATATCGTGTTCAGGACCGGCGCTGTACACCTCGTAGAGGTCAGGGAAAATCTGCTTGGTGAAGTGTTCTGCGATCTGACTCACGAAATCGTTCTTCTGCTCCACGAAGAGGATCTTGGTCTTGATTACTTTCTTCTTGAACAACTTACCACCTGATGTTCTCGTGAGAGTGCCAATGGGTTATTAAGAATTCGCCAAGAGGATCACCCATCACCGTGGATTGGTCTGGAATCGAGGACCGGAAGGACCTGTGGGAACCGTCCTGAATCTGCACAAAAGTTATCAAACATGCCTGCAATGCTCGAATGCCACGGTGATGATCGTTTTTTCGAGCTGACATTGATGATAGACGGGCGAGCTGAGTGGCTAGTTGTCCTTTCGATGACAACCTGTTTATAATGAGGTACCAATCGTTCTCGCATGGCCACGCTTCAATTGGCACTCGATTTAATGCAACTGAACAGAAGCACCATCATCGCCCATGAGGCGGTAGAGGGCGGTGTCGATTGGATAGAGGTCGGTACCCCCCTCATCAAGAGCGAGGGTGCTGAAGCGGTCCGCACACTCCGCAAGGAATTCCCTGGAAAGAAGATAATCGCCGACACCAAGACCATGGACACCGGTGCATTCGAGGTCGAGATCATGGCCAAAGCCGGAGCCGACATCGTCACCATCCTCGGATTGGCCGAGGATTCCACCATCGAGGAGGCAGTCATGGCCGGAAGGAAGTACGGAGCGGAGATCATGGTCGATATGATCAACGTCCCCGACAGGGTCACCAGGGCCAAAGAAGTGGAGAAACTCGGTGTCGCATACATATGCATGCACATGGGCATCGACACGCAGATGAAGGGCGAGGAACCCCCCATCGATGTTCTGAGGAAGATCGTCGAATGCACGTCCATTCCCATATCGGTGGCTGGAGGGATTACCGCTGAGAATGCCGGCCTGTACGTCGAGGCAGGTGCATCCAACGTCATCGTCGGTGGGGCCATCATCAAGACCGATAACATCAAGGGTGCCGCTGAGAACATCAAGAAATCCATGAGCGGTGTCAAGATCGACACCAAGCTCGCCAAGAAATATTCCGAGGAGGACCTCTTCGAAGCGTTCAACAGGGTCACCACCTGCAACATATCCGATGCCTTCCACAAACAGGGCGTCATGATCGGCATCCTCCCCCAATCACTCCAACACAAACAGAAGATGGTCGGTCGCGCACTGACGGTGCAGACCGCCAATGGGGACTGGGCCAAACCGGTCGAGGCCATTGACAGGGCCCAGGAGGGAGATGTCCTCGTCATCGATGTGGGTGGAGCCCCCGTCGCCGTATGGGGTGAACTGGCAACATGTTCTGCCATCGGAATGGGCGTCAGGGGAATCGTCATCGATGGTGCCATCAGGGACATCGATGACATCAGGGACCTCAAGTTCCCGGCATTCTCACGTACGGTCGCACCCTGTGCAGGGGAACCCAAGGGATACGGTGGAATCGGCATCGAAGTCACTGTGGGTGGACAGAGGGTCAGGACCGGAGATTGGATCGTCGGTGATGAATGCGGCATCATCGTGATACCGAAGGAGGTCGCCGTCGAGGTCGCCAACCGTGCATTGGATGTCCACGAACGCGAGAACAGGACCAGGGAGGAGATCATGAGGGGATCCACCCTGTCCAAAGTGAACGAACTCGCCAAATGGGAACCGGTCCAGTGAGGGCACGGTCACAATACTGAGATCAATTTTTGGTCAGAATCTGTAAATCGTTTCCCGGACCGTGGAATCCGAACCACGGTCCAGTAATTCTTTAATCAATAGCGAAACCGCCGTTTATCTCCGCATCAAGCTTCCTGAGCTTCTCTATGCGGTCCTCGGTGGTAGGATGTGTCCTGAAGAGGTTGACGAGTACACCCTTCTTCCTGACAACGGGGTTGGAGATCCACATGTGTGCGGACGACACGTTGTCGTAGGTGTTCGCACGGGATGAGCATCCGGACTCGATCGTCCTGAGCGCACTGGCCAGAGCCATGGGCTTACCGGTGAGCCTAGCACCACCCTCGTCCGCCATATACTCGCGGTTCCTGGAGACTCCAAGCTGGACCAGCATGGCCGCGATGGGCAACAGCATATCGGCGAGCAATGCGATGATCAGATGTCCTCCTCCGTTGTCCTCATCACTTCCAGAGAAGATGGAAGCCCATACCGCCATCCTGGTGATGTACGAGACCAATGATGCCATCGTGGATGCCACGGACATGACAAGGATGTCCCTGTTCTTCACATGAGTGAGCTCATGTGCGAGAACACCCTCGAGTTCG
>JAGBGN010000116.1 GCA_017935945.1 Candidatus Methanomethylophilaceae archaeon | reverse complement strand
CCACTGATGTAGGTGATCTTGGCACCGTCAACCTCAGCCGCAACGAATGCAGCTCCGGCGAACACCATGACCATTGCCACGATGACGGCGAGGAGTCCCCTCTGTTTGTTCGTATACTTGTTAATCATAGAGACAAAAGCTCATTTCCTTACCGACCAACACTTTTGGAAGGTTTTCATGGATTGTCTCACATACACGTAGAACCCGGGTAGACGACCTTTCCATAGCGGTCCAAAGTTTCGGCCTATTCTAAAAATGGTTAATTATACTTTAATATCTTAATCAAATATTTATAAAACAAAAACATACTTTACCATTGATGGCAGAAGATACGGAATGGAGGTTCCTGGAGAGGGACCACTACATGGATAAGATCGTGGCTGGCAAGGGAACACCTTTCGTCAAAGTCTTGACCGGGATACGCCGTTGCGGTAAATCCACACTTCTCAGGATGTTCAGGGACCATCTGATCTCATCAGAGATATCCGAGGATGACATACTGTATCTCAACTTCGATGAATGGGATGATTCCCTTCCATCAACCGATAGGGAACTCATGAATCACATCAATTCCAAGATGGCACCTGGAAGGGGTAGGTACATCCTGTTGGATGAGGTCCAGAACATCAAGGACTGGGAGAATGCGGTCACATTCCTGTACAGTTCAGGTGCAGATGTGTACATCACCGGTTCCAACTCCAATATGCTATCATCGGAACTGGCGACAAGACTCTCCGGATGGTCGATCACGATCCATATCGCCCCACTCTCGTTCTCCGAGTACGTGGGATTCAGAAAGGACGATCTTGATCATGACACGCTCTTCAGGGACTACATACGCGACGGCGGTCTTCCGGCGATAGCGTTGTCCGAGGACATGCCCGGAAGGGAACTGATTCCCCAGATGATCTCAGGTACGTACGAGACCGTTTATGCCAAAGATGTCATCGACAGGCACAGCATACGCGATCCCGCTGTCCTACGTAACCTGCTGAGGTTCATCATGAGGAACATAGGTGACCGCACCTCCCCGAAGAAGATCTCCTCCTACCTCACCGGTGCAGGACGGAAGACATCCCATGTAACCATTGAGAACTACCTCGAGTACCTGGAGGACGCCCACCTGATCTCCCGCGCCGAGCGCATCGATTCCAAGACCAGGGATTACCTACAGACGACCGACAAGTTCTACGCAACGGATCTGGGGATACGTCACATCATCGCACCGTACAAGCCGGATGATATCGACGGCATCATGGAGAACATCGTTTTCAACGAACTGGTGTACAGATACGGAGATGCGGCTGTACTGGATGTCGAGGGCACAGAGGTCGATTTCGTCGTCAACTGGAACGGGATGCCGGAGTACTTCCAGGTGTGCTACAGTCTGGGTGACAAGACCACATTGGAACGTGAGATGCGCCCGTTCACGATGATCGGTGACAACTATCCGAAGACCGTGATAACCTTTGAAAGGTACATCCTTGATGATATCGATGGTGTGAGGGTCGTCAGGTTGATCGATTGGCTTCTGGAATCACATCAATGATCCATCATCGATGGGTACTCCAATCTGCAGGTGATGTTTCGACTCTACATCGATTCCTTGACTCAATTATCATTGTCTGAACCGTTGGTTATTCGGGCTCGTATACCCCGGGTTTACATGTACGATATGGAATAGATGAAATGATTCCTAGACATCGCTCGAAACGACTTTTG
>JAGBGN010000115.1 GCA_017935945.1 Candidatus Methanomethylophilaceae archaeon | reverse complement strand
CATTCCTCTGAAAACGTTGAAAACAGGGGCTTCGGCCCCTAATTTAATCTTATTTCCACTATAGTCCCGGAGAATCACATCCTGGATTCATTTTCATTGTCCTTTGATGTCCATGTTCCCATTATGCCCGGACGATCCATTTGGATTTTGGCGAAATTGATTATAAGGGAAACCATTGTCGTGTCTGAATATCATCAGATGGATGGTTTGAGCATCGAATATAGGAGGCATGGTGGTGAAACCGAATATCGATTCCAAAGTCGTTCTCGCAGTCGTTCTGTGCCTTCTGGTGTTCGTCGGAGAATATTACACATATTATTCCGATATCCACGAGTACGATGCCTCAGTGACATGGGGTGATGGGACTGTTGAATACAGTGTGTATTCATCCGGTTCCGATGCCTATTCTGCCGTCCTCATAGATGATGACCTCATCAATGTCGATAGATTGACAATCCTTGTCGACGAGGGTTACGACCGTCTGTACGATGAGGCTAGCAGGATGACAGGCGTGTCATACGTGGATCAGGAGTATTACACCATCCAGATTACCGAGGCATTGGAGCTTCGCAGTTTCCATGATGTCACTACGTGTGGTTCAACCGATCTGTCCGGATACATCGCCGATACCATGGGGGATCCATCCGGACACGGTCTCCTGGTCATGACCTACTCCCTCCCTGTCTCGGTCTATGACGGAACGCCCGACTGCCCGCTGCTGGAGTGGGTCTCTGCAGGCGGTTCCTTGTACTGGATAGGTTCGGAGATATGCTCCCTGTACACCGAGGACGGGGTACTGATGAAGGTCAACAACAGTCAGGAACTGCTTTTCGGCATTGATTGCATGAACCGTTCCGATGAATACCTTGCAGACGGGATAATCGAGAACGGATTCACGGATGCGCTGTGTCTGAAGAACAGCGGTCTCAATTTCGCATTGGATGTCACCGATATCGCCGATTCATTGGCCATCGGATACTCCAAAGGCGGATACTCCACGATATCGTTCGTGGGTTACGGCATGGGACAGATATGTGTGATCGGGGGAGAGACGTGTGTAAACCAGACAGACGACATCGGACAGGTCATCGCATCAGGTCTGTCCTACGGGTCCACATTGGTCGAGGTCCAGAAAGGGGTCGTGACCAGAGGGGAGTACACGGCGGTCATGGACGTCCCATCCGATACAGCATCCCTGTATGTGTTCACAGGTGGATTCTATACGAATTTCGGGGAGGCCTTCCATGTCTGAGTGCGAGGGGCGTATCGGGACGATCGATCGGGTCAACGGGTTCTTCGGATCGATAAAGCACCCGTTGCTTTGGTTGATCATCATAGGAACTCTGATCCACCTTTTCGCTGCCGTGTTCCAGATAGTGTTCGATAACGACTATTGGGCATTGGTGATCCGTAACATCGAGGCTGGAAACGGTCTGTATGAGGTGACGGGATACTACTACACGCCGGTATGGGGTTATGTTCTTGGGCTGGTCAGTGCTCTGCAGACCGTTTTCCTAGATCTCGGAATGGACGTTCTCAGGGTAGTCGAGTTCTTCTTCGCAGAGGACCTCCCTTACACATACTACAGTGCCACGGTCCCATCCATAGCGTTCAGTATATCGACGAAGGCACCGTTGATCCTGTCGGATCTTATCCTGGCATATCTGGTCAGGTCCCTCGTTGTGGATTCCACAGGGGATGTCAAGAAAGGAAACCTGGCGTTCATCCTCATCTACATGTGTCCTCTGCTCATAGGGGCATCATGCATAACCGCCATGCCGGATACGATAGCTGCCATGTTCACGGTCATGACCGTGGTTCTGTTGAGGCGCGACCACCACTTCCTTGCCGGAATGACATTCTGCATAGCTGTTCTGACCAAGTTCTTCCCCGTGTTCCTGTTCTTTCCGTTGGTCGCCTACGTCCTGATGAGGAGTCGTGACAATGGGACGAACGGTGTTCGCAACGTGTCTGCGGCAGCGTTCGGGGCGGTCGTGGCCCTCCTGGTGGTGTTCGCACCGCAGCTGATCGAGGGGTCGATCGAGAGTTGTTTCCAGTTCCTCACGGACAGGACCGGAGGTTCGCAGGGAGATTCGATCCTGAGCATGTTTACTGGCAGGATGCGTATCATCGTCTATGGGGCGATCACGATAGCATCACTGTATGTCGGGTATTACATGTACAAGAAGTGCAGATGGGATGCGGACAGGGCCCTGATGTTCTACGGGTTCCTCATGATGGCCCTCTGCATGATATATCCCCCCACGCCCCAGTACATAGTGATTCTGATGCCGTTCCTCGTATATTGGGCGGTCACCGAGGATCGCAGATACATCACAAGTTGGTGGATGATCTCTCTGTTTGGATTGTTCTTTGCGTTGTCATCCAATTTCCTCGTCCTTCTGCCGATAGCGGCATGGACCGGATTGATCGATGTGAGCGTACTGTCCGAGTACTTCGCATCATTCGTCCTCGGGGATTTCCCTGTATCCGCAGTATGGTCCATCGTCGGTGGGACCCTGACATATATTGGAATACTGTCTATTTTCTG
>JAGBGN010000114.1 GCA_017935945.1 Candidatus Methanomethylophilaceae archaeon | reverse complement strand
CCCACATATGCAACATATGCAACGAAGTTACCGACCCACAGGTTGCAATGGACCTTACAACTGAGGAAACATCCCTGAAATGCTACCTTCTGGATACGGGACTCCTACTGACACAGGCATTCAACCATAACATCCTCGGCAGGAAGGAGGTGCAGGAAGCATTCCTCCATAACAGATTGAACCTGAATCAGGGTATGATATTCGAGAATGCGGTTTCCCAGGAACTGGTTGCCTGTGACATAGACCTGAGGTTCTCCAGATTCTACATAGACGACAAACACGTGAATGAAGTGGATTTCATCGTCGGTGGGAGGAAGGTCGTACCGATAGAGGTCAAGTCGGGACCTTCATCAAGGCACGTGTCCCTGGATAGGTTCATGGAACGCAACGGGAAGAGGGTCGGTGAAGCATATGTGGTCCATGGATCCGATTTGAGGGTCGATGGGAAGATCATCTACATACCGATCTACATGATGGGTGCACTTTGCAAATCCCTGGTTGGAGAGCGTGAACAGGCCTCGAACGAGGGCATCGATGGAGGGTCAGATGAAAATCCGTGGAGCGGATTCTCAGAATGAGGTAGTATCCCCTATCGATTAGGTCAAAACATGAAGACCGATAATCAAAAAGTAAGAAACTCCAATTTAGAATTGTGTCCAAATTCCGGCTTCCTATGATACCTATCTGGATGCCATTCCCTCACCCCCGATGAATACGGTCCTGAACTCTGTGCAGTTCAACCACCGATAGTGACATCATCCGATAGATTCGCCCTTTATGTCGGATAGGTCCGCGATGATGGATGCACATCCACCATCACAGACCCTGGATTCCATCAGAAACCCGAACTGTGCCTTGGGTAGTAGACGACGTTGAGCAACCCGGTCTTCGGATGAACCTCGACCGAGGACTTCACACCGTATATCTCCTGGATCACATCCTCCGTTATGACCTCGGAGGGGCTTCCCTCGTAACGGACGCGACCTCCCTCCAGGATGTATATCCTGTCACAGTACTGGGCTGCCAGGTTGAGGTCGTGCAACGCACAGAGTACGGTGGAACCCAGACCCTTCACGATGTCCAGGACATCGAGCTGGTACTTCACATCGAGGTGGTTCGTGGGCTCATCCAGCACCAGGCAGGGCGACATCTGGGTCAGTGCACGTGCCAGGATGATCCTCTGCTGCTCACCTCCGGACAGCGATGAGAACTTGCGCCCCTTGAAATCGGACATGCCCACCTTCTCGAGACTCTCACCCACTATCCTGCGGTCCTCCTCGTTGTCCATCTCCATGGATTTCTTATGGGGGGTCCTCCCCATCATGACGACCTCCTCGACCATGAAATCGAAGTTGTAGTAGTTGTGCTGGGAGACGACCGCGAGGTTCAGAGCGCTCTCACGCAGGGATGAATCCTTCAGCATCACTCCGTTGACGGTTATCGTCCCGGATTCGGGTTCCAATGTACGGTATATCGCCTTCAGCATCGTGGACTTACCGCTGCCGTTCGGCCCTATGAGTCCCACGAACTCGCCTTCGTCCACATGAATGGTCGAATGGTCGACGATACGCTTCTTACCGATGGACACACAGAGCTCATCAGTCTCTATCATGTCAATCCCTGCTCCCGAATCCATAGGATTTCTTGATCATGATGTACGCGAACACGGGAGTTCCCACTATCGCGGTGATTATGCCGATGGGGATCTCCGATGTAGTGAGCGATCTCGCAACAATATCGGCTACGACCAGGAACGCCCCTCCCAGCAGACATGCCACGGGCATGAGCTTCCAATGGTTGGTACCGACCAACGCCCTGGCTATATGCGGGATGACGAGACCGACGAAACCGATCATACCGCAGTTACTGACCATCACAGCAATCAGGACTGCGGTGAGCACCATGT
>JAGBGN010000113.1 GCA_017935945.1 Candidatus Methanomethylophilaceae archaeon | reverse complement strand
TTCTCGATGGGCTGGATAATGAGTCTCTTCTCTCCATCCATGGTATCACACATCCAGGTTGATCACTTCGTGTGCATGTTCGATGATGAACTCCCTGCGGGGTTCCACATCGTCTCCCATGAGCACGGAGAACAGCTGATCCGCGATCATACCGTCCTCGATGGTCACCTTCTTCATCACCCTGGTCTCGGGATCCATGGTGGTGTCCCACAGCTGCTGGGGATTCATCTCTCCGAGACCCTTGTACCTGGATACATTGGCACCGGGGCCGATCTCGGCCATGGCCGCGGCCATCTCCTCGTCGTTGTAGGCGTAGATCTGCTTCTTGCCCTTGTAGACGCGGTAGAGGGGAGGCATGGCAATGTAGACGTGTCCGTTCTCGATCAACGGCTTCATCTGTCTGTAGAACAAAGTGAGGAGGAGTGTTCCGATGTGTGCACCGTCCACATCCGCATCGGTCATGATCACGATGCTGTGATAGCGTATCTTTGACACGTCGAACTCCTTGCCCAGGCCGCCTCCGATGGCTATGGCCAGATTCTTGATCTCGTCATGGTCCAGGAGCTTGTCGGGCCTGGCCTTCTCCACGTTGAGAATCTTTCCCCTGAGGGGGAGGATGGCCTGGAACGCACGGTCACGACCCTGCTTGGCACTGCCTCCTGCAGAGTCTCCCTCCACGATGTACAGCTCGCACTTGGACGGGTCCTTCTCCGAACAATCGGCGAGCTTTCCGGGGAGGCTTGTGCTCTCGAGGACACTCTTCCTGCGGGTGGCATCCCTGGCCTTCCTGGCGGCTTCCCTACCCTCATAGGCGGAGATGGCCTTCTTCACGATGGTCTGGGCCACCTGGGGGTTCTCCAGAAGGAACTCTGCGAGCTTCTCGTTCATCAGACCGGCGACGGCACCCTGTGCGACGCTGCTTCCCAGCTTGGCTTTAGTCTGACCTTCAAACTGGGGCTCGGCCATCTTGATGCTGACGATGGCGGTCAGTCCCTCACGGACATCGCTACCCTCCAGGGTGGTGTCCTTCAAGAGGTTGTTAGACTTACCGTAATCGTTGATCGTCTTCGTGAGCGAGGTCCTGAAACCGGTGAGGTGGGTTCCTCCCTCAGGGGTGAAGATGGTGTTCACGAACGAATCAATCTCCTCGTTGTAACCATCGGTGTACTGGAGTGCGATATCGATGTTAACGCCGTTCCTCTCACCAGAGAAATGGATGGGTTTGGGATGGATCGGGGTCTTGGATCTGTTGAGGTACTCCACGAACTCGGATACACCACCATCGTAGTGGAAGCGTTCCTTCTTACCGGTGCGCTTGTCCTCGAAGTTGATCGTAGCCTCCTTGTTGAGGAAAGCCTGGTTGCGGAACCTGTTCTGAAGGGTTGTGTAGTCGAAGGTTACTGTCTCGAACATCTCCTTGTCGGGCCAGAACGTAATCGTAGTACCGTGACGGTCGGAATCACCTATGACCTCGACGGGACCGTCGGGGACACCTATCTTGTAGGACTGTCTGAACCTCTTTCCCTCACGATCGATTACTGCGACCAGTTTCTCGGAAAGTGCGTTGACGACAGAGACACCCACACCGTGGAGTCCACCAGATACCTTGTAGCTGTTCTGATTGAACTTTCCACCGGCGTGCAGATCTGTCAGACACATCTCCAATGCGGATTTTCCTTCCTCTTGGTTGATTCCGGTGGGGATTCCCCTTCCATCATCGATGACGGTGATCGAGCCGTCCTCATTTATGACGACATCGACCTCTGTGGCGTAACCTGCCATGACCTCATCGATTCCGTTGTCAACTACCTCGTACACCATGTGGTGGAGTCCGCGCGAATCTGTGGATCCGATATACATACCGGGCCTTTTCCTGACCGCTTCCAGACCTTTGAGTGCCACGATGCTGTCTGCGTCATAGCCCTCGTCGGAGTGATGCATGTTCCCATCCATGATAATCTGAAAGGTGCATGCACTTTTATTATATAGATAATCGCGCGCGTACAGTCACGCGTGCGCGAGAATCAGGCTTAAATCGAATCAATTGTTTACACCTGGCAATGAGCACCATAATGGAGGAGGCCCGCAGAGGAGCGGTGACTCCGTTGATCAAAAAGATAGCAGAAAAGGAAGGCGTCACCGAGAGGTTCATCCTGGATGGGATAGCATCCGGTCGGATATGCGCCCCGCACAACCCTGTACACGACGCCGAGCCTGCAGCGATCGGTGAAGGGCTGTCCGTCAAGATCAACGTGAACCTGGGCACCTCCAGGGACATTGTGGACCTGGATGCCGAACTGGAGAAACTGAAGGTCGCGATGGATTACGGAGCCGATGCGGTAATGGACCTGAGCACAGGCGGTGACATTGACGCCATACGTGCTAGACTCCTGAAGGAGTGTCCCGTAATGATGGGTTCCGTCCCGATATACCAGACGGGACTGACAGCGGCGAGGAGGAATGCCGTCGTCGAGATGACTGAGGACGACATCTTCAACGGAATCGAGAAACACGCCAAAGATGGAATGGACTTCATGACGGTCCACTGCGGCATCACGCGTGAGAGCGTCGGATGGCTGAAGAGATCGGACAGGATCACCGATGTCGTATCCAGGGGAGGATCGTTCCTCACGGCATGGATCCTCCACAATGAGGAGGAGAACCCCCTCTACAAGAACTTCGATTACCTCCTGGAGATGGCCAGGAAGTATGAATTCACACTCTCCCTCGGTGACGGGTTCAGGCCCGGATGCATCGATGATGCAACCGACCAGGCACAGATCACCGAACTGATGACCCTCGGACACCTGGTGAAAAGGTCCCGTGAAGCCGGAGTACAGAGCATGGTCGAAGGTCCCGGACACGTTCCATTGGACCAGGTCCCCATGAACATGCAGATCCAGAAGAGGATGTGCCACAATGCACCGTTCTACGTCCTCGGACCGTTGGTAACGGACATCGCTCCAGGATACGACCACATCGTCGGAGCCATCGGTGGAGCTGTTGCAGCACAGCATGGTGCGGACTTCCTCTGCTACCTCACCCCTGCCGAACATCTCTCGCTCCCCGATGTGGATGATGTACGTGAAGGAGTCATAGCATCCAAGATCGCAGCACACGTCGGAGACCTCTCCAGGGGTATCGGAAGGGAGAGAGACACGAGGATGGCCCGTGCCAGGAAAGCCCTCGACTGGAACACAATGTTCGATACCTGCATCGACCCTGTGAAGGCCCGCAGGTACAGATCCCGCGGATGCACGGAGGAGAACGAAGGCTGCTCCATGTGCGGAGATGTATGTGCGATCAAGATCGTCAACACGTACATGAAGAAGGATTGAAACTGGGCGGCGGGTAACACCCGCCCCCATCTTCCAGTAACACCCATAGATTGTAGAGCAACATTTTTGTGCCCCATTTTCTGATTAAAAACCGATGATTGACTGGAAATCTGCCACTCTAAACCTTATAAACCTGCCCTTGAGTGTTACTAATTCTGGAATAGTATTATTAAACAGATACTAAATTTCCACCCATGCAACAGAAGGGCATCGTCTCCATCGCCATCGTGGCGATTCTGATCATTGCAGGAGCCTGTGCAATTTTTCTTATGGATGACAATACTGACAGCAATAGCCCCGCAGGCGATGTGGATGCTGCTGGAAAACCGATCGAAGCCGTTGAAGACCTTGACAACGGAATCGTAGCAATCGGTCAGGATTCTTTCAGATGGGCCACATACTTCGGATTGGCCGACAAATGTGTCATGATCGATTGGAACGACTCATACAACTTCCTCGGTAAATCATTCATGTACGCGGGACGTGCACTCGTTGACATAGAGGGTTCGAACACAGCCACACCTGCTGACATGACCTACTACAGCCATACGAACTGTGGTATCACGGATGATGACTACAGAACCATCCTGGAACTGAATCCGTCTATAGTGATCGTCCCGAAAGGGTTCTACACAGATTATAAGAACATCATGAATGCACTCGACAACCAGGGAATAAACACTGTTGCGATCGATTACGTGTACACATTCCTCGAACCGGAGACATTCCAGATCACGGCCCAATTGGAGAACCAGATAGACATATTGTCCAAGGCCCTGAATCAAGAGGAACGCGGACAGGAGCTGAAAAATGCATTCTCCGACTGCGTCTCCGATATCAAGGTCTTTACAGACAGGATCACTGTCGAAAGGACAGCCTATGTGGGATCCCTTGCATACAACGGTGCACATGGACTCGAATCATCCATGACATACTACATGCCCCTGGAACTCGCCGGTGTGAACAACATCGTCGGTGGTACCCCGGACTGGACCGATTCAGGGGTCAGGACCTTCTCGGCCAGTGAGATTAGGAACAACCTGCAGGAGGACACCATCCTCTTCATAGACGCTTCAGGGTACCATGTCAACATAGACAACACGTCCAAGGGCCTTCTGAAAATGTTCGCAGGACATGATGCGTACACCCTTGCACCTTACATATGGACGGGCATCAACCATGATACCGTGTTCATAAACGCCCTGCAGATACTCAGATTCGCCTATGGCGATGATGTGATCTCCGAGTCGGAATACGAGACCGCTGTAAAGTCCGTATACGAGAGGTTCTACGGCACATCCGAATCCAACCGCAACATAGACAACCCCAACAAGATACAGGGTACCTTGGAACTTCCCTCCGAGGGAACCACCATCCTTGAAGATATGAATGCGGTTTACGAAGCGGTCAGAGGTGTATCCATCGGCGCAGAGGTCACCATCAACAGTGATGGGACCTTGTCGATGGCCTGATACGGTTCAAACACTTATGAGGGATAGCATGGACAACAAGGGGATCGAGGGTTTTAAGAGACATAACCGCAGGATGGTCCTGTTCGTATTGTCCATGGTTCTGCTGACCGTCGGAACGGCGATAGCAGCCTTGTGCATAAACACCGACCTCGGAGTATCATCTGTCATCGAAATCCTGTTCAACAGATACGGACAAGGAGTGGACCCGATTGATTCGAGTTTCGTATGGGACCTGGGCCTACCTCGCATAATGTCTGCCCTGTTGGCAGGCATAGCGCTTGGGGCAGCTGGTGCTGTCATGCAATGCGTCCTCAGGAATCCACTCGGATCCCCTTACACGCTTGGAATCTCCAACGCCGCGGCATTCGGTGCATCCATAGGGATAGTACTGTTCGGCGGAGGAGTCATAGTCGGTCAGAGTTCCGCATTCGTTCAGATAGACAATCCGTACATCGTCACGGCCAGTGCGTTCATGTGGTCGATGATCGCGACCGTGATCATCATAATCCTTGTGAAGGTGACCAAGGTCAGTCCAGAGACGATGGTTCTCGCAGGAGTCGCACTCAGTTCGATATTCTCCGCAGGGATCAGCCTCCTCCAGTACATATTCAACGAATACGCCCTGTCCACCATCGTTTTCTGGCAGTTCGGTTCGATGGGTAAGGCATCCTGGGAGGAACTGGGCCTGATATTCGTGGTGTGCATCGTCGCCGGCCTCTACTTCATGTACAACAGATTGGACTACAACGCTCTGGACGCGGGTGACGATGTCGCATCGTCATTGGGAGTGAACGTCAACAGGACCAGGATCCTCACGCTTGTACTCGCCGCACTGGTGACGTCCATAGTCGTGTCCTTCATGGGCATCATCGCATTCATCGGTCTGCTCGGACCCCACATCGTCAGGAGGTTCGTTGGCAACGACCACAGGTACCTGATACCGGGCTCGATGCTGATGGGTGCCATAATACTGCTCATATCCGATTGCATCGGGCAGAACATCGCCGATTTCACCATCCCCGTGGGAATCATAACCTCGTTCCTCGGTGGACCGCTGTTCCTCTACCTCCTGATAAGGGCGTACCGTAAGAAGAGGGTGAACATCATAGAGAAACTCAGCAGAGGAGGTGCGGGAGAATGAGCCTCCTGGAAGTATCCGGATTGAACTTCTCATACGATGACAAGAAGGTCCTCGAGGACATCTGTTTCGAGGCCGATAGGAACCAGATAATATCCATCCTCGGACCGAACGGGGTCGGTAAGACAACC
>JAGBGN010000112.1 GCA_017935945.1 Candidatus Methanomethylophilaceae archaeon | reverse complement strand
GGTGATGATGTCGTCGCACCCGCATCCGACGATCCCCGTGGATTGACGGGATGGTCGTTCGGTGACACCGTGGTTGTTCCCGGCATATCGTTCACCCCCTTGGAGGATGTGGACCTGAGAGCCTGCTGGGCGAAGCCGTACCTCGTCGTCCTGTCCAGTGATGGCAGGATAATCTCATCCGGATACCATTCCGAGGGGGATGTCATCGACCTCGGCCAACATGGGGTTCCAACCAGAGATGGACACACCTTCATCGGATGGGCGGATCCTGAGGGGCGCATTGTGGACAGCGTCACCGTTGGAGGTGACATGACCCTGGAGGCCCGCTGGAGATGTGACGTGGAACCGGAGACCGTCTACGTGAACGTACCCGTCTACAGGTACATCGAGAAGGAGGTCCCCGTGAAGGATGACACTGCGGACGATGGTGGAAGTGATGGAACCGGGGAGACCCCCGGACAGGAACTCCCGGGAAACGATGACACCATGGACCTCGTGACCGATCCCATCGGCCTCGAACCCCTGGATGTCACCGATCCCGTAGAGGAGGACGAACACATAGGGAAGTCCCTGATCGCCATCGTTGTGGTGATCGCGGCATCAGTCGCCGCCGTGCTGCTGGCCATGCACTTGCGCAGGGATTGAACGACCAGCTGAAACCCTTTATATCGCCACTTACTCACGAGGGGTGAGTACCATGGCCGCGATCAGACTCGGAAAGAACCACTTGAGATGGTGTTACGAATGCAACCTTCCCATCATGGAGACACATGAGTGTCCCGTGTGCGGTTCGAAGACCGAGGAGATCGTCCTCACCCCTCCCGGCGATGCCAGGCCGGCTTTCGACCACGACATCGAGATGATAAGGGAGATCCTGGACAGGGACTACGGAGAGGGCACGGGAATGGCCGTCATCCCCGACGGGCACATAGTCATCCTGAACAAGGCACCCTCCCTGGACAGGATGGACGAGGTCGTCATCGACGGTGCGGTCATCGCATCCCTCAGGTACGACATGGGCTCCGGATGGAAGTTCGTCTCCCGTATGCAGGGAGCCTACAGGATCGGCAAGTCCTACTCCAAGGGATACGTCGTCTGCGACCCCGGTGCGGTACCGTTCGTCAGGGAGAGCAAGAACCTCATGGCACCCGGTGTCATCGACGCCGACCCCGAGAT
Source organism: Candidatus Methanomethylophilaceae archaeon (assembly GCA_017935945.1). Classification (GTDB taxonomy): domain Archaea; phylum Thermoplasmatota; class Thermoplasmata; order Methanomassiliicoccales; family Methanomethylophilaceae; genus Methanoprimaticola. Next base: position 1,929 of record JAGBGN010000112.1, on the reverse strand, counting down.
CGAGGTCGGGGACGAGATCATCATCGTCACCGCCGACAGGGAGGTCATCGCTACGGGTATGGCGCGCATGACCGGACCCGAGATGGTCGCCGCGGACAAGGGTGTGGCCGTCAAGACCAGGTGGTACAAGCCCGAGGAGTTCAGGGACCTCACCGACATGCCCCACACATGGGACGATGTGGTGGAGGCCAACAAGGGCGTCCTGGACAAGAGGATCGCCGAGGCCACTGGATTCATAAAGAACACCATAGAGAAGAACGACCTCCCCGCGATCGTGTCGTTCTCCGGGGGCAAGGACAGTCTCGCCTCCCTCCTGCTGACCATCGATGCCGGATTGGACCTCCCGGTTCTGTTCGTGGACACCGGTCTGGAGTTCCCCGAGACCGTGGAGCACGTCCACGACGTGTGCAGCAGGCACAACCTCAAGCTCATAGAGGAGAAGGCGCCCACCGACGCCTTCTTCGGCAACCTCGTGTACTTCGGACCCCCCGCGAAGGACTTCCGCTGGTGCTGCAAGACCAACAAGCTCGGACCCACCGTGGGAGCCATCACCAAGAACTTCCCCGACGGTGTGCTGTCGTTCATCGGACAGAGGAAGTACGAGTCCGAGGCGAGGAACTCCAAGCCCAGGATCTGGAGGAACCCCTGGACACCCGGACAGCTCGGAGCGTCCCCCATCCAAAACTGGTGCGCCATGCACGTGTGGCTGTACATCTTCTACAGGAAGGAGCCGTTCAACGTGTGGTACACACGCGGACTGGACAGGATTGGATGCTTCCTTTGCCCCGCCTCCGATCTGGCGGAGTTCGACATCGTCGCCGGCAACAGCTCCCGCTGGGACCAGTGGGACGAGTACCTAACCAACTACATGAACGAGCGCGGACTCCCCCAGGAGTGGAAGGACTACGCCCTGTGGAGGTGGAAGAACGCACCCAAGTCCATCAGGGAGGAAGTGCAGAGGGTCTCCGGAAGGGACATGTCCGAACTCACCAAGCAGACCAATACGCCCGAGAAGGGTCCCCTGACCATCAAGGTGCAGGAGGGCTACTCCCCCTGCGTCATCGGGTACAGCATCGAGGCCGCACTCTCCAGACCCATCGACCTGGAGAAGGTGAAGCCGTTCTGCCATGCCCTGGGATGGGTCATCGAGATGGACCCGGAGGGAGAGTACATATCCGCCAACTTCCTGACCATATACCGCGAGGGATCCATCATCTCCAAGGCCAACGTTGAGAGGGACGCCCGCACCCACATGGACGAGGCGTTCCAGGTGATCGTGCGTGCGGAGCAGTGCGTCGGCTGCGGACTCTGTGCGGCCAGGTGCGAACCCAAGGCACTGTACATGGAGGATGGAAAGGTGAGGATCAACGAGGACGAATGCATATTCTGCAAGGACTGCTTCGGCCCGTGTCCTTCCGTGAACTTCGCAAGGGACGAGGAGTTCGAACAATGACAACAGATGACCTTCACCTGATGGACCTTGAGATCCGCCAGGACGACCTCGACGTCGTCATGGAGAAGGATCCCGCGATCGTGGACGAGGAGGATGCCAAGCGCTTCCACACCGGCCTCTGGGCAGTGAGCATGTACAGGCTCAGCCATGAGCTGTGGCTCCAGGGCAAGAAGAAGGAGGCCAGGGACATCAACTTCCGCGCACACCACCTGACCGGATGCGACATACACCCCGGTGCAACGATCGGGAAGAGGTTCTTCATCGACCATGCCACCGGCGTGGTCATCGGAGAGACTGCGATCATCGGTGACGACGTGTCCCTGTTCCAAGGAGTCACCCTGGGAGGAGTCTCGTTCAACAAGGGCAAGAGGCACCCCACCCTGGGCAACCACGTGGTCGTCGGATGCGGTGCCGCCATCCTCGGCAACATCACAATCGGCAACAACGTGCGTGTCGGTGCCGGATCCGTGGTGCTG
>JAGBGN010000111.1 GCA_017935945.1 Candidatus Methanomethylophilaceae archaeon | reverse complement strand
AGGCCTCTTTGATCTTGTCTTCCGCAGGTCTGGTCCCCTTTCCGGCGTTCTTGAACACATCCTCGACGGCCATGTACTCCACTATGTCGAATTCCTTCCCTTTCTTGATGAGGTCGAACACGGCTGGATCAAGCAGTATCTCGAATGTCTCGCCATGGCTTTCCAGTCTGGCGGTGATTGCGTCGTCAAGGTTGACCATGTTGATACCTCACAGCTTCTCGATGAGGGCGGAGACCTCTTCCTCGGAGAGCCTCCTGAACTTCTTGCCGATATCGGCGACTCCGATCTCGACGGACTCGACCTTGGGTTTGTCCTCTATTGCGGAGTTCAGTGCCTTGAGTCCGAGCAGGAGGGCTGCCTCGTATTCCATGTCGTCCGCGTACTCGTTCTCGAAAATCTCCATGACCGCGGGGCGTCCGCTTCCGATTCCGGTCGCCTTGTAGGAGACGAGTGCTCCGGAGGGGTCCGTCTCGTAGAGGTGGGCTCCCATGTCATCGGTTCCTGCGACCAGAAGTGCGGTTCCGAAGGGGCGCACTCCACCATACTGGGTGAAGTTCTGCTTGTGGTCGCAGATCTTCTTAACGAGCATCTCCACGCCGATGTTCTCGCCGTAGTTGACCCTGTGGACCTGTGCGTTCTTCCTTGCCTCGTCGACGAGCACCCTGGCGTCGGCAACGAGTCCGGATGTGGCGCATCCGATGAAGTCGTCGATGTCATGGATCTTCTCAGTTGACTTGGGTTCCAGGAGTTTGCTGTTGGACCTCTTGTCGACGATGAGTGCGACACCGCCCTTATACTTGAGTCCGATGGTGGTGGAGCCTTTCTTCACTGCTTCACGTGCGTACTCGACTTGGAACAATCTACCGTCGGGGGAGAAGACTGTGATCCCCCTGTCATAAGCCATCTGTCCGGGTTGCATAATTGCCGCTCCTATATTACTTAACGCGACCTGATTAATGCACCCGATATAAAGACGTTGTTGGGGTGGTTACGGCATCAGCGTTTGTGCCTGCGCTGAACCTTGAGTTCGGGCCTCTTGTCACGCAGGGCCCTGAGGGTACCGGAAGACAGCACGGACTCGCTTTCCGGCCATCTGGAGCGGAGCACCTCGGTCACAGCCTCCTCGTGACCGGGCGAGCAGCGGATGACCGCCTCCCCCTTGAACGATGTGATCACCTTCAGCTGTGGTATCTCCGATGCGGATTCCTCGAAAAGGGCTATGACCTCGTCCCTGTTGGTTCCCGACGGGACCGTGCATGCGAGGTAGCGGCGTCTGCCGCGAATGGATTTGACCACCATGTCTGCCCGACTCCGCTAGCAGGATTTTAACTCTTCGGAGATAAGGGATGCCTAAAAAATCATCCAACTGTCAACAATTTGGGTTGATTTCCGCACTTCTTTCTTCACCATCGTTAGTAACACGAATTACAAATTAGTAATATCGAGATGATGGATGTATTAACAGTACTTCAAATATGTATAGCCAGACAAATGGAAAATTGATAAAACCGATTGTTAATACTATTTAAAACTATTTCATATCAAAATCATAAGGTTTCAATCCGGTTCCTCGTTTCGGATTAACGTGATTATTAAATTCTATCTACCAAAAAATGAGTAGCATTATCTGTTTTGCTAATATCAAATTCATGATTCAAAAATACTGCTGGCTATGTCAATTTTTAGCCTACACTAAATTCAAAATATCGAAAATTTGTTTTTAGAAAATTTGGTCTTTAAAATATGAATCGTTACTATATTAAGTTTCCGTAATAGCCATTAATATACCATTTTTCCATACACGCGTATTCCTAAACGGAGGCAATGATTTGAGTAAATCGGCATTGGTTATCGGTGGAGGAATTGCAGGAATCCAGGCATCGTTGGATCTTGCAGACAGGGGCATCCATGTCTACCTGGTAGAGAAAGACGCTACCATCGGTGGAGTGATGTGCCGTCTGGACAAGACATTCCCTACGAATGACTGTTCCGCATGTATCCTCTCGCCTAAAATGGCAGATTGTAACGGACACCCGAACATCACCACCCTGAGCTACCACGAGGTTCAGAAGGTCGATGGTCAGGCTGGAGACTTCAAGGTCACCGTCCTCAAGAAGGCAAGGTACGTCAACCCCAAGGAGTGTACCGGTTGCGGTGACTGTCTTGCCAAATGTCCTGTTAAGAACATCCCCGACAAGTACGAGTATGGTCTTACCACCAGGAAGGCAATCTACATCCCCCACGCACAGGCCGTTCCCAGGGTCGCTGTCATCGACAAAGACTACTGTAACATGATCAAGAAGGGCAAGTGCGGAATCTGCGCCAAGAACTGTGGAAAGGGCGCAATCCACTACGACGAGCAGGACGAGGAGATCGTCCTCGAGGTTGGTTCCATCATCGCTGCACCCGGATTCAAGGTCTGGGACGCAAAGATCGCCACCGAGTACGGATACGGCAGGTACCAGAACGTCGTCACCGCTATCGAGTACGAGAGGATGATGTGCGCATCCGGTCCCGACAGGGGACACATCAAGATCCCCTCCTCCGGAGAGGACCCCAAGAAGGTCGCATACATCCAGTGCTGCGGTTCCAGGTCCGAGAAGAAGGGCTGGAAGAAGTACTGTTCATCCGTTTGTTGTATGTACGCCACCAAGCAGGCAATGATCACCAAGGAGCACGGTGACCTCCAGGAGGACATCTTCTTCATGGATATCAGGTCCTACGGAAAGGAGTTCGAGGCATACATCCACAGGGGAGAGGAAGAGTACGGAATCAAGATGCACAGGGGAGCACGCGTCTCCAACATCGAGGAAGACCCCGTGACCAAGAAGCTCATCATCAACTACACCGACGATGAGAACAACGGAGTCTCCGAGGAGTTCGACATCGCAGTCCTGTCCATCGGACTCGCACCCCCGGAGGGAGCAGAGGAGTTCGCACAGACACTCGGAATCGAGCTCAACGAGTACGGATTCTGTAAGACCACCGTCTTCCACCCCCTCGAGACCACCAGGCCCGGAATCTTCGTCACCGGTGCATTCGCAGCACCCAAGGACATCCCCACCTCCGTCGCCGAGGCATGCGGATCCTCCGCAAAGGCCGGAGCATGGATCGTCGACGAGAACTTCGAGCCCTGCGCACCCAAGGTCTACCCCGAGGAGAAGGACGTCGAGGGCAAAGAGCCCCGTGTCGGAGTCTGGGTCTGTCACTGCGGTATCAACATCGGTGCAACCGTCGATGTCCCCGCCGTTGCAGAGTACGCAAAGACTCTCCCCAACGTCGTCGTCGCTGAGCAGTCCCAGTACGCTTGTGCACAGGACTGTCTCGACGCAATCTCCAACGCCATCACCGAGCACGACCTGAACAGGGTCGTCGTCGCATCCTGTACCCCCAGGACCCACGAGCCCCTCTTCAGGGAGGCATGCAGGAACGGTGGACTGAACAAGTACCTCTGCAACATGGCAAACATCCGTGACCAGTGTTCCTGGATCCACATGCACGAGCCCGAGGCAGCAACCAAGAAGGCAAAGGACCTCCTCAGGATGGCCATCGCCAAGGCATGCCTGCTCGAGCCTCTCGTCGGTTCCGAGATCCCCGTCACCAATGCCGCAGCAGTTATCGGTGGAGGAATCACCGGAATGACCGCAGCACTCGACATCGCCGCACAGGGATACCCTGTCCACCTCGTCGAGAGGGAGAACGAGCTCGGAGGATTCGCACGCAACTTCCGCCACAAGGAGGACGGAGTCGCAGTCCAGGACTTCCTCGCGGAGACAATCGCAAAGGTCGAGAAGTGCCCCCTCATCACCGTCCACAAGGGCGCTGAGGTCAAGGACATCCCCGGATACGTCGGTAACTTCAACCTCCAGCTGACCGATGGAACCGACGCCCCCGTCGGAGCAGTCCTGTTCGCAGTCGGAGCCGGAGCATACGAGCCCACCGAGTACAACAACGGAAGCGACGCAAAGGTCATGACCCAGACCGTCGCCGAGAAGAAGATCGCAGACGGCAGCTTCAACGCAGAGAACGTCGTGTTCATCCAGTGTGTCGGATCCAGGTCCAGCACCGTCAACTACTGTTCTCGTGTCTGCTGTGCAGCATCCCTGCGCATGGCAATCCAGATCAAGATGAACAACCCCATGGCCAACGTGTCCATCGTCCACAAGGACATCAGGACATACGGATTCCGCGAGGAGCTCTACACCAGGGCATGCCAGCTCGGTGTCAAATTCCTCAGGTACCCTGTTGACAACGACCTGCCCGCATACGATGGCAACGTCGTGAAGGCATACGACACCGTCCTCGGAGCCGAGGTCGAGATCCCCGTCGATGCACTTGTCCTCGCCGCAGGAATCACCCCCATGAGGGAGGAGAAGGAGAACCTCGCCAAGATGGTCAAGGTCCCCATCTCCAAGGATGGATACTACTTCGAGGCTCACCAGAAGCTCAGGCCCGTCGACTTCGCAACCGAGGGAGTCTACGTCGCCGGAACCGCACACTGGCCCAAGTTCATGGACGAGTGTATCGCACAGGCTTCCGGAGCAGCTTCCAGGATGCTCACCGTCATCTCCAAGGACAAACTCATCTCCGAGGGTATCGTCGCAAGCGCCAACCACGCACGCTGTGACGGTTGCGGTGTCTGTGTCGGATGCTGTGACTACAACGCTATCACACTCGTCGAGATGCCCAACGGAACCCTCAAGTCCAACGTCAACGCCGGACTTTGTAAGGGATGCGGATGCTGTGTCGCATCCTGTCCTGCAGGTGCCATGGAGCAGCGCGGATTCAAGAACAAGCAGATCATCGCTGAGATCGATGCCTGTCTCGACTTCCCCGTAGGAGGAGAGTGATTACAATGGCAGACTTTGAACCTAGGATTGTCGCATTCTGCTGCAACTGGTGTTCCTACGCAGGAGCCGACGGAGCAGGAGTCGCAAGGCTGCAGATGCCCACCAACTTCCGTATCATCAGGACCATGTGCTCCGCACGTGTCGATCCCGAGTTCGTCCTCAGGGCGTTCGCAAAGGGAGCCGACGGAGTCGTCGTCCTCGGATGCCACCCCGCCGACTGTCACTACATCGGTGGAAACTACAGGGCCAGGAGGAGGGTCGCTCTCCTCAGGATGGTCCTTGAGCAGTACGGATTCGACCCCAAGAGGCTGAAGCTCGAGTGGGTTTCCGCTTCTGAGGGAGAGAAATTCCAGAAGACCATCGTCGAGTTCGTTGATACAATCAAAGCACTCGGACCCACCCCTCTCCAGAAGGAGGCGAACTAAATGGGATTCTTTGACAAACTCTTCAAGAAGAACGAGAAAACAGAGGCCGCCCCTGCAGCAGAGCCCAAGGCGGAGCCCGTCTCCACCAAAGCCTCCATCCAGGCAGAGCCCCCGAAGGCAGCAGAGCCCGCACCTGCACCCGCAGAGAAGAAGGAGTGCTGCTGCAAGGAGGAGCCCAAGGCAGCCCCCGCAGCCGCACCCGCAGCTGCAACCGAGGAGACCGTCGGTCTCCAGGCAGCAGACCTCGGAGAGCTCCTCCCCGGAGCCCCCGCAGGCGGAAAGATCAAGCTCGCAATCTACTGGGCAGCAGCCTGTGGTGGATGCGATGTCTCCATCCTCGACACCAACGAGAGGATCCTCACCATCGGTGACATGGCCGACATCGTCATGTGGCCTATCGCAGCCGATGGAAAAGAGAAGGACATCGAGGCAATGGAGGACGGCGAGATCACCGTCTCCATCATCTCCGGAGCCATCAGGAGCTCCGAGAACGAGCACATGGTCAAACTGCTGAGGAAGAAGTCCAAGATCGTCGTCGCATACGGAACCTGCGCTTGCTTCGGTGGAAGCCCCGCCCTCGCAAACCTCGTCTCTGGAGCAGATGAGATCCTCGACTACGTCTACACCAAGACCCCCTCCTCCGCAAACTTCCAGGCAGACTACCACGCAGATGCACCTGTCATCCCCCAGACCTCCTACCAGGCACCTGAGGGAGAGCTCACCATCCCCGTGCTGTACGATGTCGTCAAGACACTCGACCAGGTCATCGATGTCGATTACTCCGTTCCCGGATGCCCTCCCCTCCAGGAGACCATCAGCCACATGCTGAAGGCAGTCGCAGACTTCGCTTACAACGGCGTCGCTCTGCCCCCCAAGGGAACCATGATCGGTGTCACCACCAAGACCCTTTGTGAGGAGTGTTCCAGGAAGAAGGAGAACGCAAGGATCACCAAGATCTACGAGCCCCACGAAGTCGACGTCAAAGACGGTGTCTGTCTGATGGACCAGGGAATCCTGTGTCTCGGACCCGCAACCGTCGGAGGATGCGGTGGAAGGTGTACCTCTGCAGGACAGCCCTGCCGTGGATGCTACGGACCCACCGAGGACGTTCAGGAGCTCGGAGCAAGTATGTTCACCGCAGTCGCATCCCTGTTCCCTGTTCTGGACGAGGATCCCACCTGCGGAGAAGACGAGATCATCGAGATCATGAAAGAGGTCAAGGACCCCCTCGGATACTTCTACGCATTCACACTGGGTAAGTCCCTGATCAAGAGAGCAGTCAAAGAGAAAGGAGGTCAGTAAATGGCAGCACCTATCATTTGGGATGACAAGCAGAAGGTCACCGGAAACCGTGTGACCGTCGACCCCATCACACGTCTCGAGGGACACGGAAAGATCGAGATCTTCCTTGACGACAAGGGAGACGTCCTCAACGCCTACTGGCAGGTTCCCGAGCTCAGGGGATTCGAGAGATTCTGCATTGGAAGGAAAGTAACCGAGCTCAACCAGATCACCGCAAGGCTGTGCGGAGTGTGCCCCGGAGCACACCACTTGGCAGCCACCAAGGCGATCGACGGATGCTACAACACGAAGCCCACCGAGACCGCGTTCCTCATCAGGGACACGTTCTACAACGCACACTTCGTGCACAGCCACATTGCGCACTTCTACGCACTGGCAGCACCCGACTTCGTCTGCGGACCTGCAGCACCCGCCGCTGAGAGGAACGTTCTGGGAGTCGTCGGACGTGTCGGACTGGAACTCGGTTCCGCAGTCCTCAAGACCCGTGCCGAGGCCCAGAAGGTCCAGGCCATCATCGGAGGAAAGCCCACCCACCCCGTCATGGGAGTTCCCGGTGGAGTCTCCAAGGCCGTCAGCAAGGAGGAGCAGCAGGAGATCATCGGCTATGCCGAGGGCATGGTCGAGTTCGCCAAGACCTCTCTGCAGGTCTTCAAGGACGTCGTCTACGCCAACAAGGAGTACATGGACATCGTCCTCAACCCCGACCTCTACTACCACGAGACCTACCACATGGGACTTGTCAACGACAAGGACCAGTTCGAGATCCACGATGGAAAGGTCAAGGTCGTCGACCAGAAGGGTGCAGAGTTCGCCAAGTACGATGCATTCGACTACCTCGACAACATCGCCGAGGCTGTCGAGCCCTGGTCCTACGAGAAGTTCCCCTACCTGAGGAAACCCGGATACAAGGGACTTGTCGACGGACCCGAGAGCGGACTCTACAGGGCAACACCCCTCTCCAGGCTCAACGTCTGTAAGGAGATGCCCACCCCCCTCGCTCAGGATGCACTCGTCGAGTACCGCGGAATCCTCAAGGATGCCGGAGTCGACGGACCCTGCCAGCACACCCTGGTCACCCACTGGGCAAGGCTCATCGAGCTGCTCTGCTGTGCAGAGAAGTGTCTCGTCGACGCCCAGAACCCTGACCTGGTCAACGGAGACATCAAGCAGAAGGATATCGTTGCCGGCGGACGCGGTGTCGGTTGTGTCGAGGCCCCCAGGGGAACCCTCACCCACGACTACACCTGTGACGAGAACGGAATCGTCACCGCTTGTAACATGGTCGTCGGAACCACCAACAACAACGGACCCATCTGTATGGACGTTGCCAAGGTGGCAAAGGCACTCATCCACAACTTCGAGGTCTCTCCCGGTCTGCTGAACATGGTTGAGATGGCGTTCAGGGCATACGACCCCTGCAACTCCTGTGCAACCCACAGCCTGCCCGGACAGATGCCCATCACTGCAGTCCTCAGGAATGCAGACGGATCTGTCTACGACACCATCAGCCGCAACTGATGATTAAACAGGGAGGGGACTCCCCTCCCACCTTAATACGATACTTCTGAAACAATCTGAAAGAGTTGGATCTCCAGTGGAAACGGTGGGGTCATTCACTGTCTAGGACCACGTCTCGTTCCGGTCTTGAACCTGCTCTCCCTACCCCTGATCATGAGGTCCGACCGTTTGCCGAGGTCTATACCGTCCAACAGGTACAGGCGAGCATTGTCCAGGTCGAGGAGGTCACTGTTCAGAACCGGGCCGAGGAGTTCCTCGTCCAAGACGTTGACAGGAGAGCCGCCAAGCATACGATTGAATGCGGGGATCACTATGAAACGGGAAGGTAGTTGCGGGTACCTGTCATCAGAGTCACGACAGAACGTTCCCCTGAACCAACACGGTTCGACCATCTGTCTTCCCACACCGTCTCTGAACATGACCGCAGGATGGTTGTGGGCCATGACAAGCGTGTCACATCCCATGACTTCCTGAGATGGCCAAGTATGGCCATGGATGAAACCTACATCATCGATCCTCATCCCTGTTGCAGGATGAATCCTGACCCTTCCGGGGAGGAATTCCTCGATCATGGTGTCATGGTTCCCGCGTACAACGTCTATTATGTCGAAACGGTCGAATAGTTTCTCGAAGAAGTCCGGTATCTCGCGGTACTCCTGCTTCGTGGAACCGGGGACGGAATCCTTCACATCACCGATGACTATCAGGCGATTCACATCATCATCGGCTGAATCCAAGATGGCATTGTACATATCGGATGTGTGCGAGGTAAGGTGGAAACCCTTGGCCATGAGGTGGGATTCGACGCCGATGTGCAGGTCACCGATCACCAGGGCATGGTCGGCCTTGAGGGCTGGTACGTCATATACAGGTTGGAGATCCATGTTCATCCAAGCGTGTTCTTGAGAACCATTGGAACCATGTCTATTATGTCGGTGGCGATGGTACCATAGGATTTCTGTTCGAAAGCATAGTCTCCGGCTTTGCCACAGATGTACGTACCGACTGATGCGGCATCGAAGGGAGTCATCCCCTTGGACATCAATGCAGCGATGATTCCGGACAATACATCCCCCGTTCCGGCACCTGTCATGGACGCATTGCCCGTACGGTTAACGCGGGTGGTGGACCCATCAGTTATGATATCTTCCTTGCCTTTGAGGACCAAGGTGGAACCTACAATGGCGGATACAGTCATCGGGTCGGCGTCCTCCCAGTTCCTCATATACTCGCCCTTATGGGGTGTCAGGACCGATGGTGCATCGATATGATCCGGTAGGCACGAGAGGCCATCGGCATCCACAACCAAGGGCGTCTTGCAACGTTCAATGAACGAACGGACGGCAGAGACGGTTTGAGGATCGCGACCTATGCCCGGGCCCACGAGCACGGCGTCATAGTTGTTAGATTCTGATAGGAGCATGTCCACAGATTCTTCAGTGATATGGTCCCCTGGTAACTGGGTGATCATAGGTACCGGTGAGTATGAGGCCACTATGTTCGCTATGGATTCAGGTGCGAACAATCTGACGATGTCCGCACCGGTGCGAAGCGCAGCCATGGTGGACATTGCCGGTGCACCGTAATACGGCCCTCCTGCGACTATCATGAGTCTGCCATTGTCCCCTTTGTGGCTTCCTGTCGATGGCAACGGATATCTCAGCATATCTCCAGGACCTACGATACGTGACGCATCATCTGGTATGCCTATGTCGCAGATGATGATCTCTCCACAGTTTTCTTCGGACATGCCTGTCTTGACGTCATGGAACGTCAGTGTGTGTTTGGGTGAAATGAATATGTCCGAGCCTAGGCCCGAGGGTATGTCCACAGAAACAATGGTGGATGTGATGTTCCTACAATCCTCGATGAACGACCTATACGGTTCACGAATCTTTCCGACAGATCCTGTGCCGAGGGCACAATCCACTATGACTGTCGCTTTGGACAGGAGGTCCTTGGAGTACATCTGTATCGGACATTCAAGTAGGGAATACCTTTCGCGTGCTATGTCGGAATGTATCTCAGACGGTTTCTTCAGGAGTGCTACAGAAACCCTTTCGGGATCCATGTTCAATGCGGCTGCGAATCCATCGCCACCATTATTTCCCGGTCCGCAGACGAAAAGAATGTTTGAGCCGGGATAATTTGTTTCAAGGAACGATGATACTGCCTTTCCAGCAGCATCCATGAGTCCCGAGACGGGTACGCCGAGGGCCTCGGAGTTGGCATCGAGCACCCGAGAGTCCATTGGCGTGATCACGGGGTCACCTGCCCTGATTCTGTACCAGGATCTCTCCGATCTTGGGGAGCAGTTCACCCTTGCTCATCTTACCCTTCTCCACGCGGACACAACCGTTGGTACCGCGAGGGTTCTTGGGGTAGGACATGTTCTCGTAAACCTCGAATTCAAGATCAAGGATCATCGCACCCTTGGCGATGAAATCTATGTCCGGATTCTCGACACAGAGGTTCTTGGGAAGTCTTCTCCCCTCAGCTCTAGTGCGCCTGATGTCGAAGTATTCAGGCCATAGGGTTATTGCAACATCTGCATCGAATGCCATAGACGATGCAATGAAATCATGTTAATAAAAGCTTCCTAGAATAGGTTGGATGTCCCCGTCAGAGACGGGTAAATGGTTTGTGTCAATGTGATTACTCAAGCAGGACTGCGTTGATTGCCCCATCCTGGCCAGGCCTGGATGTGACGATCGCATCACCGATCTCGGTGGAGATGGTGGCTCCTTTGTTCATGATGTTACGCTGAACGTAGTTAGGGTCAGCGGGGTTTGACTTAACAGTCAGAATCTTGACTTTCTTGACTGTGTTGGTCTTCTTATCGACGACATTTGCGAACTCTGCGCTGAGCATACCAACCTTGACACTTCCGCCAGCTCCGCGATACTGCTTGAGGGACTGTGCACCAAGTCTGGTGAACTGCTTCTCTCTGCTGATCTCGAACTTCCTCTTTCCCCTGCTGGAAACAAGCCTGCCTCCAGTGGATTTCCTGTTGGATTTACCCTGCCAAAGTGCCATTGTAATCGAACCTGCTAATCATGGTTCCATATTTAAAACTTATCAAATAGGGACTATTTGACGAGTTAATTTTTATGCATCGAGGGGCCCTTTCAACACAACATCGACCTTTCCATCGATTATGGAAATGATGGCACAGTGACCATCCCTTGCAGGTCCAGGATTCACGAAAGTGGTTCCATTGATCTCTTCCACTCCTATGTCCTCATGTATGTGTCCGGACAGGGCAAGGATGGGGTGGAACTCTTCCACGATCTTCTTTATGGCGGGACTTCCGACACTGAGGCCCGAGGGTATCTTGTCGAGTACCTCGTATGATGGCGCATGTGTCATGAGGATCATCCCCTCTGAGGAGATGGGTTTCAACCCGTTGTAGAGTTCATCCTCCGTGAGTTCGAAGGTGGTGTCGAAAATGGTTATGTTGGAACCACCGAGTCCGACGAGTCTGTACCCATCCAGGTCAACGGCCTTACCATGCATATCCGTGCAGACTCCAGATATCTTCTCGGGGAGGTCTCTGGGGTCGCAGTTGCCGGGGATGGCGTAGACCTTGGAATTGATCGATGATATGATGTCCGCTGCTTCCTCGCCGGTTCCGAAGTCAGTGACGTCTCCCAAGAAAAGCACGAACTCCACAGCATTCTTCTCGATCTCCGCATTGATCCACTCGAGTGCGGAGCGTTTCTGGTGCAGATCTGAGATGACGAGGAATTTCATGGGTGAGAATCCGACGGACCATACATAAAAGTTCACCATGGTTCCCCGTCATCGATGCAGGCCGGTGCCAGGATGTGGACCAGTGGGTGGAAGAACCACCCCCTGGCATGATCATGGAATGGGGTTTATTCTGGACAGGAGTTCCATGTACACCGTATTGGTTTTGGAAAGACTGGATTGGTTGAAAGCGAAGATTTCGCCACCGACGGATATCACGATGCAGGCATCGCAGGAGTTGTAGGCAGCCAGTTCGTATCTTCCGAACGAGTCGTTATCGAACTTTCCACTGCATATGCTCGTCGTACCGTATCCCATTATGCGCATACCTCTGTCGAAATCCTCGTCCAGATAGATTTCGTTAATCTCCTCGTAAAGGAAATCATGGTTGAACATGGGAGCCTTCACAGACACATAGTGCTCGTTGAAAGTTATCTCGATTGGAGTGGATGAAGCATCGCTGTCCAGCATGATGGCCGGGGGAACGATAGTGAGGATGCTGACCGCCAGTATGCTCATGATCTTCTTGCGATTGTCCAAGATGCTGTCTCCGAGTCCATCAGGTCCGCGAATTCCGATTTTGATGAAAGGTATGATGCACAATATTATCGACAGTACGGTTCCGATGATGAACAGGATTAGGGAGGCGAATATTGTCGACATCGCCCACGTGAACACAATCCCGAAAGCCATGATGTATTTTCCGACGTAACGACAGATGCGGACGTTTGTTTCGTGATCGTGTTTGGACCAATCAATGCCATTCATCCATCTGAATCCGCTTCCTACATGCCACATGTACATCCCCCATATGGTTATGGGGTATCCGCAGAACATGGTGATCGCAAAGAATAATGTCTCATTGCCTCCCAGGGTGGCATATCCGATGGTCAATAGGGTGGGTATGAGCAGTGCTATGATCAGATACGCTTTCCAGCCCAGTTCCTTCTTCATGAACGGGCCTCCTTTCTAACATTGGTCTGGTGGTTGAGTGAATGCAGTAGTTCAGTATCCATCGTCCATATGGTATAGTCGTTCTGTATTTATTCAGTATGATTTCAAAATTGATACTAATAAACAGAGAGTTGTTTCAATCCGACGGTGGGGAGATTATCATGCCGATGGTACGGCGTTTCCTACTTTCCGTGGGAACAGAAACCATCAGTTCCTGAATTATGGAACCGATCTTCTCCATCGCTTCTTCGAGTTCTTCATCGGAGGCATATATCGGAGCCATTGAGAATCCGGATTTCTCCTCAAGGACATTGATGTCGGGGCGAATGCAATGATTATGAAACAAGACCACGAATTCCATGATGTACTGGATGAACATGGAGAAGTACCTTTCATTGAAATCCGGGGAATCGACGGATAAGTCCAGTGCCTTGGCGGCAACATATGTGCGCTCAACGGAGCCGCGTTTCTTTGTCTCATCGATGACCTGGATGAGTCCGCATTTCGTCAGGTGGTTCAGATGACGGTACATGGTGGCACGGGGGACGTCGGGATATTTCGAATGGATCTCACTTGCTTTGGAACAAGACCCATTCTGGATTGCCAAATAGAATTGAAGTCTGATGGGATTTGAAATGCATTCAACCATATGTTTGAACAGGTCCCGTTTCCCGTTGGCATCATCCATGCAAGGTGATTGGACAGGGAATATCTAATCCTGTTTGTAATGCGGTGAAAAGTGGAACCGCATGTTTGCTGAACCGTGGCTGACATTTCATTGCATTATGTCTTCGGGATATGGAAGCACAGGGAAACAAGAGACAAAAATCAAGAATGGCGTGGAGAGGGGTACACCCGAACCCCCATTGGCCAGACATCGAGAAATAATCGGTCAATCAATCGCCTCTCAATCGACCAGTTTCTCCATGGTCTGGAGGATGGCCATGTCAGGGGAGATGCGGGCGTAGTAGTCCTCCGTGGTATCTGTGTTGTTATGCCCCATGAGACTGGAGATGCACTCTATGTCCACACCATGGTCTTTCAGGTACTGACCATAGGATCTACGGCATTTGCGACCATCGTACCTGATGTCGAGGTCATTCTCGGCTCTCCGGCGCAGGAGGCGGAGCGTGTTGTCCGAGAGCCTTTCGAACTCGTTGAGGGAGAAGAACACGTATTTGGAGGAACGACCACTATCTTTGAGATAGTCCTCGCGCCATTGAAGATAGGTTTTCAGGACAGGGACCATCTGTGGAAGTATCAGAGCTTGTCTCGGGCGGCCGTAGGAGCCTGAACCTTTCACGATCACCAAACGGATGTAGGCACCTTGTTCCGTGAACGTGATGTTGTTCACTTCTGCATTCTGTGCTTCAACGGTACGTAATCCTGCTCCGAAGTACAATGCTAACAGGGCGTATGAGCGGAGGAGGGTTGGGTCGGAATCATCGACAGTCTGAATCTTGGAGAATATCCTCCTGATCTCGGATGGTGAGAAAACGGGGAGACGGTCGTGGTGATCGTTCTTGGTCAGTGCGGGACATCTCGCCCTGAAAACATCGACACAGCTGTTCTCCTCGAACTTGCAGAGTTTATCGAGATCTATGAGGTCCTTCTTAATCGATTTGAGTTGAACAGGTTCACCACCTCTGCCGGGTTTGGTTTTGAGGAATGTGAAGAACGCTTCGATGTCATCGCTGGTGAACCTTCCAGGATTCGTCGTGGACATCTTGCCCTGACGATGGAGTTCCGTTATCTCCCTCTCCATCACATTGTAGCGACGGGACATGATGACCAATGTGCTCGGAGCACGGTTGTCTTTGTAGGCGGCCATGACGCGGTTGACGCATTCCTTGAACGGGTAGCGACTCAACCTAGCATCACCGTCCCGAGAATTGTTTCATCGATTTCTAGCTCGGTTATGCTCTTCATGATGGCGATTCCTATCATTTCTTGTACCTCCGTTTTTCCCAAAAACGGGTATTAACCAAATTGGGATAACATATATTTAAAATCTCGCAGTAAAATCCCGTTTACGGTAAAAATGCAGTTTCTGGGTTCAGTGAGATTGGATGGGTCTAAACGTATAACACTGATCAAAGAGGTCGCCGAGATCCTGAATGTGGGACCTCAGGACCATTTGATGTTCTTCATAGACGATGGTGAGATCATAATCAGAAAGGTTCTACCGGACTGCATGGCGGATGGAATCAGATACAAGAACGACAACTTCTGGGAATGGTCGAGGAAGAGAAGAATCGAGATTGAGATGATGGATCCGGAAGAAGCGGAATATGCCCTTGAGAAACTTCAGGAGTTGGAGAGTGACATCACAGACGTGGAAACCGAGATACACAAAATCCAATCTGGTGGTAACAGTTGACTGGAGTCATAGCTATAGATGAATCCGGTGATTTAGGCTCCAGCGGTACTACTTGTTTCTCGATGGCAGCGATAGTCATGATGCGTTCACGTCATCTGATGAAGGTGGCGAAGATGATTCCTGATGATGGGCGGGAACACAAATGGGGAAACACAGACGATAGTACACGTAGGGCGTTGTTCAAGGAAATGGTCAGCTGTCAGTTCAACGTAGTCTATTCGGTTGTGAATAAAAACCAGCCTTCTTCAGGAGTTTATGTGTATGGTAACCAGCTGTATGAGATATTCCTTAGACAGGTTCTTGCAGATTCGATGTCCGCACTGCAGTGCAGGGATGTGAACATAATTGTGGATCGTAGTAGGTTCGTGACTCTGGATCGTCTTAGGGAGATTGCTCAGGAAGAGGCGGTCAAAGCTGATGTCAATATAAAGAAGTGCGAAAAGATAACATCTCAGCAAAACAAATGCATCCAAATCGTGGACTATGTGGCGGGAGCGGTGAGATCGAGCATGGAACATGGAGACGATACACTATCGATATTGGATGAGAAGATATCCGTCGCCCGCAGATACTAAGGGCCGAATTCACGACCAACCTGCGGGACTTATCAGGATTGTCTAACCATTTGTTAAACGAATATAAATAAGTCTCTGAAAGAAGGAAAAAACAAAAGGGATGTTAGGGTCAGGGTTACTCGATTAGCCCTCAAATGTATATTCATTTAGAAACACATTAAACGTGAATTCGGCACTTTGACGAATT